>CAXUJE010000550.1:0-3202 GCA_964251035.1 uncultured Acetobacteraceae bacterium
GGGGCCCGCGCCGGGGGCGGGGGGGGGCCGGGCGGGGGGGCTCTCCCTGTGGGGGGGGGGGGCGGGGGCGGCGGCAACCCTCGCTGATCTCCTGTCCGGTTCTCTCCTGGTTGTCGTCCTTCCCGCGTTGCTGCTTCCGCTTCTTATCGTGTCATCGCGGCCTTACCGGTCAGGCTTCATGTCCGCGACGATCGCCCAGCCCGGGCGGCACTCGTAGTAGCCGCCCTGCTTGAGGCACGCGATGTACTCGGCGAATTGCTTTGTTCGGACTGTGGAGTAGAGCGTGACGCCGAGTGAGCACAAGGACACGGCAGCACTGGCCAGGCAGACCACCGTCCAGAACACCCTGGCCCTGTTTGCTGATTGAAACATCGTCATACCTCCGTAATTGCAGGATATCAGCCATTTGCCCCGGTTTGGCGAGGCGCAGCCTCCGTCCCGGGTGTTTGGCTTTCGCCTTCGTCCATCGCCAGCAGCATCCCGAGCGTGACCGGCGGCCGGTTCCGCCTCAGCCCGCGGGGCGCCCGCCGCGTGCGTGCGCTGAACGGAATGCCCATGCGGATCGCGTGCTTGCTGACCACGGCCGGGTCCCGGTCCAGCGCGGCGCTGAGATCGGTGAGCGAAACGCCGTGGTGGTGCGCGATGCGGATCGCACGTTCCTCGTCCTCGCTGAACGCCCGCATGAAGCCGTGCCTCAGCCCAAGCGACCATGCCTTAGTGTAGACGCCGGCCTTCGGGCGGTTAAGCCGCCGCGCCAGCTCCGGCGTCGGCACGGTGCCGTAATCCCGACGCAGCACCGCGATGTCCTCCTCGGTCCAGGACGGCTTGGTGCGCCAGCCGTTCGGCCGGGCGTGCGTGCCTTGCAGCTCCAGCTCGCCCGCGCGCCAGGCAATGGAGGTGCGGCTTCGCCCAAGGCGGGTCCGCAGCGGCGTGAGGCTCTTGCCGTGCGCGTAGGCGTCGCGCAGCAAATCGTCCTCTTCGGGCAGCCAAGGCCGGCCCCAGCCCCTTTCATGTCCCAGCCGGCGCAGGATCTGCCCGACGGTGTTGCCGGAGCGGCGCGGGAACCCTTCCCCGTGCAGCCGGTCGGCGACCACGGCGTAGCGCAGGCCGGCCTCGGCCAGTTCGAGCGCCCGCTGCTGCTCGGCGCCGGACCAGCTACGCGGGCCGTTCGCGTGCCGGATGCCGAGCCGCGACGCGACGGTCGCGATGCCCGACGCCGGCCGGCCGATCAGCACGCCGAGCTGGGCGACCGGCGTGCCCAGGGCGTAGCCCGCCCGGATCTGCGCGATCTCCCAGTCCGTGTACTCTGGTGCGTTGCCCTCGGTCAGCCCGAGCAGGCCGGCTCGCGCGTACACGGCGCCGCAGGACCGGCCCAGCGTCGCCGCGATCGTGCTGGTCGCCTCGTGGCCGTAGTGCTCGGCCAGGTAGGCGTCGTCCATCCCGGGCCAGGGCCGGCTGCTGTTCCGGCGCAGGCCGAGGTCGCGGACCTTGGTGCGGACGGCTGCGAGCGTGCGGTCCAGGGCGTCGGCAATCTCCCGCAGGTCCTCGTCGGCCGCGAAGCGTTGCCGCAGGTTGTCGATGTCTCCGGGCAGCCAGGCGTCTTCGCGAAAGGCCACCTCGCGCACCGCGGCGCCCGGGCCGTCCCGCGCCGGCTCCGGGCAGGGCACCAGCTCCACCAAGTCGAAAGCGAGGTCCTGCATCATGCCAGCCCCACCACGTTCGCGTCTGACGCCCGCAAGCGCAGCCGCGCCGACAGGCGGGCGATCCGCGCCTCGCCCCGCAGCATGGTGTCCACCGCCCCGGCCGCGGCGAGCAGGTCGAGCGCCCCGTGCACGGCGTCCATGTCCGCCCCGAGGTGCCGCGACAGGTCGGCCGCGGTGGTCGCGTTCGGGCTGATCGCCCGCAGCGCCGCCACCACCCGGGCGGCGTCCGCCGCGTGCGGCTCCAGCAGGAAACCATCCAGGGCACGCAGCCCGGCGCGCGCCGGCAAGGCGGGCGGGCTCGCGGGTCCGATGTCCCGCAGGGCGTCGAGGTCCAGCAGGCTGCGCGCTTCGTCCGGGGACACCTCGGCCGAGGCCATCAGATCGGGCGTGGCGCCTGCGTGCCGCGTCACCGCCGGCGTGACCCGCACCAGGGTCGGACGAGGGCATAGCGCCGGACCCAAGGCGTAGAACGCGCCGGGCCGCAGCTCGCGCAGCGCCGCTGCCTGCTCCGTGCCGAAGCCCAGCAGGTCGGCCGCCCGCGAAACGTCCCGGTCGTAGATGTTGAGGCCGATCAGGACGTTGTGCAGCTCGCTCACCACGCTGGACGCCAGCTTGGCCAGGCGCTGGGTCGCGATCACCGTGCTGATGCCACGCTTGCGGCCGCGGCTGGACAGGTCGGTCATGGTGGCCACCCCCAGCCGCCGCACCTCGGCGTCGCGCGCCGACGCCGCGAGGTGGGGCGCGAGCAGATGCCCCTCGTCGATCCCGACCAGCACCGTGTTCGCCCAGTCCTCCTTGGGCGACGAGAGCAGGCCAGAGAAGAACGCCGCCGCCTTGTTGATCCGCACGTCCGGCTCAAGGTCGCTGAGGTCGAGATGGAGGGGCAGGCGGTGGTGGCGGGCGCGCACCGCCGCGGCGGTCAGGCCGTCCGGGGAGATCTCGCTGGCCCGGATAGTCGCGGCACCTATGTGTTTTGCAAGCCCGTCGAACTCGCCCTCCGGATCCACAAGCATGGTGGTGAGGTAGTCGTGCGCTTCCTCGACTAGGTGGCGCAGCGTCATGCTCTTGCCGGCGCCGGACGAGCCCTGGATCAGGCAGCGGCCCGCCAGCAGCCGGTTCAGGTCGAGGTGCAGCGTGCCGTGGCCCGTCTCGCCGAGCGGG
This sequence comes from uncultured Acetobacteraceae bacterium, assembly GCA_964251035.1. Classification (GTDB taxonomy): domain Bacteria; phylum Pseudomonadota; class Alphaproteobacteria; order Acetobacterales; family Acetobacteraceae; genus CAHJXG01. Next base: position 2,865 of record CAXUJE010000550.1, read on the forward strand.
ATGCTCGGCCCGCCTGGCTCCGGCAACGCCGGGCTGGGTGTCCCGGCGTCCTCGGCCTTGCCGATTCTGGTGGACGCATGGGCGGCGCAGGCGGCCAGCGGCCCCTCCCCTTCCACGCGCCCGGCGGCGACGAGCCGCTGCTGGACGGCCCGCGTGACCGGGAAGTCCGGGTCGGTGCGGCGGAACAGTCGTGCGTCGTCCATCATGGCGGGGTGCTCCTCCATCAGGGTTCTCTGAACACCTTTCCAACGCCGCATCCCGGCGCGCGGGGCAAGGGCGCGCGCAGCGCGGGCCGCTTGCGGCCTGCACCCTTGCGGCGCGCGGCGGGCATGCGGCAC
>CAXUJE010000551.1:0-3201 GCA_964251035.1 uncultured Acetobacteraceae bacterium
CCGGCGCCCCAAGGACCCGCCGGCTTGTCGCTGGCGCCGAAGCCGCGCAGGTCGGGGGCGATCAGGGTGAAGCGGTCCTGCAGGCGTTGCATCACCGGCTCCCAGGTGCGCCAATACTCCGGCCAGCCGTGCAGCAGCAGCAAGGGCGGCCCTGACCCGGCCGTGGCGACGTGGAACGACGCGCCCTTTGCGGCAACGGTCCTGTGCTCCATCTTGCCCTCCTCCATCCGCGCCGTCGTTCCGCTGTGGACTAACGCCGTATGAAGGCGAGCAGGTCCTGGTTGAGCCGGTCCTTCTCCGTGAAGAACAGCCCGTGCGGCGCGCCCGGGTACTCCAGCAGCTCCGCGCCGGGGATCATCTTGGCGGCGACGCGCCCCGACTTGTCCGCCGGCACCGTCGCGTCGCCGGCTCCGTGGATCACCAGGGTCGGCACCCGGAACGCGCCCATGTCGCCCCGGAAGTCGGTTTCCGAGAAGGCGCGCACGCAGTCCTGCGTCGCCTTGGGCGAGCCGAGCATCGCCATGATCAGCGACCATTGCAGGATCTCGGCGGTGACGGTGAAGTTCAGCATGCCCGCGCCGAAGAACTGCTTGCCGAACGTTGCCAGGAAGTGCGGGCGGTCCTTCTGCAAGCCCTCGACCATCCCGTCGAAGACGTTGCGCGGCACCCCGTCCGGGTTGTCCGGCGCCTGCAGCAGGTAGGGCGTCACGGCCCCCACCAGCACGGCCTTCGCCACCCGCGCCCCGCCATGCCGGCTCATGTAGCGCGCGACCTCGCCGCCACCCATGGAGAAGCCCATGAGCGTCGCGCCCTCCAGTCCCAGACCGTCCATGACCGCCCTCAGGTCGTCGGCGAAGGTGTCGTAGTCGTAGCCGGTCCAGGGCTGGCTGCTGCGCCCGAAGCCGCGCCGGTCATAGGCGACGACGCGCAGGCCCTGGGACGCCAGGAAGGTGGACTGGTATTCCCACATGTCGGAGTCGAGCGGCCAGCCATGGATCAGGACGACGGGCGGGCCGCTGCCCCAATCGTTGTAGAACAGCGTCGTCTTGTCCGCGGTCTCGATGAACGGCATGGCGGCCTCCTGGATGCGAAAGCGCAAACGGGGATGCCGGGCCGAGGTTCCTGTACGGAAGGGAGGGTACATCCACCGCCTAGGCTGGGAACAGAAACCGGATCACCTTGCTTGCGTGACGGGTACGCCGGCATCCGTCACCGAACCGGGCCGCTCGCCCGAGGTAAACGCGAAGCCTTCATCGGCCCAACCCGTCATGCCGCCGAGCATCAGCTTCACCGGCCGGCCAAGCCCCGCCAAGCGCAGCGCGGCGCGGTCCCCGGCGTTGCAGTGCGGCCCGGCGCAGTAAACGACGAACAAGGCGCCGTCCGGCCACTCCGCCATCCGCTCGGCCGTCATTTCTCGATATGGCAGGTTCAGTGCGCCAGGCACATGGGACCGGGCGTAGGCAGCCGGCCCACGCACATCCAGCAGCACAAAGTCCGGAGGCGGGCCGCCCGCGCGGGCCATGGCCTCATGCACGTCCGCACAGTCTGTTTCCAGCGACAAGCGGCGGACGAAGTGGGCGAGCGCCTCGGATGACGGTGCGGTCGGTGTTCGCGCGACGGGGCTGGGAAGCATGGCAACCTCTTTCTCTGGACCGCCCCACCTTGCACCGTCCACTCGGACACTGGTCAGCGGCATGAATGACCCATAACGTCAAGATCATGCCAAATCCTGGCCGCAGATGGTCCGTGTCACCCCTGAGAAACCCGCTTGTCGTCGCGGTCGCCTATGACGGGCTATGCACCTTCGAGTTCGGCTGCGCCGTCGAGGTGTTCGGCCTGCCGCGTCCGGAGATAGGGCCGGGCTGGTACCGCTTCGCCGTGGCCGCAGCGGAGCCGGGGCCGCTTCGGGCGGCAGGCGGCATCACCATCGGCGTTGACGGCGGCCTGGACCTCCTCGCCGGGGCCGGCACGGTGATCGTGCCGGGCTGGCGCGGGGTGGACGAGCCGGTGCCGACGCCGTTGTGCGACGCCTTGCGTGCCGCACATGCGGCGGGAGCACGGGTTCTGTCCTTGTGCTCCGGCGCGTTCGTGCTCGCGGCAGCCGGGCTTTTGGACGGCAGGCGCGCCACCACGCACTGGCGCTACTTCGACGCGCTGGCCGCGTGCCACCCTGGCCTGACACTCGTCCCCGACGTGCTCTATGTGGACGAGGGCAGCGTGCTGACCGCAGCCGGAAGCGCCGCCGGGCTGGACCTTTGCCTCTGCTTGATCCGTCGTGACTGGGGGCCGCACGTCGCCAACCAGGTCGCTCGCCGCCTTGTCGTGCCGCCGCACCGTGACGGCGGTCAGGCGCAATACGTGGAGCGCCCCGTGCCGCGCGAGCGGGCCAGCGGCTCGCGGCTGGCCCGCTTGCTGGACCGGGTGCGTGCAACGCTGGATCAGGACTGGCCCGTGGCGCGGCTGGCGGCCGGGGCTGCCGTCAGCCCGCGCGCCCTGCACCGGAAGTTCCAGGAAGCCAGCGGCACAAGCCCGGGTGCCTGGCTGGCTGCCGAGCGCGTCGCGCGGGCGCGCGAGTTGCTGGAGGATGCTGCGCTGCCGATCGAGGACGTGGCAGCCGCGTGCGGCTTCGGCACAGCCGCAACCATGCGCCACCACTTCCGGACGAACCTGGGCATCAGTCCCGCCAGCTACCGCAGCCGCTTCAAGGCGCCAGAGAGCCTGACCATCTGTGTCTCTGGGCATCGAGGCGTCCGGGCGAAGAACTGGCAGGCTACTCAGGCAAGTTCTCCGGCTGCGCGTAGCGGAGGCTGATCTCCGGACGCCGTGCCGACTCGTCGCCCGCCGCCATGATCGAGACGCGCAGCATTGCGCTGCCGGCCAGGATCGCGAGCGAGGCCAGGCGGGACAAGGAGGGCGCGCGGCCGCGTCCGAGCAGCAGCGACGCGGCGTGCAGCCCAAGCGGCAGCAAGGTGCCGGCCCCCGTGGCGCCGAGCCGCTCCGCCTGCCCCCAGCCGCCGTCGAGTGCTGTGGCGACGCCCTTCTGCCGATATGTCCGGTGCGAGGCCGTGGCCGCCGCAAGCTCGGCCGCCAGCGCCGCCAGGGCGATGGCGTCCAGCGCGCGCCGGCTCCGCCCCGGGCGCTCGCCGAGCGAGAGCGCCGCCGCCCCCCGGGCGCCCGCCGGGCGGCCGCACCCGCCCGCCC
>CAXUJE010000552.1:0-3200 GCA_964251035.1 uncultured Acetobacteraceae bacterium
GATGCCGCCGGAGTTCATGCAGCTCCTCGGCCCCGACCCGGCGGCGGTAGGCTAGCAGCATCCGGGACGGCACGCCGTCGAACAGGCCGGCGGGCAGGTTGACGGATCGGATGCGGGTCAGCTTGGCGGCTTCGTCGCCCACGCTCTGCAGGCTGGCCTGGCCGGTGCCGGACCGCAGTACGAGCAGGGGTGGCGCCGGGTCGGGTTCATCGTTGTTGCCGCTCTCTGTGCCGGGATCGGGCGGGCGCAACAAGGCGTCGAGCCCGGCGATCGTTTCGGATGGCAGGCGCGCGAGCAGGGCGGCGCAGAATGCCTCCTCGTGCCGGCGCAGGACGGAGCGCACCAGCCGCTCCAGGCGTTCGGGCGATGGCGGTTCCAGATGCTGCGACCGAAAACGTTCGCGCGCGGCAGCCAGCAGCCGGTCCGGCCGGCGTTCAAGGGCGAGTGCCTGGCCGTCCAGCCAGCGGCCGAGTGCCTCAGCATCGTCCAGCGTGGCTTCACGAAAGCCGAGCGCCGCACGGATCTGGGCACGGTGGTATTCGATCGTCCTGCCACGCCAGTCGTAGCCCTGCCAAACGGCCGCTGTCACGTCGACCTGGCCCGCGATGGCCTCGACGGCGGCGACGGGCACGTCCTCCGGGCGGCGCGGAAAGCGGCCCTCGGCCTGGAACAGCTTGAGCAGCACGGCAAAGCCCAGGCGTGTGGCGCCGCTCTTGTTGCCGAGCAGCGCGCGGTCGGCAGCGCGCAGCGTCCAGCGGTCCTCGACGTCGCCGACCGGCCTTGCGGTGCTTTTGCTTACGCCGATGGGTTTGACGCCCATGTCTGCCGGTCAGTGCGCAGCCTCATATGCGCAGTCAGTCTCGACCATGCAGGAAGCCGGAGGCGGACCCGCGCACAGAAGTGCGTGGCGCCTGCAGCGCCAGCAGCGCCGCTGTAGAGGCGAGACCCAGCCCGGAGGACACCAGCAGCACGCCTAAGCCCACCCGGTCCAGCAACAGTCCGAACAACAACGGCGCCCCAGCCTGCGCCACGCGCGCCGGCACCGACAGCACTCCCGTCCGCAGCCCGTAGCCGGCCGGACCGAATAGGGCGAGCGGCAGGTCGACCAAGCGCGCAGCCAGCTGCGCCGGCCCGACCAGGGCGGTCGCGGCGATGGCGCCCGACGCGCTCGCGCCCGCAGCTTGCAACAACCGCCGCAGGTGCGCGGCCATCCCAGTGCTGACCACCCACGTCGCGGCAAACACGAAGGCCAGCAGTGCCATTGCGCCTCGTGGTGCCGTTTCCTCGCCAACAGCCGGCGTCGCGGCATCCTCGGGTGGAGGTGGCGGGGCATGCAGCCTACTCGTTAGTTCCAGCCGAGGTGGCCGACGGTGCCTTGGCCCCGTGCTGCCGCGGCTTCGAAGAACCGCAGGATGGCCTGGACGACCTCGGAGGCGGCGTGCTCCGGAACCAGGTGACCGCAGGACACACTGACGCCCGACACGTCGGCGGCCCATCGGCGCCAGACATCGACCGCGGTGATCGCGCCACCTCCGGCCCCCTCGGCGACAAGGCGTTCCTCCGGCCAGAACACCAAGACGGGACATGAAAGCTTCCGCCCGGCCGCCTGGTCGGCCGCATCATGGGCCGCGTCTGGCCCGTCCGCCGCCTGGTAGTCCTTGATGATCGCAGCCCGGACGGACGGGCGGCGGAACGCCGCGCGATAGTCCGCCAGTGCCGCCGGATGCAGCTTGTCCAGCGTACCGGCCATGTGGGTCAGCGTGGCATCCAGGAAGGCGTCGGGATCGGCGGCCAGCAGCGTCTCCACGAGAGCGCTGGGTTGCAGGAAGAGGAACCAGTGGAAGGCCCCTTTGGCGAACTCCCGATCCACCGCCGGCCAGACGTCCAGGATCGGCACCACCGCCATCGGGCAGAAGGAGCTGACGCGGGAGGCATGGTCGAGGGCCAGCCTGTATCCCACCCGGGCGCCACGGTCGTGCCCGGCTAGGTGGAAACGCTCGTGGCCCAAATGCCGCATCATCGCGACGAGTTCGGCGGCAACCTCCCGCTTGTCCCACGCTCCGGCATCGGTCAGCAGGCTCCTGCCATAGCCCGGCAGGTCCGGAACCACGACCGTGTGGTGCTTGGCAAGGGTCGGGGCCACCTCGTGCCAAGCCGCATGCGTTTCCGGGTAGCCATGGAGCAGGAGGACCGGCGGCCCCTTGCCCCCCCCCCCCCCCGCCAACCCCCCCCCCCGCGTTGCGCCAACCACGGCGGCGGACCCGGGGCCCACACCGGAAATTGGCAGTTGACCCGTGTCGTGGGCGCCCTCGCCAGGGTCGTTGGGACTGTCTGTCACCGTTGCCTTGCTCACGTCAGGAACTGGATGAGCGCGTCCGCCGTCTCGGTCGGGCGTTCTTCGGGCAGCCAATGTGCGCAGCCCGCGATGCTGCCGCCGGACACGTCGGACGCGAACTCCTCCAGCATGGCGACCATCCCTGAGCCGTAGTTGTGCTCGCCGCCCAGGGCCAGCACCGGCATCGCCAGCTTCTCCTGTTTCCACGCCAGAGCATTGCGGTGGTCGGTCGGAAAGGCGCGATACCACTCAAGGCCGCCTCGGGTATTGCCGGGTTGAGCCAGTGAGCCGGCGAACACCTGGAAGTCCTCGATCGTATGAGCGCCATGGTCGAAGGCGCGATCGAAGATGAAGGTCGAGACGTAGTCATACTCGCGACCAAAGATCAGGCGCTCCGGCAGGTCGCGCTTCTGGTGGAAAGCGAAGTGCCACATCGCGGGCTTGGCGCAGTTGGCCTCCCATCCGCTCCAGCCAGGCTGAGAGACGTCCAGGATCGCAAGACGTGTGACGGCGCCGCGATGCGTGCAGGCCAGCGCCAACGCCACCATTGCCCCGATGTCATGCCCGCACACGGCGTAGCGATCAAAGCCCAAAGCCTGCATCACGGCATGGACGTCCGCCGCCATCGTCGCCTTGTCGTAGCCGTCCTGCGGGCAATCCGAATGGCCTGCCCCCCGCAGGTCCACCGCGACGACGGTGTGCGTCTCGGCCAACTGGGGCATCATCCTGCGCCACTCCCACCAGGTTTGCGGAAAGCCGTGGAGCAGGACGAGCGGCGGTCCCTTCCCGCCAACCACCGCGTGCACCCTGATCTCCCCCGCCCGCACCATCTGGTCGCGAAACCCTTCGATCTTTCCGCTCACTG
>CAXUJE010000553.1:0-3200 GCA_964251035.1 uncultured Acetobacteraceae bacterium
GGGCTACGTCAAGCACAACGCCATCGCCGGGCGCCGCTTCGCGTCCTGGGGGGCGCTGGAGGCGCACCTGGCCTGGTGGGTGCGCGAGGTGGCGGACCCGCTGGGAGCGCTGCTCCGCGGCCGGCGGGTGCATGGCACCACCGGCGAGGCGCCGATGGTGCGGTTCACGCGCCAGCAGGCTGCGGCGTTGCGCCCCTTGAACGGCCGCCCGCCGTTCCGGCAAGGGCGCGAGCTGACCCGCCGCGTCCAGGTCGAACCGAGAGGTTCGCCCGAGGACGACGCCTGCGTGGACGTGGGCACCGACCACCACAGCGTGCCGTGGCGGCTGACCGGCGCCCAGGTCAGCGTGGTGGTGGGCGGGGCCAAGGTCCGCATCCACCATGCCGGGGCGGAGGTGGCCTGCCACGACAAGCGCCTCGGCCGCCGCGAGCGCGCGGTGGACCGCGCCCACCTGCACGGCACCGTGCCGGGCGGAAGGGAGGAGGACAGCGGCGCCAAGGCTGACCCGGCGCTGTCCTCCGAGCGCTGCCCGGCACCGAGCTGCTGCGGCCCCTGTCCGGGTATGGGCAGGTTGCGGGAGGCGGCTGGTGAGCGCCGACGTGGACGCGCTGCCGGACATGCTGGCGCGCTTGAAGCTGACCGCGCTGCGCGACCTCGCCGAAACGCGAAGCGTTCGCGGCTGGCTGGACGGGCTGCTGGACGAGGCGGCGCGCGGCGACCTGCCCTTGCGCGAAACCCTGGCGCTTTTGTGCCGGGCGGAGGTGTCGCACCGCGAGGGGCGCCGCATCCAGATGGGCACCTCGCGCAAACCGCCATGCGGTTTCGCTGGCACCGCCAGGTTCCCCCACCAGCGCACGCTGGAAGGGTTCGACTTCACAGCCCAGCCGTCGCTGGACCCGAAGAGGTGCGCGACCTCGCGGCCTGCCGGTGGGCGGCCCATGGCGACGCCCTGCTGATCCAGGGGCCGCCCGGGTGAAGTTGCCCCCGTTAAACCGGACACGGGGCTGGTTGCGTTTGGCTGCGCATGAACTCACGAGGTGAGCGCATTTGCAAGCCGCTATGCGGGTGGCTTTCGTTGTAGTCCTCGATCCAGGCCGGGAGCTGGGCCAGCACGGTCAGGGCATCCGGACGGGGCTGGACGCGGGCGTAGTCGCGCTTGAGGGTTTTCACGAACGCTTCGCTCACCCCATTGCTTTCGGGGCTCCTGACCGGCGTGAAGCAGGGCACGAGGGAAAGGGCTGCGGCGAAGTCCAGCGTCTCGCGCGCGGCGTAGGCCGAGCCGTTGTCGGCGAGCCATTGCACGGGATGGGGCGCCCGGCAGGCACCGAACCGCTGCTCGACGCAGGCCAGCATGAGGTTTCGCACCATCTCGCCGCTGATGCCGCCGGTGCTGGCCTGCCAGGCGATGGTCTCGCGGTCGTGCGTGTCGATGGCGAACACCACGCGCACGACCTCGCCGTTCCAGCAGCCGATCTCCAGCCCGTCGGAAGACCAACGCTGGTTGGACGCCAAGGCGATGACGGTGCCTTCGTGCGCGCGGACTGGCCGGTGGCCGACATGCGGTTGCAGCAGCAGCCTGCCTTGCGCCATCAAGCGAAACACCCGCTTGTGGTTGACGAGTTCGGCTCCTGACGCGCGACGCGCGCGGTTCAGCAGCGCCGTAATCCGGCGGTAGCCGTAGGTTGGGCGGGCGTCAGTCAATTGCCGGATCGCGACCAGCAGTTCGTCGTCGCCCTGGCGGTGGTAGCGGCCGCGCGGCCTGCCATGGCCCGTGAGTTGCTTGACGACGTTGGACCGGGCGACGCCGAGTGTGTCAGCCACGACCTTCACCGGGAAACGTCCCGTGGCGGCGACGGCAACTGCCAGACGGGCTTTTTCCCCCGGGCGGCTGTCAGGGCCTCCTTGAGCACCTCGACCTCCATCGTCTTGCGGCCCAGCAGGCGCTCCAACTCGCGCACGCGCTGCTCCAGCTCGCGGGCGCGGCTGGCAGCCACGACGTCCTCGTCGGCCTTGACGGCGACCTGGCCGCCTTGGGACATCAGCTGCCTCCACTTGAAGAGCAGGCTCGGCGAGACGCCGCGCATGCGGGCGACGGCCGAAACCGTCATGCCAGGTTGCATGGTTTCCTCGACCAAGGCGAGCTTCTGCTCGGCGCTGTAGCGACGGCGGCGCTCGCGGCCGGTGATGATCTCGATCCGCGTGGGGTCGTTCGGCATAGGCGCGCGCCTAGGCGTAAGCCTAGGTCCTCATGGTTGCGCCCGGTGTCCGGTCGAAATAGGGGCCGCTCCATATCGACCCATGTACGCCGTGGCACAGCACCCCAGACGGTCCCGAAAGCGGACGCTCGCTGCCGTTCGATGACGACGGCTTTGCGCCCGCAAAAGCCACAGCGCCGGAGGTTGACCGTTCCCGACAACGGACATTCCGTCGTTGTTCACTTGTTCAGTCTGTTGCTGCCCCTCGTGTGCTGTGACTTACGTCTAGCACTCAGCGCCTGCATGCTGGAAATGGCCATTTGACCTCGCGAACGGTCACTAATCACCGGCGTCATAGAATGGCTCGTAGTGAACAGTCTGGCCTTGAGTTTTGCAGTCCTGATCTGTAACGGGTGTTTGTATGTTAGTGAAACCTGTGTCGAACAAATTAGTGTCGGAGATTTCACCTGAAAACTCAAATGTGCGCTTTGATGGATCAGGAATGACTTGGGATAACAACGCAACGCTTGTGCCATTCGGAGCTGCAATGTTGGCGTTTAGCGCTGCATCTAGGACAACAAGACCGTGATAAGGAACTGCAACTTTCCTAAGCATCCATCGATGCGTAACGACAGCAAGGGAGTTAGGAGTAACATTTACCGGAAAGCTGACCGAAACCTGACCGCCCTTGGTCATATCGTCTTCTGTTGTATCCGTCGCCGTTTCTGTTCGGTTGATTGTAAACTCAACACCACCACTGGCTTCCTCTCCAGGGGCAGATGCCTTCACAGATGCGCTTATCTTTAAGGAGGTACCCGTAGTGAGAGTCCGTAGCTTAGTTAATTTGTATCCGCTTGTATCGGACTCAGTGTGGGCAAAAGTGAACTGTTGGATGAGTGTAGAGCAGTTCTTATAATAACCGCGCATGCCGACATAGGATGCTGGTACTGCCTTCCAATTTGGCTGATCTACAGTCACGGTCGGGGGGGAAGCGACCTGGAACTG
>CAXUJE010000554.1:0-3192 GCA_964251035.1 uncultured Acetobacteraceae bacterium
GTCTGCCGGCGCTGACGCCGCGCGCCGCCATCGCCAGGGGGATCGTGCTGATCCCGGCCGACCGGGGCCATGCCGGGGTGATCGGCCCGCTGCCGGTCAGCGACAACCTGACGATGCCGGCGCTCGGCGCGACGCTGCGCCGGTGGCTGCTCGACCGGCGCGGCATGGTGGCCCGGGCCGGCGCCCTCGGCCGGCGCTTCGAGGTCCGGCCCGCCGACGCCACGCTGCCGGTGGCGGCGCTGAGCGGCGGCAACCAGCAGAAGGTCGTGCTGGCCAAGTGGCTCCAGATGGCGCCGAAGCTGGTCCTGCTCGACGAACCCACGCAGGGCGTGGACATCGGCGCGCGCCAGACCGTGTTCCGCCACATTGCCGAGGCCGCCGCCTCCGGCGCCACGGTGCTCTGCGCCAGCTCGGATTACGAGCAGCTCGCCGCCATCGCGTCGCGCGTCCTGATCTTCGCCGGGGGGCGGGTCGTGGCGACGCTGGAAGGAACGGCGATCAGCAAGGACGCCATCGCCGAGCGCAGCCTCGGCGGCGCGGGTTGAAGGGGATCACGCGATGGCACAGGACACCTCCCTCGACGCCCCGGCCCGCCGCCCCGGCGACGGCGCGCGCCTCCTCGTGCGCCGGGCCGAGCAGTTCGGCCTCGTGGTGGTCTGGCTGGCGCTGATCGCGCTGTTCGGCGCCCTCCGCCCCGACACGTTCCTCACTTGGCCGAACCTTTCCACCATCCTGGGCTCGCAGGCCGTGCTGGTCGTGGTGACGCTGGGGCTGATCATTCCGCTGACCGCCAACGACTTCGACCTGTCGATCGCCTTCGTCATGACGCTGAGCTCCATGGCGGTGGCGGTGCTCAACGTGAACTACGGCGTCGGCATTGGCTGGGCTATCCTGGCGGCGCTCGGGATCGGGATCGCGGTGGGCGTGGTCAACGGGCTGCTGATCACGGTCTTCCGCATCCACTCGCTCATCGTGACGCTCGGCACCGGCACCTTCCTGCACGGCTTCACCCTGTGGATAAGCGATTCCATGACGATCAGCGGCATCTCGCCGAGCCTGATGAACGCCGTGATCGTCGACCGCCTCTTCGGCATCCCGCTGGAGTTCTACTACGCGGTCGGCCTTGCCGCGCTGATCTGGTATTTGCTCGACTACACGGCGCTCGGGCGGCGGATCCTGTTCGTCGGCCGGGGGCGGGAGGTGGCGCGGCTCAGCGGCATCGACACGGACCGCATCCGCCTTGCCTGCCTGGTGATGTCGGGGCTGCTCGGGGCGCTGGCGGGCGTGCTCTACGCCGGCACGCAGGGGGCAGCCGACCCGGTGTCGGGCACCTCCTACCAGCTGCCTGCCTTCGCGGCGGCTTTCCTCGGCTCGACCAGCATCGTGCCGGGCCGCTTCAACCCGTGGGGCGCCACCGTGGCGGTCTACTTCCTGGTGACGGGCATCACGGGCCTCGTCTTCCTGGGTTTCAGCTCTTTCATCCAGGAGATGTTCTATGGAGGCGCGCTGGTCGTTGCGGTCTGCCTGTCGCAACTCGTGCGCGGCCGCGAGGAACAGCAGTTCTAAGTCCTTCATCCCGGAGACTTCGGCGTGATCCCACGTTCACTCGACCGCGACTTCATCGGCTACGGCGGCCACCCGCCGGACCCGCGCTGGCCCGGCGGCGCCCGCCTCGCCCTCAACTTCGTCATGAACTACGAGGAAGGCTCGGAATACAGCATGATGGACGGGGACGGCGTGAGCGACGCCGCCCTGACCGAGCTGAACACCGCCGCCGTGCCGCGCGGCGAGCGCGACCTCGCCGCCGAGAGCATGTTCGAATATGGCAGCCGGGTCGGCTTCTGGCGGCTGATGCGGCTCTTTGCCGAGCGCGGCCTGCCGATGACGGTCTTCGCCTGCGCGCTGGCGCTCGAACGCAACGCGCCCGCGGCGGCGGCCATCCGGGAGGCCGGGCACGATGTCTGCTGTCACGGCTGGCGCTGGATAGAGCATTTCAAGCTCGACGAGGCGACCGAGCGCGAGCACGTCCGGCGCGCCGTCGAGAGCCTGCGGCGCACCGTGGGCGTGCGGCCGCTCGGCTGGTATTGCCGCTATGGACCCTCGGTCAACACGCGCCGGCTGCTGATGGAGGAGGGCGGCTTCCTCTACGACAGCGACAGCTACGCCGATGAGCTGCCCTACTACGTCATGGCCGAGGGGCGTCCGCAGTTGGTGGTGCCCTACACGCTGACCAATAACGACCTGAAATGGGGCACCGGCAACCTCGGCACGGGCGAGGACTTCTTCCTGGCCCTCAAGGAGGGTTTCGACATGCTCTATGAGGAGGGCCGCGCGGCGCCGAAGATGATGTCGGTCGGCCTGCACATGCGGCTCGTCGGCCATCCGGGCCGGGCCTCGGGCTTGGCGCGCTTCCTCGACTACGTGAAGGCGAAGCCCGACGTCTGGACCTGCCGGCGCCTAGAGATCGCCGAGCACTGGCGCGCCGTCCATCCCTGTCCAGAAACCGCCGCGTGACCCGCCGCCTCGTTCTGGAAGACGTCACGGCGGAGGCCTTCATGCCCTTCGGTTTGCTGCTGCCGCGACCTGCGCCCGGCGCCGCTCGGCTGGAGCTGATCGACGAGCTGACGAACGGGCGCGAGACGGCGCGCCCGCGCCTCAGCCTCGCCGCCGTGGAGCCGCGGGCGCTGCCGCTCACCGCAATCGAGATGGAGCGGCACGTCCACTCGTCGCAGGGCTTCGTGCCGCTCGACTGCGCCGCCTACCTCGTCCTGGTGGCACCGAACGGCGGAGATGGCCGCCCCGACGAGGCGCGCCTCCGTGCCTTCCGCGTGCCCGGCGACCTTGGGGTCCACTACCATGCCGGCACTTGGCACCATCCGCTGACGGCACTCGACCGGTCGGCGAGCTTCGCCGTACTAACCTTCGTGGACGGTACTGCGGCCGACGAGCAATTCGTGCCGCTGGAGGAGAAAGTGGTGGTGGGGCAGCAGGCCCGCCTTGAAGGGCCGTACTGAGCGGACGCATCGGACACGTTGGTTGTTTGCTGGCGAGGACCCGCCAAGCGGTTTCGCTGCACCCAGCGCGTCGGCGTCGTGAAGGCGGAGCACGACCTGCTGGCGGCCGACCCGCCCCGCGAGGAACGTCAGGTGGCCCGCCTGCGCGCCCTCGCCGCCACTGCCAGGCTGGACCTGG
>CAXUJE010000555.1:0-3179 GCA_964251035.1 uncultured Acetobacteraceae bacterium
GGCCGGGACGGCGCGGCCCGTGCCGCCGGGCCGCCTCCGGGCGCGGGCGGAATGAAGTATCCCGGGTTCTGCTGCGCCGCCGCCGGGTGGTAGGCCAGCGGCCCCAGGGTCAGCAAAGCGGCCGCGACGGCGGCAGGGCGGGTCAAGACTGTCATGCGAACCTCAAAACCGTGTGCCGAAGCCAAACCGGAACACCTGGGTCTGGTCGTAGGGGCGTTTGACGACCGCCTGGGCGATGTCGATGTTGATCAGGCCAAAAGGCGTTTTCCAGGACACGCCGACGCCGGCGCCGACGCGCGGCGTGGCGTCTGCCACGACTTGGGGCACCACCCCGTTGATCGCCCCGAGCCGCGTCACCTCGCTCAAGGAGCCGATGTCAACGAAGGCCCGGCCGGACAAGCCGAGGTCGGCGGAGATGGGCAGCGGGAAGCGCAGCTCGGTCGATTGAGTGTAGATCAGACGGCCGCCGATGCTGTCGTTGGTCGTGCCGCCGAAAGCCGGGGTGCCGATGGCATGCGGGCCGGCGCCTCCCACCTGGAAGCCGCGCAGGTTGTCGCCGCCCAGGAAGAACCGGTCGATGATCTGTTCCGGACGGCCCAGCGGCGCCAGGTATCCGCCGCCCGCCGAGAGGGCAATGCCCCAGTCGGCGTCGCCGGTGAACCGCTCCAGCGGGATGTAGTAAGTGCCGTCAAGCTTGGCCCGCACGTAGCGGGCCGTGCCGCCCAGCCCGGCAAAGTCGGTGCCAAGGCGGATCAGGAAACCCTCGTGCGGCTCGGTCCGGCTGTCCCGGTAATCCAGCGATATGGTCTGCCCGATCTGCGACAACAGCGTCGTGCCGACCTGGTTGAAGATGTAGATGCTGGCGCCCTGCTGCACGTTGGAGACGTTTCGGCTGACCAGCGAGTAGGTCCAAGCCTGCCGCAGGTGCTCGTTGAACTCATAGCCGAGCCTGAGCGCGCCGCCGATCCGCGACTCGTTATACGCCGCGATGTCCTGGTTGTTGTTGTTCACGTCGAACAGGTCGAAGCCGGCCACCAGGTTGCGGTCCAGGAAGTAGGGATCGGTGATCGACAGGTCCAGCTGGCTGCGCAGCTGCGCCAGCACGCCGTTGATGCTGGCGTCGATGCCGGTGCCGACCAGGTTGCGCTCCCGCAGCCCCACGTTGACCAACGCGCCCGCGTCCGTCGAGTATCCGCCGCCGAGCGTCAGCTCGCCGGTCGCCTTCTCGTCCACCACGGTGTTCAGCACCGCCCGGTCCGCGGCGCTGCCCGGCGACGGCTGGAGCGTCACGCTGTTGAAGTAGCCGAGATCCTGCAGGCGCTGCCGCGACCGGCGGACCGTCTCGGCGTTGAACGCGTCCCCCTCCGCCAGCCGCAACTCGCGCCGGATCACCCGGTCCTTGGTGCGCGTGTTGCCGGAAATGTCGATCCGCTCGACGTAGACCCGCGGCCCTTCCGTCACGTCGAACACCAGGTCGACCGTCTTCTTGGCGCGGTCGCGGGCGATGCGCGGCTTCACGTCGACGAAGGCGTAGCCGCGGTTCTGCACTGCGTCCTGGATCGCCTGGGTCGTGCGCTCGACGATGTCGCCGTCATAGGTGTTCCCAGGCGCGATCTGCAGCAGCGGCGTCAGCTCCTCGCCCTTGAGGTTGCGCAGCTTGCTGTCGATGCTGACCTGGCCGACCGTGTAGCGCTCCCCCTCGTTCACCGTGAAGGTGACGAAGAACGCCTTGCGGTCTGGCGACAGCTCGGCCGTCGCGTCCTTCACCTCGAAATCGGCAAAGCCGTTTTTCAGGTAGAACCGCCGCAGCAGCTCCTTGTCGAAGTTGATCTTCTCCGGGTCGTACTGGTCGCTGCTGGACAGGATCCGGTAGAACGCCTGCTCCCGGCTGTTGATCACTTCGCGCAACCGGTTCTCGCTGAAGGCGCGGTTGCCGACGAAGGCGATGCGGCTCACCAGCGTCGTGTCGCCCTCGTTGATCTCGAACACCACATCGACCCGGTTCTGGTCGAGCCGGATCACCTTGGGCACCACGGTCGCGGCGAACCGGCCGCGCTTTGCATACAGGTCGAGCAGCCGCTGACGGTCCGCCTGCGCCAGTTGCGGCGTGAACACGGCCCGGGCGCGCAGTTGCAGCTCGCCACGCAACTGCTCGTCGTTCAGCTTGCGGTTGCCCTCGAACGCGATCCGGTTGACGATCGGGTTCTCCTGCACCTTGACGACCAGCGCGTCGCCGTTCCGGCGCAGCGACACGTCCTGGAACAGGCCGGTGGCGAACAGCGTCTTGAGGCTGCGGTCGATGCGCTCGGGGTCGAAGGGATCGCCGGGCTGGACCAGCATGTAGGAGCGGATCGTCCCCTCCTCGATCCGCTGGTTGCCCTCTACCTTGATGGCGGAGATGACGCCGCCGGGAGCAATGCGGGCGGGCGGAAGCGTGCGCTGGACAGCGGCGGGGCGAGGCGCGCGGCGGACCTGCGCCATGCCCGCCTCGCTCACGAGGAGCGGAAGCAGGCAAGCGGTCGCAAACAGCGCAGCGCGTCTTTGGGACAACAGGCAGCTCCTCCAGGGGGCGGGCACGTCGGACGCGGTCGCCATGGCAACGGTCCCGGCTTTGTAATCGCAGTGCCGCCCATCGCCAAGGCCTGTGAATACGGTCCTCTCAAATCGCCCGCTAACCCTTTGGCCGAGGCTGCTCCGTCGCCCACCTTGGCTGCACTAGCCGATCAGCCCGCTTACCCAACGGAACAGGCCCAGGTGGGTCAGGTCGTTCCAAGTGGCGAACACGAACAGGCAGGCGAGCACGGCGAAGCCCGCCCGGTAGCCGTATTCCTGCGCCCGCGGCGGCAACGGCCGGCCGCGCACCGCTTCGGCCAGGTAGAACAGCAGGTGCCCGCCGTCCAGGATCGGGATCGGGAACAGGTTGATCAGCCCAAGGTTCACCGACAGCACGGCGATGAAGCTGATCAGGCTCGACACGCCAAGCTGCGCCACCTGCCCCGAAAGCTGGGCGATCCGCAACGGGCCTCCCAACTCGTCCGTATTGCGCGCGCCGCTCAGCATCTGGCCCAGCCCCGCCACGGTCTGCGCCGTCACCTCCCAGGTCTGCTCCACCCCGGCGCCGACCGCTTGCAGCGGGTTCAGCTTGGGGAACTCGGTGCCGCCGCCGCGCACGCCTAGAA
>CAXUJE010000556.1:0-3169 GCA_964251035.1 uncultured Acetobacteraceae bacterium
CCCCCCCGCCGCCCCCCGCCCCCCCCCCCCCCCCACCACGCCCCCCTCCCGGCCATACTTCACCGCGTTGTCCAGCAGGTTCTGCAGCACCTGCTCCAACTGGTCGTCGTCGCCCATCACCCGCGGCAGGTTGGGCGGCACGCTTACGTCCAGCCGGATGCGGCGCGCAGCGACCTGCGGCTCGAAGCCCGCCGCAAGGCGATGGATCAGGTCCCCGAGGTTGACCCGCGTGGCCGGCAACTGGTGCTCGGTCAACTCGATGCGCGACAGGCTCAGCAGATCGTCGATCAGGCGGTTCATCCGCTGCGCCTGTTCCGCCATGATGCCAAGGAAACGGGTCTGCGCCGGCGGGTCGTCCGCCGCCGGGCCGCGCAGGGTGTCGATGAACCCGATCAGGCTGGTGAGCGGCGTCCGCAGCTCATGGCTGGCGTTGGCCACGAAATCGGCGCGCATGCGTTCCACCGCGCGCTCCCGGGTGCGGTCCGACAGCACGGCGACGATGCGCCCACCGTCCGACAGCGGCGGGTCGAGCGCCATGACCGTCGCATACACCTCCCGCGCCACGGGAACCGGCAGGCTCAGCTCGGCCGCCTGGTTCTCGCCCTGGCTCTGCGCCCGGTCGATGGCGGCGCGCAGGCCCGGGTGGCGCAGCACGGCCGCCATTTCCCCGCCGAAGGCCGCATAGGCCGCTGCGTTGGCGCGCTGCACCCGGCGGTCGGGACCGAGCACGATCAGCGGGTCCGGCAGGCGCTGCACGATGACCTGCTCCGCCCGCAATAGGCCCTCGACCTGCGCCGTCCGCGCCGCAAGCGACCGCGACAGCCGCTCCGCCTCCCGTGCGAGTTGGGCCGTTGCGGTCAGGAACGGCGGCGGCGGCGGATCGGCTGCCGGCATTGAGCCGGCCCACTGCAGGGCGGACATCACGAGGCGCAGGTCGTGTGTCCAGAGCTGCGCGAGGGCAGCCGATCCCGCGAGCACCACCACCGCCGCAGCGATGGCCGGCTGAACCCCGAGATGCCCCAACGCCGCCAGCCCCA
Organism: uncultured Acetobacteraceae bacterium; assembly: GCA_964251035.1. Classification (GTDB taxonomy): domain Bacteria; phylum Pseudomonadota; class Alphaproteobacteria; order Acetobacterales; family Acetobacteraceae; genus CAHJXG01. Next base: position 1,038 of record CAXUJE010000556.1, read on the forward strand.
GCAGCACGGCGAGCGGCACTGCGGCCAGAAGCGCTGCGGTCCGGAGCGGGAGGATCGCACCCACAGGAATTCCCGGCGTGCAGCCCGTCAGACGCCCGGCGCTTGCAGGCTCTGCGGCGCAGGCTGCACGACGTGGGCCCCGTCGTGACCGATCTCGAAGATCGCCAGGCCGCGCCGGGCCTGGCCGTCGGGCTGCAAGCCCAGCAGGCCATCCGCCCCGGTGAACCCCTCCGGCCGGGTGAGCGCGCCGGGGGTGAAGCCGCCCGTGTCGGCCGTGACGCGGGCGACTCCCGCGGCGTCGTAGGCCAGGCTGGCGAGGTCGCGTGGCGGCGCGTTGTATTTCGCGGCGTATGACTGCTCGAACGGGGCGCGTTGCGCGGGGTCGGGGGCGGCGTACCAGGCGCCAGACAGGGCGGACAAGCGGGATGCGTCCCGGCCCCAAAGCGCCGGCCCCAGGATGCGGACCTGCTCAGCCCCGATGTCGTAGGCTGTCAGCAGCGGCAGCGCTTGGCCGAGCTGCTCCCCGGCCGCGCCCAGCAACAGGGCGTCAACCGGCGGGGGCGGCAGGGCTTGCCGGCCGAGTTCCGCAACCTGTTGCCGGCTCTCGGCGTCGCCGCGGGCGCGTGCCGCCTGTTGCTGCTGCTCGACGGCGCCGCGTCTCCCGTCATAGCCGGACACGTTCTTCAATGCGGCGTTGAGGGCAGCGAAACCGTTGCCGTAACGCTGGATCGACGGGGCCGCAAGCCCGGCCGTCCCGGCGGCGGCGGTAAGTCCGCTGGCCATCGCCTCCCCGAACGCATTGGTTGGCAGCACGGCGGCAATCCGGGTCCTGCCTTCCGCCTGCACGGCCAGCACCAGCCGCCGGACTTGCTGGGCCGGCGTGACCCCCAGCGTCCACACGCCGGGCTGGGCCAGGCTTGCGTCCGAGGTGAAGGCCAGCACCGGGACGCCGGCCGCCTTGGCCAGGGGCGCCACGCTCGCCGTCTCGCCCGCGGTGAGCGGGCCGAGCAGCATCCCGGTTCCGGCGGCGATCGCCAGCTTGGCGGCGTCGGCGGCGCCGCCGGGCGTGCCCCCGGTGTCCCGCGCGTCCAAGGGCGGCGCGCCTGGCTGGTCGAGCGAGAGCTGCGCCGCCCGCAGCATCGCCTGGCCAATCTCGGCCGTGGGACCGGTGAGCGGCAGCAGGATCGTCACGCGCCGCCCCGGCGAACCCGGGGGCAGGACAAGTGGGGCGACGCCGACCACGGCCGGACGCCCATAGCCGGCGTCGCCCGTGTCGGCTACGCAGGCGGCCAGCCCGGCCACGGCGGCAAGGAGCGTCCATGCCCGAACGAATTTCCGACGACGCATGTCCCGAACCCCTCGCTGGTGATCCCGCACCGGATCGCGACCCGTTTATACCACCAGGACTCCTGCTGGTGGCCACCCCGATCGGCAATTTGGCGGATATGTCGCCGCGTGCGCTCGATGCGCTGCGTCGCGCGGACCTCGTGCTGTGCGAGGACACCCGCACGACCGCGCGCCTGCTGACTCATTATGGGGTTGCGGCGCGCACGTCGCCCTTGCACGACCACAACGAGGAAGGCCGCATCCCGGCGCTGCTCGACATGCTGCGGGGCGGCAGCAGGGTGGCATTGGTTTCGGACGCCGGGACGCCGCTGGTGTCCGATCCCGGCTTTCGGCTGGTGCGCGCGGCGGTGGCGGCGGGGGTAACGGTGTCGGCGATGCCGGGGCCGAACGCGGCGGGGACGGCCTTGGTCTTGGCGGGCTTGCCGCCGCAGCCGTGCCTATTCCTGGGGTGCCCGCCCCCACGGTCGGCGGCGCGCCTGGCCGCCTTCGGCCGCCTGCGCGCCGCGGAACGTGCGGGGCTGTCGGCAACCCTGCTGTGGCATGAGGCCCCGCACCGCCTGGCTGGATCGCTGGCCGACCTCGCGGCGCAATTCGGGGACCGCCCGGCCGCGGTCGCACGCGAGTTGACCAAGCGGTTCGAGGAGGTCCGGCGCGGCCCGCTTCCCGAACTCGCGGCGCATTACGCCGCCGCACCGGCGCGGGGAGAGATCACGGTGGTCGTCGGCCCGGGGCCCGGCGGCGCCCCCGCCGCGCCGGGCGTGGGTGGGGGGCAGGGCCCGGGGCGG
>CAXUJE010000557.1:0-3153 GCA_964251035.1 uncultured Acetobacteraceae bacterium
CCCCCGCCCCGCCCAGCGCCGCGGCCCGGCCCGGCGCTGCTGGAAGCGCGCGGCCTCGTGGTGCGCGACGCCGCCGGGGTGGAGCGGGTGCGCGGCATCGACCTGGTGCTGCACGGCGGCGAGGTGCTCGGCATCGTCGGCGTCGCCGGCAACGGCCAAGGCGAGCTGCTGGAGGCGCTGGCCGGCATGCGCGCCCCGGATGCGGGGGAAATCCGCCTGCACGGGCGCACCGTGTTCCCCGGCGGCGACTTCGATCCAGCCACATTGCGCCGCCTGGGGCTGGCCCACGTGCCGGAGGACCGGCTGCGCAGCGGCCTGCTGCGCCGGGCCAGCACCGCCGAAACCGCCATCCTGGGCTACCAGGGCGATCCCGCCTACCGCGGGCGCCTCGGCCTGCTCTCGCCCGGGCGGATCGCCGCGCATGGCGCGCACCTGATGCAGGACCACGACGTGCGGCCCCCTGACCCGGCGCTGCGCTCCGCCCTGCTGTCGGGCGGCAACCAGCAGAAGCTGATCCTGGCGCGGGAGATCGAACGCGACCCCTCGGTGCTGCTGGTCGGCCAGCCGACGCGCGGCGTCGATATCGGCGGCATCGACGCGATCCACCAGCGCCTGCTGGCCTGCCGCGCCGCCGGCAAGGCGGTGCTGGTGGTGTCCGTGGAACTCGACGAAATCCTGGCGCTGGCCGACCGCATCCTCGCCATGTTCGACGGGCGGGTGGTGGGCGAGCTCACGGCGGCGGAGGCGACGGAGCAGCGCCTGGGCCTCTTGATGGCCGGCGTGGAGCCGGAGCGCATGCCTGCATGAGCGGAGCGCCCGCCGCCCTGCCCCGCTGGGTGGATCTGGCGCTGCTGCCGCTCGTGAACCTGCTGCTGGCGTTGGCGATCACCGCCGGGCTGATGCTCCTCACCGGCAACGACCCGGCGGCGGCGCTGACGGCGCTGGCGGTTGGCAGCCTCGGGTCCGCCGACGCCATCGGCTACACCCTGTATTACGCGACCGACATGGCGTTCGCCGGGCTGGCCGTGGCGGTGGCGTTCCAGGGCGGGCTGTTCAACATCGGGGCGGAGGGCCAGGCCACGCTGGCCGGGATCGGCGTCACGCTCGTGGCGCTGCACGGGGAAGCGCTGCCGGCGGCCTTGCTGCTGCCCTTGGCGATCCTCGCAGGTGCTGCGTGCGGGGCCGCCGGCGCCGCCGTGCCCGGCTGGCTGCAGGCGCGGCGGGGCAGCCACATCGTCATCACGACGATCATGTTCAACTTCCTGGCCGCGTCGCTGCTGGTTTATCTGGTCGTCAACGTGCTGATCGCGCCGGGTTCGATGTCGCCGGAAACCCGGCGCTTCACCGCGGCGGCGGACCTGCCCTCCTTGTCCGCCCTGGGCCTCCCAAGCTCTGCCCCAGTCAACCTGGCCTTGCCGCTCGCCTTGCTGGCGGCGTGGGCGGTGTGGCTGCTGGTGTGGCGCACGCCCTGGGGCTACGCGCTGCGTGTCATGGGCGAAAGCGCCGAGGTCGCCCGCTACGCCGGCATCGACCCGGCGCGGATGACGGTGCTTGCCATGGCGCTGTCCGGCGCGCTGGCCAGCGGCATTGCCGCGAACGAATTGCTGGGCGCGCAGCACCGGCTGCTGCTGGGCTTCACCGGCGGCTACGGCTTCACCGGCATCGCGGTGGCGCTGATGGGGCGCAACCACCCGGCGGGCGTGCTGCTGGCTGCCCTGCTGTTCGGCGCGCTGACCCAGGGCGGCGCGGAACTCGCCTTCGAGGCGCCGGACGTGCCGTCCGAGATCGTGGTGCTGATCCAGGGCCTGGTGATCCTGCTCACCGGCGCGCTGGGCGCCATGCTGCGCCCAGTGCTGCTTCGCCTGCTGCCTCGCCGGGGAGGCTGAAGCGGTGGAAATCCTCGACGCCGTCCTGCCCGTGCTGGCGGCCACCCTCCGCCTCGCCACGCCGCTGCTGCTTGCAGCGCTCGCCGGCATGGTGTCGGAGCGCGCCGGCATCGTCGATGTCGGGCTGGAGGGCAAGATGCTCGTCGGCGCCTTCGCCGCCGCCGCGGCCGCCGCGGTGACGGGCCATGCCGTGCCCGGCCTTTTGGCGGGCATCGGGGCGGCGTGCCTGCTCGGGCTGATGCACGCCTATGCCAGCGTCACGCTGAACGGCAGCCAGGTCGTGTCCGGCATGGCGATCAACATCATCGCCTCCGGCCTGACGGCGACGCTGGCGTTGGCGTGGTTCCGCCAGGGCGGGCAAACGCCGCCGCTGCCGCCCGACGCCCGCTTCCTGCCTATCGCCCTGCCGGGGACGGAGGCGTTGGCGGGCGTCCCGGTGCTGGGGCGGATCTACGCCACGCTGCTCGGCGGGCAATCGGCGCTGGCGTACCTGGCATTCGCCCTGGTGCCGCTCAGCGCCTACGTCATGGGCTGCACCCGCTTCGGACTGCGGCTGCGCGCCTGCGGGGAGCATCCGGCCGCGGTGGACACCGCCGGCATCTCCGTGGCGCGGCTCCGCTACGCCGCGGTGCTGATCGCCTCCGTGCTGTGCGGGATCGCCGGGGCGTCGGTCGCGACCGCGCAGGGGGCAGGGTTCCAGCGGGACATGATCTCCGGGCGCGGCTTCGTCGCGCTGGCGGCGATGATCCTGGGCGGGTGGCGGCCCTGGCCGATTTTGCTGGCCTGCCTGGGGTTCGGACTGCTGGACGCGGCGGCGATCCGGCTGCAGGGGGTGGCGGTGCCGGGCATCAGGCAGTTCCCGGTGCAGGCGTTGCAGGCGCTTCCGTATGGGCTGACGGTCGTGCTGCTGGCTGGGTTTGTTGGGCGCAGCGTGCCGCCGCGGGCGAGCGGGGTGCCGTATGTGAAGGAGCGCTGATAGCTCGAGCTTGATGGCCTCAAGGTGAGTTTGCCGCCCGACTTCGACGATCCAGCGTTCAGCCGGCAGGTGCTCGGCCTCGAAGATTGGGGCTGCTGCCCGACACGCACATCGCCGTCTGGGCGGCGCTGGACCCCCATGCGCCGACAGATGCCGAGCGCAGGCGGATGGCGGGTGCCGACACCCAGCTTGTGCTCCCGGCTGTAACTATTGGGGAACTCAGGCTCATTCCGACTGAGGCTGTGGCAAAACTCTGAAAAACGCAGTACCCAACCAGGTGCCAAACTGCCA
>CAXUJE010000558.1:0-3147 GCA_964251035.1 uncultured Acetobacteraceae bacterium
TTCCCGGTTCATCCTGCTAAACGTGAATCCAGCACCCGGCCTATGGCGTGCCCCCTGTACCCCCTCAGCACAAGGCTCGACGCGATGGTCCCGAAGGGTGCGCGCCTTCGGGCACTGGGCAAACCCATTGCAGCGCCGGCGCTTGGCTTTTAGCGTCCTTCCGGGTGCCCTGCGCTTCCGATCCGATCGGCGGGCGGGCGTCGGTTGCCGCCCTGGGCGAGAGGATGGCTTGCCATGCCCAGCACTCCGTTCGACAGCGCCCACCAGAAGAGCCTCCGCGCGTTGATCGGCAAGGTGCTGCCCGGAGTCCGGGCGCAGCACATCGCCGAGGCCCTCGCCGCCGGTTATGGTTATCCCACGCACAGGGCGTTCGGGGCGGCGATCCGCGCCGTGGAGGCCGGGCGCCGCCCCTCCCCTGCCCCCGACTTCGACATGGATCGGCTGATCGCCCGGCTGCACGAACTGGGCGAGGACATGGGCAGCAAGGACCAGGCGCTCCGCTTCCTCCTCGGGGTCATGGCGGACGGCCCGCGCTCCGGCCCTCCAACCGAGCCGGATGCGCCCGACGAGGCCCTGGCCCGGCGGTGCCTGCGTGCCGGGCTTATGTTTATCGACGCAGGCCAGTGGCGGGACGCCGGCGTGGTCCTCAGCAAAGCCATCGCCGCTGCCCCCGCCAGCCTCAAGGGACAGGTCGTGGCCGCGCTGGAAGCGGTGGCGCCGCATTCGAAAGCCGCGGCGGCGAACCTGGCGTTCGCCCTGCTGTCCGCGGACGGTGTTCCGCGCGATGTCGGCCGGGCGCGGGCGCTGTTCGCATCGGTGGCCGCGTCGGGCGAGACGGAGCTGCGCGGCTACGCGCACAACTGGCTTGGGCACATCGCGGCGGGCAAGTTCGGCGGACACCGGACGCCCGCGGCGGCCTTGTCTCACTTCGAGCAGGCGGCCATGGCCGGGCATGGCGAGGCGGCGTTCAACGCCGGCCTGATGCACGACGGTGGGCGCGGCGTGCCGCATTCGGACGGCAGGGCCTGTGACTTCTACCGACGCGGCGTGGAGCTCGGCCACGTGCCGTCGATGACCAACTTGGCAGCCAAGATCATCAAGCATGATCTCGGAGCGGCCATGGATCTGTGCGAGCGCGCGGCCGAAGCGGGCGACGGCAAGGCAGCGGCGTTGCTGCAGGCTCTCACCGAAGCCGGCATGGCGGTCGCAGTCGAGAGCGGTATGGCGGCGGCGGAGGAAGGCGACATGCCCCCTCCCGTCCGTGTCGTGCCGGCCGGGATCGGGCGCCCCCAGGCGATTGCTGCCGCCCTGCGGAAAGGCCTTCAGGCCCCGCGCAAGGAAGCCGAGAACATCACCGCCTACATGCTCGGCTTCGGCAGCTGGCGCGAGTTGGCCCAGGCGGCGAAGAAGGCCAAGGCGGACCCGCGGACGAGGAGTGCGGCGCCGAGGAGGTCCACCGCCGCCGGACCTACCAGACCCACATGCTGACGCTGTGCGTCGACATGGGGCCGGCTGCGGCCGGAATTGCCGTCGAGACGCTTAAGCCGACGGCCAAGGCACCCTCGCCGGCGCTGGACGCGCCCACGCTGGCCCGCATGCAGGCCGCGTCATACCTCTATGCCGACGCGCAAGCCGGCGAGGAGGACGGCGAGGGCTGGACTTCTGACGACGACGGCGATCTCACCGACGCGGCGGACATCCTCGCGGACATGCTCGGTGCCGGTCCGGAAGGCGACCCTATGGGCCTGATGGACAGCCTGAGGTGCGCGCACCCGATCCAGCCGGAGGTGTGGCTCGGGATGATGGAAGAGCATCTCGGCTGGGCGTTCAGCGACATCGACGAGGATGCGGAGCGGGACGGCGACCAAGTAGCTACCGCGGTTGGCAGCGGAAGGCGGCGCATGCCGGTCCTCATGTCAGCGATGACCTTGTATCTGATCGGCGTTGCGGGTCATGCCCGGAACATGAGGCCAGGACAGCCCGGATTTGACCTGAGGTTTGTAGCCTGAAATGTAGATGGGGCGCCTGGCCTCATCACCCACGCGCCCTGGACGAGATCGGACGGTAGCCAAGGCCCCCGCGAGGGTGAGCCTGCATGAACAAGGTGGATCAGCGCACAGGGACGAGTTGAATCGGAGGGCACTTCATGCTGTTTGTCGGCATCGACGTCTCGAAGGACCGCTTGGACTGCGTGGTCATCACCGATGAGACGGGGAAAACACTCGGCCAACGCTCCTTCCCGAATGCCCCCGATGGCATCGACCGCCTCCTGTCCTGGGTGCGCCGCCTGCCGGGTGCGAGCAAGGCAGGCGTTCACATCATTGTCGAAGCGACCGCCGGCTACCATGAACAAGCCGCACAGGATGCGGTCGTGGCAGGCATGTCCGTGTCGGTGGCCAACCCGGCCCGGGTGCGCAGCTTCGCCCGCGGCATGGGCATCCTGAGCAAGACCGATCGGATCGACGCGTCGGTGCTGGCCCGCTATGGCCGCCTCGCGCGCCCAAAGCCTTGGAACCCGGCGCCGCCGGAGTTGGTCGAGTTGCAAGCGCTGTTGTCGCGCCTGGATGACGTCGAAGCGGACCTGCGGCGCGAGGCGAACCGCCATGAGCAGGCCAAGGTATGGGGCTGTCCCGAAGCGGTTTCGTGGTCGTTCCTGCAAAGCATGCAGGCGCTCAAGGCCCAGCGCCACACCTTGCGCAAGGCGGTCGCCACCCATGTCGAAGCGTCCGCGGCGTTGCGAGACGACATGCAGCGGCTGCTGACGATCCCAGCGGTCGGTCCCAAGACCGCCGCCCGCATGCTCGTCCTGCTGCGCTCGCGCTCCTTCGAGAGTGCGCGGCAAGCGGCGGCGTTCCTGGGCCTTGTCCCGGTCGAGCGGCAATCCGGCCGCAGTGTGCAAGGGCGACCCCACCTGTCGAGGGCGGGCAGCCCCAGGCTGCGCGCGGCCCTCTACATGGCGGCGGTGGTGGCCACCCGGCTGAACCCCGACATCCGCGCCCAGCAAGCGCGCCTGCTCGGACGCGGCAAGGCCAAGATGTCGACCCTGGGTGCAGCCATGCGCAAGCTGGTCCACTTGTGCTTCGGCGTGCTGAAAAGCGGGCGTGACTACAAGGCGTCCGTCGTCGAACCCGCTTGACGGCCCAGACG
>CAXUJE010000559.1:0-3107 GCA_964251035.1 uncultured Acetobacteraceae bacterium
GAGAGCATGCAAACCTGTGGGGTGATTACGCCGCCGTTGCGGTTACCTCGTCGTCGTTCGCGGAGCGGAAGCCGGGATAGCGATGACGGAAGGCGTCCTCGAGCGTGTCGTTCAGCACCGCCGTGCGCACGTCGAGGAAGGGCTGCACGGTGGCCCTGTTCCAGCGCATCTGCTGCTTCTTGTTCATGCGCTTGGCGATGATCTCGCCCACCGCACTTTCCACGAACGCGGTCGAGATCGGCTCACCGCGCCGACGCCGGGCAGCATAGTGCACCAGCGCGTCCTCGTTGCGTTCAAGGTAGGCAAGCTCGCGGCTCTGTGCCGCTGGACGGAGCGCAAGCTGTTGCGTGACATGGCCGGCATCGGCCGTCTTCAACGACACGCAAGCGAGCTGCTTGCGTCGGCACCCGGGCCAGCGCCCGTGCCACAAGCGCCATTTCGCGCGCTCCAGGCTGCGAACGGCCTTGCCAGCGAAGTACGTGTCGGCCGTGCCCGCCCCGAGGCTGCCGGCCGCCTGCAGCGCGTGCTCGAAGCGCCCCGCGGCCGGCCCCCAATCCAGCACCACCCTGGCCTTAGGCCGCGCCTCCGACTGCAACCGCCACAGCCCAGCATCGCCGTCGCACAGCACGGTCGCCGGCGTGTCCGCCTGCACACCAGCGGCAGTGAGCGCCTGCTTGAACGCGCTGGATGCAACCGTGGGGCTGTTGCGCGCGAAAGCGAAGCGGGACTGGATGCCACGAACGTCGATCACCTTGCCCGCGACCACCTCAAAGTGCCGCTCCTCCTGCCGATGCCGACTGCGGACATAGCCGCCATCAAGCCCAACCACGACCGGTTCGGCTGGCGTCGCCGCCGTCTGCTGCGCCGTTTGGGTGACCTGCGGCTGCACAACCGCCTCACCGACCCGCAACGTCCTGTTCCGCACCGTGCCGGCGTTCTGCGCCCCGCTGATCGCAAGCAACTCCGACAGCAAGGCTGCGACCTGGCCGAACGGCGCCAGCGCCGCATACCGGGCCGTGACATACGCCAATTCAGGCGCCACAGTCGCCGCCTCGAGATCGAGGACAGCGAAGCTCTTTGCTCCTCCCGACCCCTGGGGTGCCGTCGCGGATGTGGTGGAAATAGGTTGGTGGGTAGAGTCGAGGAAGGGCGCGGTTGCCGGTTGTGCCGGTCCCGTTTCCCTTCCCCGCTCATCAAACCGGACGTGCCGATCTCCGGCATCCGGCTTTCCGACTGGCTTCGTCTCAGGCACACGGCGGCGCGCCAAGCTGAACCCGGCGAAGCCGAAGCACGCCGAGTTTGCCAAACACCGCTTCCGCAGGGAAACGGGTGATGCCGCGCGTCGACATCTTGTGGCGCCGGATCAGGAAGTAGCGGACATTCTGATAGACGTGGTTGTCGATCGCCCGGTAAGCGGCCCGGCGCGTGCCATGGCTGAAATAAGCGCTCCAACCCCGCAGCAAGCGGTTCAGCCGGGCGCATACGTCAGGCCAAGGGGTCTGGTTGCCTGGCACCAGAACCTCGCCAACCCTCATCCTCAGCCGTTGCACGCTCTTCTTGGACGGGCTTGCGCCCAAGTACCGATGGCCGTCCGTCGTGGAACGGCGCGCCCCGAACGTGTAGCCAAGAAAGTCGAAACACTCCTGCCAGGCATCCCGAACCGAGGTTTTCGCCTCGTTGAGCGTGAGCCCGAGCCGGGTCATCACCTGCCGCGTCCACGTCAGGGCTTCTGCCGCGTGGCCGCGGCTGAGGATGACGAAGTCGTCGGCATAGGAGATCACCCGGGCTTGGTAGGCTTCGCCCCGTCCCGTTCGCCGCCAATGCTTCAGGAAGCGGTTCATATACAGGTTGGCGAGCATGGGGCTGATCACCCCGCCCTGCGGCGTACCACAGGTGCTGCGCCGTCCGCCTGTTATGCGTCGCCGCCCCTCACCGTCCCTGTCCTCGACCGGGGTCTTGAGCCATCTCTTGACGAGATGGAGCACGTTCCGGTCGATGACACGCCGGGCGACTGATTGCATCAGCTCCCGGTGCGGGATCGTGTCGAAGTATTTGGCCAAGTCGGCGTCCACCACCTTGGTGTAGCCGCGGCAGAGAAGCGCGTGCACTTCCTTGATCGCGTTCGTAGCGCCCCGTTTCGGGCGGTAGCCATAGGCGCTGGGATCGAAGTCCGCTTCGAAGATCGGCTCCAGCACCAGCTTGGCGGCGGTCTGCACCACTCGGTCCCGGATCGTCGGGATGCCGAGAGGCCGTTCGCCGCCACCGGGCTTTGGGATCATCACCCGCCGCACCGGCGCTGGTCGGTATGTCCTCTCAATCAGTTCCGTCCTGAGGCCGATCAACCACCTTTCCAGCCCTGACGCCTCGACCGCCGCAAACGTCGTCCCGTCCACCCCTGGCGCACCCGCATTCGAGCGGGCCAGGTTGTAGGCATGGCGTAGGATGTCCTCACGGCAGACCTTGTCGTAGAGCAGGTAAAAGCGGAAGTCCGGCTCCGCCTTCGCCTTGAGATAAAGCTTTCTCTGAAGCCTCCGGATATTCTCTGGTGTTCGCAGGCTCATCGCCAATCACCCATCCTCGTCCTTGTCAAAAGCGCACCAGAAGTCAGGGTCCTTTCCTCCGCCGGCGTTACCCGGCCTCAACGGTCGTATGACCCTGTCCGACGCCCGCGTGCACCGCCGCCCCAAGGCGGCGTCGAGGGCGCTACCCTCGTGCCACGCGGGCCTCCCCCGATTACCCGCATCACCCTTCCAGCGTGCCGTGCCCACTACCCCGGCGGATTGGAACAGGTGCATGTGTCGGTTGCTTCCCTGCTCCACGCGGCCTTCCCCGGACTACGGACGGGTCGGCATCCACAACTTCACTTTCGAGGCCTGCTCAGGCTTCACTCGCGTTACGGCCCACTGGATCGCTCAGCCGCCCAAGGCGGCCTTTGTCACGAGGCTCCGACCCTCCCAGTTACCCAGGCGAGCCGCTCGTCAGCTACCAGACCAACCGACATCTATCTGGGTGGAACCCTCCTCCACTGGTGACACGCGCCGTCGGGGCGCACCGTAGTCTCTGGTTTGTTCAACGAACCATTTCCGGCGTTCGAGCGCCGGCGGAGA
>CAXUJE010000560.1:0-3085 GCA_964251035.1 uncultured Acetobacteraceae bacterium
GTCCCGAGCTTTGGCGCTGCGTGGGGCCGTGGGCAGACGCGGCGGCGCGCGACGACCTCGCCCGCGTGCTGCGCACCGGCGACGCCACGGAACGGCAAGCGGCCCGCGCGGCCCTGGACGCCGCGCCGGCGCCGGCGCTCAGAAAATTCGGCTGAGGGAACCCCATGTTCATCGACACCCACACCCACATGATCTCCCGCGTCACCGACGACTACGAGAAGATGGTGGCGGCCGGCATCGTCGCCTGCATCGAGCCGGCGTTCTGGCTGGGCCAGCCCCGTACCAACGTCGGCAGCTACATAGACTACCTGTCCACCATCGTCGGCTGGGAACGGTTCCGCGCCGGGCAGTTCGGGATGCGGCACTACTGCACGGTCGGGCTGAACAGCAAGGAGGCGAACAACGAGGAGCTGGCCGAGGCGGTCATGGAGATCCTGCCGCGCTTCGCCCTGAAGGAAGGCGTCGTGGCCATCGGCGAGATCGGCTACGACGAGCAGACCGAGCTTGAAGACCGCTACTTCCGCCAGCAGCTCGACCTGGCGCGCGAGCTGGACATGCCGGTGATGGTACACACGCCGCACCGCGACAAGAAGCGTGGCACGACGCGCTCCATGGATGTGGTGATCGAACAGGGCGTCGATCCCACTTCCGTCATCATCGACCACAACAACGAGGAAACGGCGCAGGAGGTGCTGGACCGCGGCTTCTGGGCCGGGTTCTCCATCTATCCCGGCACCAAGATGGGCAGCGAGCGCATGGTCGAGATCGTCCGGCTCTACGGGCCGGAGCGTATCTTGATCGACTCCGCCTGCGACTGGGGCGTGTCCGACCCCTTGGCCGTGCCGCGCACCGCCGACCTGCTGCGCCGTGGCGGCATCGGCGAGGACGCGATCCGCCAGGTGACCTACGGCAACGCGCTTGCCGCCTACGGCCGCAACGGGCAGATGCGGGAAGCCGACTGGCTCGACCCTGCGCCCATCGACCAGCGCACGTTGTACATGGGCAACTCGGTGCTGCGCGGCGGGCAGACGCCCAGAGTCGAAACGGATAAAGGCCGCGCCGATGCCGCTTGACGCGAGCGCCGGCCGCGAGGGGATGCACCGCACCCTCGTGCTGCTGGTCGTCGGGCTGACGCCCAAGCTGGTCGGCGAGCACACCCCGCATCTAGCGGCGCTGGCGAAGGCCGGCGCGATGCGCCCGCTGCGCACGGTGCTGCCGGCCGTGACCTGCTCCGTGCAATCGAGTCTCCTCACCGGACTCACGCCCGGCGAGCATGGCGCCGTCGCCAACGGCTGGTACTTCCGCGACCAGGCCGAGGTGCATCTGTGGCGGCAGTCGAACCGGCTGGTGGCCGGCGAGAAGATCTGGGAGGCTGGTCGCCGGCTCGATCCCGGCTTCACCTGCGCCAAGATGTTCTGGTGGTACAACATGTACTCCAGCGCGGATTTCAGCGCCACGCCGCGGCCGATGTATCCCGCCGACGGACGCAAGATCCCCGACCACTACGCCGAGCCGCCGGAACTGCACGACGAACTCGACGGGATGTTCGGCGCCTTCCCGCTGTTCCGCTTCTGGGGGCCGGCGACCGACATCTCCAGCAGCCGCTGGATCGCCCAGGCGACCGAGCACGTGCTGCGCACCAAGCACCCGACGCTCACCCTCAGCTACCTGCCGCACCTCGACTACGGCTTGCAGAAATGGGGGCCGGACCCGGCGGACCCGCGAATCGCCCGCGACCTGCGCGAGGTCGATGCGCTGTGCGGCGGGTTGATCGACGCGGCGCGCGCGGAGGGCTGCCGCGTCGTCGTCGTCTCCGAGTACGGCATCGTGCCGGTGCGCGGCGCAGTGGACGTCAACCGGGCGCTGCGCGCTGCCGGGCTGCTGCGGGTGCGGACGGAGATGAGGCGCGAGCTGCTCGACGCGGGCGCGAGCCGCGCCTTCGCGCTGGCCGACCATCAGATGGCCCATGTCTATGTGCGCGACCCCGCCGACCTGCCGGCGGCGCGGCGCGCTCTGGACGAACTGGACGGCGTCGCCGCCGTGCTGGACGAGGACGGCAAGCGGGCGCACGGCCTGGACCACCCCCGGTCGGGCGAGTTGATCGCCCTTTCCGAGCCGGACCGCTGGTTCAGCTACTACTGGTGGGAGGACGACGCCCGCGCGCCGGACTACGCCCGCACCGTCGATATCCACCGCAAGCCCGGCTACGACCCGATGGAATTGTTCATCGACCCGAAGCTCCCGGCGGCGAAGCTGCGGCTCGCGATGAAGCTGCTGCGGCGCAAGCTCGGGCAGCGTGCGCTGCTCGACGTGATCCCGATCCGGGACACGTCGCTGGTCAAAGGGTCGCACGGGCTGCTGACGGACGATCCCATGGACGGGCCGTTGGTGATCTCCGACACGCCGGAGCTGATGCCGCCGGAAGGCACGCCGGTCGCGGCGACCGGGTTCAAGGATCTCGTGCTGGATCACGTGTTCGGCGGCAGACCCGGCCGCCAGTCATCGGCCGGGGCACGCCGGTGGTCGCGGGGTAGCTGATCGGCAAGCCCCGCAGCGAGCGCACGGCCAGGAAGGCGAAGCACTCCGCCTCGACCGCGTCGCCGCGCCAGCCGGCCGTCTCCGCCGTGACCGCCTCGACGCGCGCCCTCGTTTGCAGCGCCGCCATGATCGCCGGGTTCTTGCGCCCGCCGCCGCAGACGATCAGCCGCTTCGGCCGTTCCGGCAGCAGGTCGAGCGCGCGGCCCACGGCGGCCCCGGTGAAGGCGGCGAGGGTCGCAGCACCATCCTCCAGGCTCAGCCCGTCCGCCATGGCGGCGCGGAAGCTGAAGCGGTCGAGGGATTTCGGGTACGGCGCCGCGAGGTAGGGATGCTCCAGCAGGCGTGCCAGGCGCGCCTCGTCCACCCGGCCCGCAAGCGACAGCGCGCCGTCGCGGTCCATGCCCTGGCCGGTCGCGCGCTCCACCCAGTCGTTCAGCGGCGCGTTGGCCGGCCCGGTGTCGAAGGCGACAAGCTGCCCGGCGCCCTGCCATGTCAGGTTGGCGACGCCGCCCAGGTTGAGCACGGCCGCCGCCGCCGGGGCATCAAG
>CAXUJE010000561.1:0-3062 GCA_964251035.1 uncultured Acetobacteraceae bacterium
GGACGCAATGCACATCTCGAATTGGACACCAGAAACGCAGGAGAAGGAAGCGGAGCGGACCGCGTCGCGGCGACGGCGGGGTCCCCGGCTGGGGGAGGCGGCAGGGGGCATCCTGCTCTTGGCGGTGATCCTGGCTGTGGTATGCACGTGCCTGCTGCTGCTGGACCACCTCGGCGTCCCCCCGGCAGCCATGTCGGACTTCCCGCTCATTGGTTGAGGACTGGGATGGAGGGCTGGCCCGGCGTGGGGCCAAGTTGGCGTCCGCGGCGGGATTCGAACCCACGGCCCCAGGATTCATCCCACTTCGGCTTTCGCCGCCGCTCCCAACGCAAGGGGCGTTCGTGGTCTGGACTGTCCCTCCACCCTAGGCCGAAACCCTTAGGTGCCGCCCGTCCAGTCTCTACACCTTCCCGGCCTTTCGGCCGGGCTTGGCTCGGGATCGGCAAGGCGCAAGCGCGCCGTAGCGTTCCCCGACTTTGAGCGGATCCGCCGCGCCGTTTCCGATCGCGACGCCCAAAAAAGGAATCCTGTGCTCTATCCTGCTGAGCTACGCGGACGCACGCCCGCAGCATACAGGCACAAGGCGCGCGCCGGCAAGGGTGGCGGCGGGGCACGCGCGGGTGCAAAGTGATGGGAACGCCATCGCGAGGAAACCGCCCATGTCCAAGGTCATCATCAGTTGCGCCATCACCGGCGCCATCCACACGCCCAGCATGTCGGACCACCTGCCGATCACGCCGGAGCAGATCGCCCAAAGCTCCATCGAGGCCGCGGAGGCCGGCGCCGCCATCATCCACCTCCATGCCCGCGACCCCGAGACCGGGGAGCCGACGCCCGACCCGGCCGTGTTCATGCGCTTCCTGCCCACCATCAAGCAATCCACCGACGCGGTGCTCAACATCACCACCGGCGGCGGGCTGAAGATGACGCTGGAGGAGCGGCTGGCCGCGCCCATGCAGGCGAAGCCCGAGATGTGCAGCCTCAACATGGGGTCGATGAACTTCAACATCTCCCGCGCCGGGGACAAGATCACCGATTGGAAGCACGAGTGGGAGAAGCCCTATCTCGCCGGCACCGACAACCACATCTTCCGCAACACCTTCCGCGACATCGAGGGCATCGTGGGCACCATGGGCCGCGGCCACGGCACGCGGTTCGAGTTCGAGTGCTACGACGTCGGGCACCTCTACAACCTGGCCTACCTCCTGGAGCGCAAGGTCGTGGAGCCGCCGCTGTTCGTGCAGACGATCTTCGGCATCCTGGGCGGCATCGGCGCGGAGCACCGCAACCTGCTGTTCATGCGGGAAACCGCGGACCGGCTGTTCGGACGCGACTACGTGTGGTCGGTGCTGGCGGCAGGAAGGCACCAGATGGCGTTCACCACCATGGCCGGCATCCTGGGCGGCAACGTCCGCGTCGGGCTGGAGGACAGCCTGTACATCGGCCGCGGCCAGATGGCGACCTCGAACGCGCAGCAGGTCGCGAAGATCAAGCACATCCTGGAGGAGTTGAGCCTGGAGATCGCGACGCCTGCGGAGGCGCGGGCGATCCTGCATCTGAAGGGCGGGGACCGCGTGGGGTTTTGACGATGGACGAGGGAATGGACGCGGCTGCCCTGCACGCGACGCTGCTGGCGCTCGACACGCACATCGACATCCCTTGGCCGTCCGGCCCGGACTTCTTCGCGGACAGCCCGCGGGACCAAAGGGGCCGCCGGGTCGATCTGCCGAAGATGCGGGCGGGCGGGATGAAGGCCGGCTGCTTCGCCGCCTACGTGCCGCAGGGGCCGCGCACGCCGGACGGGTGGGAGGCCGCGAGCAGCCGGGCGCTCGCCATGCTGGACGCGATCAACGCCATGGGGCGCGACGGGGGCGCCCGGGTCGCCAGCACCGCGGACGAGATCGAGGCGGCGCACCGGGACGGCGCCACCGCCATCATCCCCGCGGTCGAGAACGGCCACGCCATGGGCGAGGACCTCGGGATGCTCGCGGCGTTCCGGGCCAAGGGGGCGCGTTATTTGACGCTCACGCACAACGGGCACAACGCCCTGGCCGACAGCAGCAACCCGCGCAAGGACCTGGGCGATGCGGAAACGCTGCATGGGGGGCTGAGCGAGCTGGGCCGGGCGGCGGTCGTTGAGCTGAACCGGCTCGGCATGCTGGTGGATATCTCCCACGTGTCGGCGCAGGGGGCGCTGCAAGCGGCCATGCTGTCGCGCACGCCGGTGCTGGCGACGCATTCCTGCGTGCGGGCGCTGTGCGACGTGCCGCGCAACGTGGACGACCTGATGCTGGACGCGCTGCGGGACAGCGAGGGCATGGTGAACATCACCGCGGTGCCAAGCTTCGTCCGGCCCGGCGGGCGCGGCGACGGCGTGACCGTGTCCGACTACGTGGACCACATCGACTACGTGGTGAGGCGCTGCGGCCTGGCGCATGTCGGCATCAGCTCGGACTTCGACGGCGGTGGCGGCTTCTCCGGCTGGCGCGACGCGTCGGAGAGCGGGAACCTCACCGCCGAGCTGGTGCGCCGCGGCTATGGCGCGGCCGAGATCGCGGCGCTGTGGGGCGGCAACTTCCTGCGCCTGCTGCGCCGCGCGGAGGAGGCCGCCGATGCCGGTTGACATGCCGCGGCTGGGCCAGGGCACCTGGCGCATGGGGGAGGGGCGGCGGACCCGCGCCGAGGAGGCGGCGGCGCTCCGGCTTGGCATCGACCTCGGCATGACGCTGATCGACACGGCGGAGATGTATGGGGAGGGCGCGGCGGAGGAGGTCGTGGCCGACGCGATGGCCGGGCAGCGGGACCGGGTGTTCCTGGTGTCGAAGGTGTATCCGCACAACGCCGGCAGCAAAGGGGTGGCGGCGGCCTGCGCACGCAGCTTGAAGCGGCTGCGGACGGACCGGCTGGATCTGTACCTGCTGCATTGGCGGGGCGGGGTGCCGTTGGCGGAGACGGTGGCCGGGTTCGAGGCGCTGCGGGAGGCCGGGCATATCCGGGCCTGGGGGGTGTCCAACTTCGACGTGGCCGACGTGGCGGAGCTGCCGCGGGGGTGTGGGGCGAAC
>CAXUJE010000562.1:0-3062 GCA_964251035.1 uncultured Acetobacteraceae bacterium
GGGCGGCGTGCCGGCGGTGGCCAGGCCCGGCGCCAGCGCCCCCGTCGTCAGCAGCGCCGCCCGGGACGCAACATAGTCCGGGTCGATCAGCCCGGCGGTGGGCACAGGGACATAGGCTGGGTCCGCCACGTACAGGGTGCGGTCGGCAAACGCCAGGCGGTTGGCTTGCAGGAAGGCATGGATCGTCTGCACGTCGTCCGGCCCCAGCGAGGCCAGGTCCACATGACCGAGCATGCCCAGGATCTGCAGCTCGGCGATGCCGCCAGCCGATGGCGGCCCCATGCTGCACACGACAAAGGCACGGTAAGGCCCGCAGACCGGCGTGCGCTCGATGATCTGATAATTGTCCAGATCGGCCAGCGTCAGGGACCCGGCGCCGCCGGCGCGGCTGTCGGTTGTCACCGTGCTCACGATGTCGCGGGCGACGGGCCCCTGGTAGAACGCCTGCGGCCCGATGAAGGCGATGCGCGCCAGCACCTGCGCGTAGGCCGGGTTGCGCAGCACCGTCCCGGCCGGCTTGCCGCTGCCGTCGGGGTTGAGGAAGTAGGCGCTCGCGTTGGCGTCCTGCGCCAGGATCACCTTGTAGCTGTCGATGGAGGCCGCCATGCGCGGGCTGATGGCGAAGCCCCGGATCGCCAGCTCGATGGCCGGCAGCAGCACGGCTGCCAGAGGCTTCGACCCGTACTGGCGCGACACCCTGTCCCACAGCTTCACCGTGCCCGGCACCCCCACGGAGCGCCCGCTGAACACCGCCGTGTTGAAGTCGAGCGCCTGGCCGGAGGCGTCGTAGAAGTAGTAGCCGTTCGCCACCGCCGGCGCCGCTTCCCGCGCGTCGAAGCTCGTCACCTTCCGGGTCGCGGCGTCGTAGTACACCATGAACCCGCCGCCGCCGACGCCGGTCGCCTGCGGCTCGGTGAGGCCCAGCACCGCCTCCACCGCGATGGCCGCGTCGATGGCGTTGCCGCCGGCCCGCAGCACCCGGGCGCCTGCCGCGGAGGCGAGCGGGTTGGCGCTCACCACCATCTCCTGCGCGGTCGTGGCCTTGGTGCGCAGCGTGAGCTGCGCCGCCGCCGGGCGGGCTGCGGCGACGGCGGAGGCCGCCAGGGCGGCCCAGGCCAAAAGCGTCTTCATGTCACGGCTCCCTTCAAGCGGCCATCTTGCCGGCGAAGTCTTGCATGTCGGACGCCACGATGTCCCACTCCCCTTCCGGCCCGAAGTCCCGGGCCTGGTGCGGCCCATACTCGGTCGGACGGGCGATGAAGCCGGTGCGCAGGCCGAGACGCTGCGCCGCCGCGAGGTCGGCGTTGTGCGCGGCGCACAGCATGACCTGCGACGGGTCGAGCGCCAGGAGTTCGCAGGCGCCGAGGTAGGTCTCGGGGTCCGGCTTGTAGTGCCGGAACACCTCCGCGCACAGCACCAGGTCCCAGGGCAGGCCCTGCGCCCGCGCCATATCGACCAGCAGCGAAACGTTGCCGTTGGACAGCGGGCTGAGCACGTGGCGCCGCCGCAGCCGAAGGAGGCCCGGCACGCTGTCCGGCCAAGGCCGCAGCCGATGCCAGCCGAGGTTGATCCACTCCATGTCCTCTTGCGTCTGCCCGGCCAAGCCGAAGCGCGGCGCCAGCTCGGCGAGGCTGGCGCGGTGCAGCGCGTCGAGATTGGTCCACGGCAGATCGCCGCGTCGCACCCGGTCCATCGACGGCGCATAGGCGTCGCGCCAGGCGTCCACAAGGCCGGGCCAGTCCACCGCAAGCCCCCGCGCGGCGCCCCAGGCTCCCAGCTCCTCGATCAGGCTGCCGCGCCAGTCCACCACGGTGCCGAACACGTCGAACAGGATCGCGCGCACATCCATTGTTGGTCTCTCCGAGGCGGGCCGCCTAGTTGAACATCCGGAACAGGCCCCGCAGGAAGCCCGGCGTCAAGGCCGAGAGCGGGTTCACCGACACCGCCGGGTCAGAGAGCGGCCCATGGATCGCGTAGTTGACCGCGAACAGCCCACCGCCCTGCTCCGCGCTGAACAGCCGGCCCAGCAACGGGATGCGCCCCAGCGCCGAGTTCAGCGCGTAGGCTGGCACGACCGTGCCCTGGATGTCGAGCGTCTTGCGCGTCGCATCGACCCGGCCCCGCGCGGTCAGGCCGAGCGACGCGCTGAACGCCTGCGCCTCCGTCAGCTCCAGCACGTCGCCGTCCCAGCGGAACGGGGCGTTGAGCCGGGAGAAGGCGAGGCCCGGCCCGCTGATCGCCTCGCCGATGCCATACACCGTGAGCGCCTGCAGCAGCTTGCCCAGCACCGGCGCGTCGCGGACGTGGAACTCCCGCAGGTCCGCCGTGCCTGACAGCACGGAGACGGGGCCGCTGTCGTCGAAGCGCGCATCGACCGCAAGCTGCCCGCCATCGACGGTTTGCAGCACGCCCAGCGCCCGCAGCAGCGCGCCCCCGTCTGCCGCGCGCACGCTGACCGTGCGGGCGTCGCCTTGCGTCATGACGGTGGCTTGCAGCCGCTCGGGCTTGCCGGACTGCGCCTGCAACGCGCGCAGGCGGCGTCCGTCGCTCTCGGCATGGGCGATGACGGCGCCAAGGCTCCGCCCCTCCGCCAGCAGCACCTTGTCGAAGGCCATGTCCATGACCCAGGGTGTGCTGTCGTTGTTCGCGACGCCCTTCGGCGCGCCCTGCCCCGCCTTGCCGGCCAGCACGGACGACAGGTCAAGCACCGTGCCGGTCAGCTTGGCGCGGATCGGCTGGCCCGGCGCGTCGGGGAACCGGACCTCGCTGCGCGCCTGCGTCGCCCCCAGCAGGATCGGGTCCAGCACCAGCAGGGCCAGCTTGTCACCCGCCATCTCCGCGCGCCCACGCACCTGCAAGCCCGGCCCCTGCGCCTGCACGTCGCTGATCCCCTGGAGGCGGTCGCCCTTGAGCAGCAGCCGGGCGCTGGCCGACGCCGGCTGCCCCGCGGCCTTGGTCCAGCCGCCCGCCGCCAGCGCCGCGTCGCGCAGGTCGGCCTGCACGCGCACCTCGCCCTGGCCGTCGCGCTGGACGGGCGCCCCGGCATCCACGCCATCGCCTGC
>CAXUJE010000563.1:0-3026 GCA_964251035.1 uncultured Acetobacteraceae bacterium
CGCCGCGCCTTTGAGCGCCGGGCGCGCACGGGCCTGCTGCGCGAGGCGCACGCGCCGTCGAAGCGGCGCCGAATGACGGCAAGGCCGCCGCTCGGGTTGGCCGCAGGCCGTGGCCGGTTGCGGCTGCGTGCTGCACGTGGCCTCCGCTTTTCCACTGATGGTTCCGAAGCGCGGGGACACCTGACCAGGCCCGCGCGCGATGGCGCCCTCCGGGGCCGAAAGCCTGGTTCGGCTTGGGCTGCTGCGACGCCCTGCAAGCGATCAACGGTAACAACCAAGAAGACGACCATGCGGGTCGATGGAACGTGGAACCTCACTGCGCAATCCCCGTCGGGCGAAGAGAAGCCGGTGCTGACCTTGACGCTCGATGGGAGGCGGCTGTCGGGGACGATCTCGGAAGCGGAGGGGATTTCCGGCCTCAAGCAGGCCAAGCTCGTCGGCAGCGTGGTGTCTTGGAACACGGACATCACCAGCCCGATGTCGCTCAAGCTCGAGTTTTCCGGCACGGTCGAGCGCGGTGCGATGGCCGGGCAGGTGAAGCTCGGCATGTTCGGCAACGCCCCGTTCACCGGCGGCCGCGGGTGATCGGCCCGGTGCTCGGCGGCGACTTCTCGGCCTCGCTCGGCGTTGTCAAGAGGCTGGTCGACGGTTCGCTGCCCGGCCTGCCGCGCTTCGGCTGGCCGCTGGCCGGTGTGCGCGACATCGCCGACCTGCATGTCCGGGCGCTGCGCGCGCCAGATGCCGCCGGCCAGCGCTTCATCGGGGCTGGCCCGTTCTGTTGGATGGAGGACATCGCGCAGGTGCTGCGCGAGCGCGTGCCTGGGGTGGCGGGCAAGCTGCCCAAGCGCCGGTTGCCGAGTTGGCTCGTGCGGCTGTCCTCGGTGTCCGACCCGGTCGTGCGTGACCGGCTGTTCGGGCGCGACAAGGAACGGCCGGTCTCTGCGGAGAAGGCGAAGCGCGAGCTCGGATGGGCGCCGCAGGGCAACGACGAAGCGATCGCCGGCACGGCGCAGAGCCTGCTCGCCCAAGGTGTCGTCAAACGCGGGCACGGCCGCGGCGCTGACCGCGGCGTCAGCGCAAGGCCTGGCCAGCCCGGTCGGGCGGTGGCGGACGGTGGACGACAAGACCGGCAAGCCCTCGGGCACCGTTCGCATCTATGAGCAGAACGGCGCCTTGTACGGCAACATCGAGACGGTATCCGATTCCGCCCGCGCGGGCCTCAATTGCACCGCCTGCACGGACGACCGCGAGGGCAAGCCGCTGATCGGCCGCGAACTCGTGGGCCACCTGGCGGAGCGCTGAAGCCATTCCGCAGCTTGCAATGGAGTTCTCATGAGGGTGATCATCTTCGGCGCGACTGGGATGGTGGGCCAAGGCGCGCTCAATGCCTGTCTCAACGACCCGCAGGTGTCGCAGGTGCTGGTGGTCGGCCGAACCGCGCTTGGCCGCACACATGCCAAGATGCTTGAGCTGGTGCAGGCGGACCTGTTCGATCTCGGCGGCCTGGAAGCCGGTCTTTCCAGATACGATGCCTGCTTCTTCTGTCTCGGGACATCGTCGTCTGGCATGGACGAGGCAAGCTATACCCGGATCACCTACGACCTGACGCTGACCGTGGCGGGATTGTTGTCGCGGCTCAATCCCGGCATGACCTTTGTCTACGTTTCTGGTGCCGGCACCGATGGCACCGAGCAGAGCCGTTCCATGTGGGCCAGGGTCAAGGGCCGCACCGAGAACGCTTTGCAGCTTCTGCCATTCAAGGCGGTCTACCTGTTTCGCCCCGGGATCATCCAGCCGCTGGGGGGCATCCGCTCGAAGACGCGCTTGTATCGGCTGACTTACGCCGTGATCGGTCCGCTGTTGACGCTGCTGCGGCGGCTTATGCCGAACGTCGTCTTGACCACCGATGGCCTTGGGCGAGCCATGATCGCCGTCGCCTGCCAAGGCGCGCCGAAGGCTGTCCTTGAGCCTGCCGACATCCACGCGCTGAACTTGTAGTTGCCGGGTGCGGCCTGCTCCAGCCGTCTACAAGTTCTTTGTTGTGCACCCTGCCCGAGTGATCGTCTCCGCCAAAGTCGACGGGAGGGAGCGTGGTGCGGGGATGGTCAACCCTGGCGTTTTCGCATCCCGTCGACGAACACGTCCACGAGGCGGAGCACGTGGCCTTGCCAGCCGGGCTTGTCGTGCGTGTAGCACAGGCCCACGACCGTCCGCAGGATGTCCTCCGGGCCGATGTCGTCGCGGACCGCCCCCGCTTCCACCGCGCGCCGCAGCAGCACCCCAAGCGCCCGGCCCAGCCGGTCCATGGAGTAGGCCGTGAGGTCGGACGAGGCGTGCACGGCGACGGCGAGGGCGGCGGACATGCCCTTTTTCGTGGCCACGAACTCGACATTGGCGCGCATCCACCGGCGCAGCGCCTCCAGCGGCGGCAAATCCGTACCGAGCTGCTCCGCCAGTTCCGCCAACTGCTCCACCTCGCGGCGGTACACCGCCTCGAACAGGGCCTGGCGGGTCGGGAAGTGCCGGTATAGCGTGCCCACGCCGACGCCGGCCCGGCGCGCCACGCCCTCAAGGCTGCCGGCCGGGCCGCCTTCGGCGAACACCGCCTTCGCCGCCTCGAGCACCCGCTCGCGGTTGCGGACGCGGTCGGCGCGGGGCTTGCGCGCGGGCTTGGCTGGAAGACCGTCGTCCATGCCGGTTCAGGTTCGCTCCACTTGCAAAGCGGAGGGTGCCTCCGTATTTGTCATCGTATCACAGCTCTGATCGGAGAAACCGCATGAGCCTGTCAATCACCCTCACGATCAACGGCGCCGAGCGGGCCATCACGCTTGACGACCCCCGCACCACGCTGCTGGACCTGCTGCGCGAGCGGCTGGACCTCGCCGGGGCCAAGAAGGGCTGCGACCGCGGGCAGTGCGGGGCCTGCACCGTGCTGGTGGACGGGCGGCGGGTGAACTCCTGCCTCGCGCTGGCGCTGAGCCATGACGGCGCCGACATCCTCACCATCGAAGGCGTGGCGCAAGGCG
>CAXUJE010000564.1:0-2996 GCA_964251035.1 uncultured Acetobacteraceae bacterium
CCCGAAAACAGCCTCGATTGCGCGTCGAGCCGTTCATCATTGCGCGCCGGTACATTTACCAGTTCTGCCTGCGTGCCGCGCGCTACGGTTCGTGGGAGCTGTCGGCGTCTTCGCCCGAGGCGACGTTGGCAGCGCTGCGCCTCCGTAAGGGTGCACGGTTCCGCTACGAGTACGACCTGAACATTCCCTGGTGTCACGAGGTCCGCATCGAGGACCGGCTGTTGCCGGAGGCGGGCAAAGCCTATCCGGTCTGCACTGGCGGCAGCGGCGCTTGTCCTCCCGAGGACTGCGACGGGCCGGCCGGGTTCATGGCCGGACGCAACGGCGCGCTGTCGCTGGATGCGCTTGAGGATCTCGACACCATGACCGAGATCATCGGCCAGGTCGTTTTGGAGCGCCGGACCGACTTGCTGGGCGACGAGGACATCCGCTGGCGGCTGGAGGATGCCGTCGAACGCAGCAAGGCACATGAGCGGGCGCAGGGCCATCCGTTCTCGCGCCGGGTGGTCAACGCACGGTTCCGCAAAGGCGAGCACCTCGACCTCATGCACCAGCAGTGCTGACGCGCTCGGCCCGGCGCCGGGTCAGCAGGTCGGCGGCGATCAGGGCGGCATCATCTCCGCGCTGCTGCCGGATGCTGGCCACCAGCGTGTGGGCGGCCGGGTCGGTGAGAGCGTCGAACCGGCGCTGCAGCGTGGCGGCCGTCGTCTCGGCGTAGAGCCGGGTGGTGCTGATGCTCTCGTGCCCGAGAAAGCGCTGCAGGTCGGTGATGTCCATGCCCAGCGCGAGCAGGCGCGTGGCCACCGTGTGCCGGAGCAGGTGCGGGTAAACGCGTTTGGTGATCCCGGCAGCATCGGCCACGTCGCGGACCATCTGGCCGACACGTTGGCGGGTCAGGGTGTGCGGCACAGCACCCGATCCCTGCTGCCGGCTGGCGAACAGCGGCCCTGCTCGCCGTGGACCGATGTGGAGCTGGAGCAACTGGGCCAGGTCACGCCGGATCGGCACCTCCCGCCGCTTGTCGCCTTTGCCGTGTCGGATCGTGACCACGCGCTCAGCGAGGCTGACGTCCTCGATCCTGAGCTGCACCAGCTCGGACGCGCGGGCGCCGGTTTCCAGCAAGGTTTGCAGCATCAGCCCGGTCCTGCCGCCCTGGGCGTAGGCCTGGTCAAGGAAGCGCAGCTCCTCCTCGACCGTGAGCCGGTCCACGTTGCCGCGGCGTTCGGGCGGGGCGCGCAGGCCGGCTTTCGCCCGGGCTGCCTTGAACACCGCCTTGCTCTGGGCGTAGTCGATGCCTTCGCGGACGAGGATGGCGGCAACGGCGGCAGCGGCACGTTTGACGGAGGCCATTCGCCAGTTTGCATTCTTATGTTTGGCGTGCAATCCGATGGCGTTCGATGCCCTGTATCGGCCAGAATAAGCCTGAACCCGAAGGCCGAACGGGGCTTCAGCTTTCCATTCCGGTGCTTGTGGAAAACTGACCTGTCGGCAACCAGCGATGGAGGTGCACCATGCACGTCAGGATCCTGCTCCAGATCACCGCCGACGACAGCACCATTGGCATGACCGAGGAGGTTGCAGCATTTGAGAAGCAGGCGGAACGGCCGGAGGACCTCGGGCTGTCGCTCGCCGAAGGCAAGGCGTTGACGGCCGCCGTCCAGCACCGGGTCGTCAAAGCCCAGGTCGCGTCGTGGGCGGAGCGTCATCGCTGCTGCGAGGCGTGCGGTGCCCGCCGGCGCAGCAAGGGCAACTCGCCCCTCGTGTTCCGCACCCTCTACGGCGACGTGCCGCTCGCCAGCCCGCGGCTGCACCGCTGCCCGTGTCAGGACACGGACGGTCCGGCCACCCTGCTGCCGCTGCGTGCCCTGATCCCTAACCAGATCGCCCCCGAGCGGCTCTACCTGGAAGCGCGCTGGTCGTCTCTCGTGCCCTATGCCGCCGCGGCCGGGCTGCTGGCCGACGTGCTGCCGATCGCGTCCGGCGCAAACCGGACGACAGTGCGCGAGCATGCCCTGCGGGTGGCGGAACGGGCGGAGGCCGAGCTTGGGGACGAGCGGCCCTGCTTCATCGACGGCTGCCAAGCGGAGTGGGCCGAGCTGCCCATTCCGGAAGGGCGCATCGTGGCAGCCCTCGACGGCGGCTATGTCCGCAACTGGGACGACCGCAAAAGCAACTTCGAACTGATCGTCGGCCGCTCGGTGCCGGAAGACCGCGCCCCGCGCTACCTCGGCCTGGTGCACGGCTATGATCAGAAACCCAAGCGCCGGCTGTTCGAGGTGCTGAAGAGCCAAGGACTGCAAGCCAATCAGGATGTGACGTTCCTGACCGACGGCGGCGAGGAGGTGCGTGCCTTGACGGAGCTGGTCACCCCGGAAGCCGAGCACGTGTTGGATTGGTTCCACATCACCATGCGCCTGACGGTTCTCGGCCAATATGCCCGCGGTGTCGCGCACCACGACGAGGCTGAAGGCGCCCGCCTGCTCGCTGCGCTGGACAGCATCAAGTGGCTGCTCTGGCACGGCAACCAGTATCGGGCCGGTGAGGAGATCGCGTTCCTTGAGGACGACGTGGACGGGCTGGCAATGGACTACCCGAACCTGGGCAAGTTCACACGCGCCGCGCATGAGTTCGCCGTCTACATTGCCAGCAACGCCGGCAGCCTCATCAACTACGGCGAGCGGTTCCGCTCGGGCGAGCGCATCTCGTCATGCCTGGCCGAGAGCACGGTCAACGCCGTCATCAGCAAGCGCTTCGCCAAGCGTCAGCAGATGCAGTGGACCAAGCGCGGCGCACACCTGCTGCTGCAAACCCGAACCCGGACGCTCGACGGCTCCCTCCGGCCATTGTTCGAGCGCTGGTATCCGGGGCTGGCCAACGACAATGGAAACAGCGCTGCTCAAGCCACCGTCGCATGAACACACCCCAGACATCCTGATGGTCTCCTCGGGCGAAGCGGCTTACGTCATTGACGGCTTGCTCTACCATGAGGCGGACCT
>CAXUJE010000565.1:0-2983 GCA_964251035.1 uncultured Acetobacteraceae bacterium
GGCAGCAGCCACTTGGTGATGAACGCGTCCTCGCCCTCGTGCGCGAACGTTTCGCGCGGGCCAGCCTCCATCCGGAAATCCTTGCCGTCCGAGTGTCCGAGGCCGACGTTGTGCCAGGCGGCGCGCCGATTGATGCCAGGCAGCGTGCCGTTCATCAGGGCGCGCCACAGCGCCGCGTCGCCGGTGCCCGCCCGGCTGGCGCCCTGCTCGATCGCCTCATGCAGCTTGGTGCGCCAGAACTTGAACGGGTCCTCCATCATCTCGGCGCTGGTTCCCGCCTGCTGCATCATCTGGTTCATCGCCTCGGGCTTCACGAAGCCGTTCGCTGCGACCAGGAAGCGGTAGGCGGCATCCATGTGCGTCTTGAAGGTGCCCTCGTCGAACTTGCCCTCTTTGTCGAACAGGCGCTGTTGCGCCTGCATCTCGACCGCCTTCAGCAGGCTCTTCATGCCGTTCTCGGCGTCCACTCCGGTCTGCGCATGCAGGGCCACCGCCATCTGCTCGACGAGCGGAGACGCCCGGCGCGCGCTTTCCGCGTCGCCCAGGATCTCGCGCATCTCGCGCTGGTGCGCCAGCGCGTGTTCCAAGTTGGCGCCGGGGGTGGAGGTCGTCACGTCCCAGGCCTGCCGGGTCGCGCGCCGCGCCTGGTCCGCCGTGAACCCTGCGGGCACGAGGCGCGTCTGCTCAACGCGGAACTCCTTGGCGGCGTTCGCAAGCTCTTTGAAAACGCCGAGCACCGCCGCGCCGCCCATGACGCCAGCGGCGCCGAGCATAGCGACGCGCACGCGGCCGAATCCGGCCTCCAGTTCGCGCACGTGGCCGTGCAGGCCCATAACGTCCTTGGCGATCACGCCCAGCACGCTGCTGACGCCGTTCGTCATCGCGATCGACACGCCGATCTTGTATGCGTCGATCACGGCCGGACCCCTTTACTTTATGTCTTGGCCCGCGGAAACGAAGCCGTTTCCGCAGATCGCAACGACCACCTTGGCGCCCAGCAACTCGGCAATGTGCTCGCCCTTGCGGACGGCGGCGCCCCCCAGGGTCGACCGGGGCGGGATGCGCTCGGTGCCGAGTTCCTGGTAGGCGAAATACTCGTTGTCGGAGCCGATCACGGCCTCCTTGCCCTCGACCGTGTGGCGAATGCTGTCCCGCATCTCCCCGGTCCTCAGCAGCGGCTCGTCCTCGGGGAAGCCCTTGGCGACCCGATCCCGCTTCGTGCTCGACGCGAGATCGGCCCAGGCCGCGAACGGCCCGGCGGCGTCCTGGTAATGCCCGAAGCTCTCCTTGGCCTCCGCCTCCACGATCTCGGCGGCCTGCTCAAGCCCGGCGTGTTCCGCGTGGTGCATGTGTGCTTCCACGGCGACCAGGTGCGCCGCGAAGCCCAACAAGTCGAACTCGCGCATCACCGCTGTCCTTCAGGCTTCCGCCAAGTCATGGCGTCCCAATCGTAGCTGCCGCCCTCGAACTCGCAGAAGATGATGCCCCATGCCGTGCGTTCCTCCGTGCTCAGAGAGAACGCCACATCGAACGGCACCCCGTTTTTCACGAGCCACAAGGACTCGCGGACACCGGGGTGCCTGGCTAGTTTTTTACGTCGGCCTCGAAGGACTTCATGGCTTCTTCGATGACGGCGTTGGCGGCCCTCGTCCACTTGGCGTGTTGGATGATGACGGAGAGGTACCCCTCGTCACCCATGCGACCGATGGCCGCCTCAACCTCCGCCTCGGTGCGCGGCATCGGGAAAAGCACGCCGTCCACATGGCTGACCATGCAGGCGGCCGTTGCGATCCTCACGAATGCCTCGTTGCCCGACTGCTCGCCGCCGATCGCCTTGAGCATGCGGGCCTGGTCCAGCACGCCCAGGCGGCGCACGGTGATCTTGCGGCCGCGCGCGTCGGTGAGTTCGACGCTCTGCGAGGCGCCCGCGACAATGCTCGCGGTCGGCGTCGTTTGCGAAGTGTGCTGTTCAGACATGAACCCCTCCATACGAGCGGTCGAGATGGACGCGCACCCCAAGCACGGTCAGCAACCAACCGGTGTTTCCGCGCTCCCACCGAAATACAGCGGGCCGCAACCCAAGCGTCAGACTGGCCGAGTATCCCTGGCCATCGCCGACTTTGCCGCGCTGCCACATGACGCGCCCGACACGCAGCGTTTGGTTCGACGGGTCGAAGCGCATGACCTTTTTGGTTCGGAAAGAATGACGGTGCATGGCTTACCCAACCTGGCGCCAATAGCGCGCGTAGAAGTCGATCTGAGCCGCCACCGGCGCACCGGACTTCCAGGAACCCGGCTTGTATTTCAAGGTCGCCTCAACGAACTGCCAGGCCGACTGGGACGCGGTGGCGCGCTCGGTGACGTAGACGCTGATCCCGAACGTGGGCACGAAGCCGCCCAGCGTGTGGTATGCGGCCTCGATGCTTGCGAACAGCGAGTCAACGGCCGCATCGCGGCGGTCGAACATCAGCGAGCCCGTGTAGCCATCGGGCAGGTCGTATTGGATTGTCGGGCCGTCCAGCGGCTTCGACTTCGCGGTGTCGTACTGCGGGTCGAAATGCCATCCGGTCAGACGTGGCAGGCTCACGACGCCGGATGGCCCCGTAAGCAGGACTTGGATGTCTTTGCCAACTGAGAAAACGTTGCTGGGTGCGGTGTCAGCCATGTCGGTTCCACCCGGTGGGGCGGCCTCTCAAAAGAAAAGGGGAGGCCGCTGGGCCTCCCCCTGTGGGTTTGCATTCTCGGAATGACCGGACCTATCCGATTTGCACCGTGGCTCCGCCTTCGAGATCGACGAAGAATTCTTCGTTGATCCCCTGGAACTGCACCTTCACGTTGGCTTGCAGGTAGCCCAGGCCCGTGCGGTAGCCCGGGTTGTTCGAAGCGTCGCACACCACGGAATAGGGCACGGATCCGTCCAAGCTGCTGATAATACCAATCGCCCTACGCTGTGACCGTTTTGGTCCAGGGCGCGGCTGCGACG
>CAXUJE010000566.1:0-2090 GCA_964251035.1 uncultured Acetobacteraceae bacterium
CGGGACGGCATCACCTGCGCGCCCTGCCATGCCGCATGATGGCCAAAGCCGAGCTAAGTGCAGCGCAGAACACAGCCCCCCGCCGTCGAGTAGGCGACCACGGTCACGGTCGCCTGCAAGACGCCACGACGGCCAGGGCGCGGGAACAGGCGGTGGTGCTGAGCGGCCTTGAGCCGATCTCCTTGTCCAAGCTCCCGCGCGGCATCGCCACTGCAGCGAGAGCGTAGCTTTGCGCTGACACCACGCCGAAGCCCGAAGGGGCGCGGAAACGCCCTGCGTTTGCCGCTGGTGCGGCAGACAACCCGATTTGACCGGAGGACACCGCCTATGGAAACCGTGATCGTTGGCAGCCCCCCTGCCCATCCAGATGGACGCTTCGACCGTTTTGCACGGCTCCGGCCATGTGGACGCCGTGGCCGGCGTCGGCATCACCCGGGGCGTGGATGAGCAGGCTTTCGAGGCCTTCATAGGAAAGAACGCGCGCATGGACGCCATGGCGCGCGGCATGATCTTCGAGCTGCCCGGCGACCCGCAGGCGTTGCAGCCGGCGTCCTGCGACAGCGCGCCCTTGGTGCGCACCGTCCGGTGCCGGACGGTGGCGAACACGCTCTTGACCGGATCCGACGTCCGCAGGTGGGCGCGCCAAGCGTTGCGCCCGAGATCCCAGTGCCCAGCCAGGAAGTCGTAGAAGGTCAGCAGCGCGTCGCGGTCCTTGACCAGGCAGGCGACCGCCTTCTCATACTTGTCGGCAAACGTCGCGGCCGCGGCCTTGGTCTGGCCCGGCGCCGCCCAGACCTCGCGCAGGCCCGCAGCACCGAACGCGAGCACACGCAGGGTGCCGACCGGGTAGCCCAGCGCCCTCAGCCGGCGAGGGTTGTCGCGGACTGAGGTTGGCCTGTTCTCGTGGGGTGATGGCGGGCTTGGGTGATTGTGGTCCGGCTGTGGCCACCTCCGTGGCTGATTTGCAGGCCCTGGGCGACGGACAGCCCAGGCTGGAGTGCAGGCAGGCCTGCGGCGGTCCGGCAGCTTGCAGTCCAGGGTGGCGGAGACGCGCTCGCTTCTGCCGTTGCCATGGGCGTCGCCCGCCGGTCCCATGGACGGCCGCACGCCGGCTTCCTTGCAGCGCTTGGCCAGACGCCCAGGACGTGTGTCGGGATCTCTGGCGCCGCCCACTTGGGCAGCGCCGTGCCGGGAAGCGCATGGGCGGACGGGGGCGGTGCCGCCAGGCTGGGAGCCGGCCTCGGGCACCCGGAGAACGCGGGCCATGGCGGCGGCAGGGGACACAGCCTGGTTGGCGCTTGTGAACCGGAAAAGCCGGGCGGCACGGCCGCAAGGATGCCGCGTTCCGCGACGGGTCAACCTCAGCACAAAACATGTGGGAGAACCAGATATTCAGTACTTGTCAGGTGCGCCCAATCTCAAAATGAGACACTGCCCGCCGCAACGCACAAGCCTTGCTCCCGCCCCTACTCCGTCCCCCGCTGCGCCAGCCGCGCGTCCTTGCGCGCCGACCCGGCGCTGCTGCCGACCCAATAGCCGACCACGTTGGTCGCCATCGCGGCCAGTGTGCCGAGCAGCACGTTCAGCACCGTCTCCGAACCCGGCGGCACCGCGCGCAGCAGCACCAGCCCCATGACGATGCCGAAGGTCGCCAGCACCACGAGGCTCGTGACCGGCGCCCCCCAGGCCATCGCGCCGCCGGTCTGCGCCAGTTGCAGCGCCATGGCGCGGGCGTTCGCCACGTCCGCCAGGCGGGACGCGAGCCGCGCCTCGGCGTCGGCCTCGGCGGCGGCGGCGCGGGCGGCGGCGATGCTGGCGAGACTGACGCGCAACCGGGCCGCAAGCGCCGGGTCGGCCAGGGCGGCCACCTGCGCCGCCGGGTCGCCGGTGCCGGTCGCGGTCTGCACCGCCTGCTGCACCGCCGCGGCGACAGGCGCGGCATCCGGGCCGAACAGCCAGCGGCCCAGCTCGGGCGCCAGGTCGAGCGCGATGCCGCCCACGGCGCCGAGCGCGGTGCCGAAACCCGGCCCGACCGAGCCGGCCGCAGCGCCCTTCAGCGCGTCGCCCGCGATGTGGGGCAGGTCCCTTCC
>CAXUJE010000566.1:2100-2982 GCA_964251035.1 uncultured Acetobacteraceae bacterium
GGGCGGGCCGCCCCCCCGCGGCGGGCGGGCGGGCCCCCCCCCCCCCCGGCGCGCCGCCGGCGGCGGCGCCCTTGAGCGCGTCACCCGCGATTTGGGACAGGTCCATCTTTAAGTCTCCATCGAGATTGCGGCGTAGGGCAGGCGGCAAAGGCGCCTGGCCCAGCCGGGGCCGAACGTCCGCCAGGTCGGCAGCCCCGCCATGAACAGCAGGCGCTGCGCCTGGAACTCCGCGAGCAGGGCAGCGCCCTGCCCGGCCTTGGCGGCGACCGCGGCGAGCGTACGCGGCCCCATTGCGCCGTCCGGCGGAACGCCCGCCGCCGCCTGCAGCCAGCGCACCGCGCGGGACACGCCGTTGTTCACCGCGGCGTCGAACACCAGCAAGGCGAGCGGCGGCGGCAGGCTGTCGCCCGCCACTGGGTCCCAGTAGTCCCGCCGGTAGATCGCCCGCGCGGCGTCGAGCGTCAGCGTGGCGATGGCGACGCCCGGGTACGCCGCCGCCGACACGCCGTAGCGCGTGCCGTTACACTGGCCGCGCCCGCAGGCGCCGCCGGTCCAGTTGCCGGGGTCGGCGGGGTCGGCGGTGTAGCCGCCTTCTTCCCCCACTACGACGCGGAACGCCTGGTCGAACGCGGTCATGGATGGGCCTCGCTGGGTGGAAAAGCAGGGGGCGCCGGGTCGGTGACGGGCACGGCCTGCGGCTGGTTTTGCAGGAAGGCCGCAAGCGTGTCGGCGGCGGCGCGGGCGGCGGCCACGTCGGCCGGGCGGTAGCCGGCGCGGGTGCGCGTCGCCTGCATGCGCTCCACCGCGCGCCGGGCCTGCAGCGTGAGCGTGCTCAGCCGGTCGATCACCGCGGGGTTGGCGTCGCGGCGCACGACGTAGCGG
>CAXUJE010000567.1:0-2978 GCA_964251035.1 uncultured Acetobacteraceae bacterium
CCCCCACCCCCCCCGCCCCCCCCCCCCACCCCCCCCGGGGGGGGCGGCGCCGGGCCCGGGCCGCGGGGGGGGGGGGCCCCACGGCGGGGGAGGAGGCGGGCAAGGAGGCCAGCACCCCGCGGGCCTCCAGGTCGCCGCGGGCGCGCAGCACCGCGACGGCGGCGAGCTTGTCCGCGTCCGCCGCGTCGGGGCTGGCCAGCACGGCGGCGGCGCGGGCCTGCCGCATGATGCCGCGCACGCCGTCGTCCTGCTCTGCGGCCAGCGCGCGGTCGAGCGCTGGGAGGGCGGCGGCGTCGCGGGACTTGAACACCGCCTGCGCGGCCTCGGCGCGGACGCCGGGGTCGGGCGCGAACAAGCGCAATCCCCCCATCGCCGCGTCCACCGCCCGGCGCACGGCGTTGTTGACCCTCACCGGACGGAGGTTGGCGGCATCGGAGGGCGCGCCAGTCTCAGCGGACACGGTAGCGCCGCCGGGTTCGCGGATGAACAGCGCGCCGCCGGGCTGCACCAGCAGCCGCCCGGCTTGCAGGGCGTCGAGCACCGGGCCGGCGCGCGGGTCGCCGGACACCGCCAGCGCCTCCACCCCATGCCGGATTTCGTCAAACGACTGGCTGCCGAGCGGGGCCAGCAAGGACGGCTGCGCCCATGCCGGCCCGCTGAGCAGCAAGGCGACAAGAAGGCGGCGCAGCAGCCGCCCCAACAGCATCAGCTCCCGCTGCCGCCGCACTTGCCGGTCTTCACGTTGAAGTTGCCGCACGACATCGGCGGGCGCCAATCGGCGATCAGGTCGCGCGAGCCTTCGAGGTACGGCGACCACTCCTGCGCCACGATGGTGCCCGGCGTGGTGGAGACGACGTTGAACTGCCCGTCCGCCTGGATCTCGCCGATCAGCACCGGCTTGGTGATGTGGTGGTTCGGCATCATGGCCGACAGCCCGCCCGACAGGTTCGGCACCGACACGCCGATCATGGCGTCGATCACGCGGGCCGGCTCGAAGGTGCCGGCCTTTTCCACCGCCTTGACCCACATGGCGAAGCCGATGACGTGCGCCTCCATCGGGTCGTTGGTCACGCGCTTGGGGTTCTTGGTGTATGCTTGCCAGCGCGCGATGAAGGCTTTGTTCTCCGGGGTATCGACACTTTCAAAATAGTTCCAGGCGGCGAGGTGCCCGAGCAGCGGCTTGGTGTCGATGCCGGCCAACTCCTCCTCGCCGACGCTGAACGCCACGACGGGGATGTCGGTCGCCTTGATGCCCTGGTTGCCCAGCTCCTTGTAGAACGGCACGTTGGCGTCGCCGTTGATGGTGCTGACCACCGCCGTCTTCTTGCCGGCCGAGCCGAACTTCTTGATGTCGGCGACGATGGTCTGCCAGTCGCTGTGGCCGAACGGCGTGTAGTTGATCAGGATGTCCTCCTGCTTCACGCCCTTGAACTTGAGATAGGCTTCAAGGATCTTGTTCGTCGTGCGCGGGTACACGTAGTCGGTGCCGGCCAGCACCCAGCGCTGCACGCTTTCCTCCGCCATCAGGTAATCGACCGCGGGGATGGCCTGCTGGTTCGGCGCGGCGCCGGTGTAGAACACGTTCTTGCTGCTTTCCTCGCCCTCGTACTGGACGGGGTAGAACAGGATGTTGCCGGTTTCCTCGAACACCGGCAGCACGGACTTGCGCGACACGGAGGTCCAGCAGCCGAACACGGCCGCGACCTTCTGCACGGTGATCAGCTCGCGCGCCTTCTCGGCGAACAGCGGCCAGTTGGAGGCGGGATCGACCACCACGGCCTCCAGCTTGCGTCCGAGCACGCCGCCCTTCTTGTTCTGCTCGTCGATCAGCATCAGCATGACGTCTTTCAGCGTCGTTTCGCTGATCGCCATGGTGCCGGACAGGCTGTGCAGGATGCCGATCTTCACGGGACCGGTGGGTTGCGCCTGCGCCGTGGGCGATAGCAGGACCCCCGCAACCACGACGGCCGCGCAGCCCGCGCCACGCAGCCAATTTCGGACCAAAGCCATATCAATTTTCTCCCGTTCCAAGACGTGCGGTTGCGGCAAGCCATGCAGGTTGCGTGCCATGCCGTCACGCCTGCGTGAAAGGCGCGGCCGTCCCAAATTTGGCGTCGTTTTGGGCGCACCTCAGCGGCGGATCAGGCGCCTGACCCGGGCCAGCAGCGCGGCCGGATGCGGGCGCGGCGCCACCGAAAGCCAATGCAGCACCCGCTCGGCGTTCGACAGGCTGCGCTTGTAGCGGTCGTCGCCACCCAGGAAGTCGTAGCTGGTCCCGCCGCGCGCCCGGTGCATCTCGATCGCCAGATGATGGCAGGTCAGCCCCGGCTTCCCATGCGGCCCGGCGCCGGGGTAGTCGAAGCCGCTTTGATAGGCGCACGCCCGCCCACCGTGTACGAGGTTGTAAAGGTAGCCAACCACTCCGCCGCCCGCGGTGATCCGCAGCAGTTCGACCTCCTCTGGCGCCCCGCGCTGGATCAGGTTGCGGTGGAATTGCCGCACCGGCTCGGTGGCGAAGGCGCCCGCCTTGCCGCGGGACTTCCAGGTGGCGGCGTGCAGCGCCATCAGCGCGTCGAGGAAGGCGAGAGCCTGCCCAGCATCTGCCGCCCGCTCGATCCGGAGCGCGCCGCGGGCGGCATAGGCGCGGTCGGACCGGCGCAGTTGTTGGCGCGTGTTGCGGCTGAGCTGCTCGATGTATGCCGCACCCGGCGGAACCCGGGCGAAGTCCACGTAGGGCGCCGCGCGGTCAGGGCCGGGCAGCGCTACGGCGCCGGCCCCCAAGGCCGCGTCCCGCGTCGCCGCGCCGACGCCGGACAGCACGAGGCGCGGCGCCCGGCCGTCCCGCGGACGCAGCATCGCCTTCAGCATCGCGGCCCGCAGGCCCTCCGGCGCGCGCCGGGCCCGCAGGGGGGCGTTGTGCTCGGGGCACCCGGCGGCGAGCGCTGGGTCGCCGAGGAGGGTTCCGACCGTCTCGGCGC
>CAXUJE010000568.1:0-2960 GCA_964251035.1 uncultured Acetobacteraceae bacterium
CCGGCATCGACCATCCCGCCGGTTTGACCGGCATCGACCATATCGTGCAGGCGCTGCCGTCCGGGCGCATGGACGGCTTCGTGCTGTTCTGGCGCGCGCTGTTCGGCCTTCTGCCGCAGCCGCAACTGGAAACGCCGGACCCGTACGGCCTGGTGCTCAGCCGCGCCCTGGTCAGCCCCGGCGGCCGGGTGCGGCTGGCGCTGAACGCTTCGGACAGCCGGGGCACGGCGACGGGCCGGTTCGTCTCGACCTTCGCCGGCGCGGGCGTGCACCACGTCGCGCTGTCCACGCCGGACATCGGGCGCGCGGCGTCGGCGCTGGAGGCATTGGGCGTCCCGGTGCTGCCGATGCCGGAGAACTACTACGACGACCTCCTTGCCCGTTGGGGCCTGGACGACGCGGCGCTGGCGGAGTTGCAGCGCCATGCCCTGCTGTATGACGATGACGGCGCCGGCCGGTTCTGGCACCTGTACACCGACGCCTTCCATGAGCGGTTCTTCTTCGAGGTCGTGCAGCGCACCGACGGCTACGCCGGGTTCGGCGCGGCCAACACCCCGGTCCGCGCGGCGGCCCAGGCCCGGCAGCACCCGGCCGCCACCCTGCTGATGTAGCCTATGACCAAGGATTGCCAACCATGACGCCGCCTGAAACAAGCAACCGCCTGCATCCGCGCCGGGCGGCAAGGGCATGATCACCGGCCGTACCGCAGTGGTCGCGCACATCGGCTGGCCGACGGAGTCGTTCAAGGCGCCGATGATCTACAATCCCTGGTTCGAGGCGCAGGGCATCGACGCCGTCGTCGTGCCGCTGGGCGTCGAGCCTGCGGACTACCCCAGCCTGTTCCGGCCGCTGTTCCAAATCCGCAACCTGCACGGCGCCCTCGTCACCATGCCGCACAAGGTCACGACGGCCGGGCTGGTGGACGAGGTGACGACGACGGCGCAGATCGCAGGCAGTTGCAACGCGGTGCTGCGCCGGCCGGACGGGTCATTGCTGGGCGACATGTTCGACGGCGCCGGGTTCGTCCGCGGGGTGGAGCGCAAGGGGCGGGCCATCAAGGGCGCGCGCGCCCTGGTGGTGGGCTGCGGCGGGGTCGGCAGCGCCATCGCGGCGTCGCTCGCGGCGACGGGGCTGGCGGGCATCGCCCTGTTCGACCCGGCGAGCGGATCGGCGGCGGCGCTGGCGGGCCGCCTGCGCCAGCACTACCCGGCGCTGCAGATCACTACCGGGTCCAACGACCCCGCGGGCTTCGACATCGTGGTGAACGCGACGCCTCTGGGGATGAAACCGGGCGATCCCCTGCCGGTCGATCCCGCGCGGATCGGCGAGGGGGCCTTTGTCGGCGAGGTCGTGATGAAGGAGGAGCACACGCCCCTGCTGCGCGCCGCCATGGCCCGCGGCTGCACCGTCCAGGTAGGCGCGGACATGCTGTTCGAGATGATCCCGGCCTATTTGGAGTTTTTCGGCTTCGGCACCAGCACGCCGGAGGAGCTGCGGCGGGTGGCGCGGCTGCGGTACTGACGGAACGGGCCGCCGCAAAAGCCGCGGCAGCCCGCGCCGGGTCAGGTCCGGGCCAGCCCGGCATCCAGCATGGTCTGCTCCCGCATCCGGTCATACTCCGGCTTCGGCACCGGGACCGTGCCGCGGTGGCCAAGGTCGTTCAGGTGCAGCCGGTACGTCTCCCGGGCGCTGAGCGCCGCGATGGCCGCGATGGCGGTGACGCCCAAGGTGATCGCCCCCACCGTGACCGGGATGTTGGCCGAACCCGGCGGCGCCGCGGTCGCGAACAGCACCGGCAGCAGCGCCGTGATGGTCGTCCCCACGTTCTGCGAGATCGCCATGGCCGAGACCCGGGTGCGCGTCTGGAACAGCTCCGGGTAGAAGCTGGGGTAGATCGCGTTGTAGCCCTGGTACACGACGCCCCACATCAGCAGCGACATGACGATCGCCAGCGGCACGCTGTGGATGCTGATGGCGTAAAGATAAACGAAGGACAGCAGGCCCGAGCCGAGCGCGCCGACGATGACCGGCGGCCGGCGCCCGATCCGGTCCGACAGGTTGCCGACGAGCGGGATGACGCACACCGCGACGATGTTGCCCAGCACGGGAATCCACAGGTAAACGTCCTTCTCGAAGCCGATGCCGTAGGCCGGCTGCACCGCGTAGGCCGCGCCGAACACGGTGGCGACCACGGGGATGACGTTCATCAGCGCCATGCAGACGACCCGCACCATGTCGCCGCCGCTCAACTGGAACGCCTCGACGATGGGTGCCTTGGGCACGGTACCGCCCTCCTCGGCGAAGGCCGGGGTTTCCTCGACCTCGCGGCGGATGACGTAGCCGGCGACGATCACCACCGCGCTGAGCAGGAACGGCACCCGCCAGCCCCAGCTGTTGAACGCCTCCTGCGGCATGAAGTGCGCGAGCGGCAGGAACACCGCCGCCGCCAGGATCTGCCCGGCCTGCACGCCCTGCAGGGTGAAGCTGGCGAAGAAGCCGCGCCGGCCGAACGGGGCGTGCTCCAGGATCATGGAGCTGGCGCCGCTGATCTCGCCTGCCACCGCGAAGCCCTGGATCAGCCGCAGCACGACGAGCAGCACCGGGGCCAGCACGCCCACCTGCCCGTAGGTCGGCAGCACCCCGACCGCCATGGTCGAGAAGCCCATCAGGAACATGCACACCAGCAGCACGCCCTTGCGCCCGTGGGTGTCGCCGTAATGGCCGAGCACGAAGGCGCCGATGGGCCGGGCGACGTAGCCGACGCCGTAGGTCGCGAGCGAGGCGACGATGGCGACCGTGGGATCGGCCGAGGGGAAGAAGATCTGCGGGAACACCAGCGACGCCGCCGTGGCGTAGATGAAGAAGTCGTAGTACTCCAGCGCGGAGCCGATCCAGCCGCTGGCCGCGGCCTTCTTTGATTGCCGCCGTCCGTGCGGCTCATGGGTCCCGGCAGTGTCCAT
>CAXUJE010000569.1:0-2925 GCA_964251035.1 uncultured Acetobacteraceae bacterium
TTGGCGGTGACGAGATCCTCGACCAGCGCCGGGTCGGCCGGGCCGGCGGAGGCGGGCGCCGCCTCCGCGTGGACCAGACGCGACGACATCGCGGCGGCAGCGCAGCCGCAGAAGACCCGGCGTCCCATCATGCTCGTTCTCTCCTTCTTGTCCGACCGATATATGCCATGGGTATAGGCGGATCCCGGCCGCAGTCTTCAATATCTGGCCCAAGCGGCGGGACCAGCAAAGCGACGGGTCGCCCCGGCGCCGAAAGGAACTGGCAAGGATGGCAGGCGCGGACCGGACCATTAGCGTGTTGAGGCTGTTCACGCTGGAGAAGCCCACCTGGACGGTCGAGGAAGCGGCCGGGGCGCTGGACGTGTCTCCCAGCAGCGCGTACCGCTACTTCGCAGCCTTGACCGAGGCCGGGCTGCTGACGGCCGCAAGCAGCGGACGTTACGTGCTCGGGCCGGCCATCATCCAGTATGACCGGCAGATCCAGCTTACCGACCCGCTGCTGCGGGTCGCGAAGCCGGTGATGGCCGACATGGTGCGCTTCGCCCCCGCCGGCAGCACCATCCTGCTGTGCCGGCTATTCCGCGACACGGTGCTGTGCATCCATCAGGTGGCCGATGCGTCCCGCCGGAGCAGTGTGAGCTACGAGCGGGGCCGCCCGATGCCGCTGCTGGAGGGAGCGACCTCCAAGATCATCCTGGCCCACCTGCCCTCGCGCGACCTGCGCCGCTGGTACGAGGGCCACAGGGCGGAAATCGGCGCGGCGAGGCTCGGCGACACCTGGGAAGCGTTCCGGGCCAGCATGGCGCGGATGCGCAAGGCCGGCCACGCCGTGACCCATGCCGAGATCGACCAGGACTGCATCGGGATCGCGGCTCCCATTCTCGATGACCACCGCCGCGTGCTGGGCAGCCTCAGCTACGTCATCCCGGCCTCCGAGGACTGGGCGGTCACCCGCCTCGCTTCCCTTGCCTCGGCAGGCGCGCGCGAGATCGAGGTGGGGATACGGATTGATCTCAATGCCCCGGAACCCGAAGCCCGAGGCGAAGCCGCCTGAGTAGATGGCTATCCTCCTATATTATGCGATTTCCAACTTAGAAGAAGTGCAATTTTACCAAGACGCGGGAAAAACATGTTGTTGCCCTCTGCTGCCGACGCTACAAGCGGGTTAACGAAAGGGAGGGCTTCAGCGATGTCCACGGCCGTCGGCGCAGGCACGTTCCTGCACCACATCCAGCTCCAAAGCCGCGACCCGGCACGGCTGGCGCGGTTCTACGCCGATGCGATGGACATGGCCGCGCGGCCGCTGGGCGGCGGCGACTGGTTCTGCGAAGGCCCGCTGCGCCGCGTGCTGTTCACGGAAGGAGAGAACCGGACGCTGGGCTACGGCGCGTTCGGCTGCCGCGACGCCGAGGGGCTGGCCGCGCTGCGCGAGCGCGCCGAACGGGAGGGACTCGACATCCTGCGCTCTCCCAGCCCGCTGTTCGGGCCGGACGCCTTCGCCGTGCGCGATCCCGACGGCAACCCGGCGGTGTTCGGCCTCGGCCAACAAGAGGAGCCGCGCAAGGGCCTCCGCGGCCCGTTGCAGCACCTGACGCTGGCCACCCGGGACCCGGGCGCAATCGAGGCGTTCTACTGCGGCAAGCTCGGCTTCCTCCCCTCCGACCGCGTGGTGGCCGCGGACGGGACGGTGAACACCCTGTTCACGCGCTCCAACCACGAGCACCATACGCTGGCCTGCTTCCGCCAGGACCGGATAGGCGTGGACCACCACAGCTACGAGGCCGGCGACTGGTCGGTCATCAAGGACTGGTGCGACCGGATGGGCGACCTGCGCATCCCGATCATGTGGGGACCTGGCCGCCACGGGCCGGGCAACAACATCTTCATCTTCGTCGAGGACCCTGACGGCAACTGGATCGAGATCTCGGCGGAGCTGGAGGTGATCTATGACCGCCCAGTGAAGCATTGGAAGCACGAGCCGCGTACGCTGAACTCCTGGGGCTGCGCGATCATGCGCATTGCGGAGGACCAGGGGGCGGAGCGCCAGCTTCCCGCCTCCTGACCCGTCGAAGTACCGGACGCAGACGCTAAAGCTGCCGCCCGGCTCCATCCAGCGCAACCACGAGGGTCAACCATGAAACTGGCGACGTTCCGCATCTCCGGCTCCGCGACCTGGGGCCTCATCGAGGGCGATGAGGCTGTCGATGTCGGCGCCGTCCTGCGCGACCGCTTGCCGGACCTGAAGTCCGCCATCGCCACCGGCGCGCTGCCGGGCCTCGGCGCGCACGCGGCGCAAGCACGGCGTTATCCGCTCGCGGCTATAGAGTTCCTGCCGGTCATCCCTAACCCTGACAAGATCCTCTGCGTCGGCCTGAACTACGAGACGCACCGCAAGGAGACGGGGCGCACGGAAGTCGAGAACCCCACCATCTTCGCGCGCTACGCCAACAGCCAGACCGGCCACCTCGCCGACATCGTCCGCCCGCGCGTGTCCACGGACCTCGACTTCGAGGGCGAGCTTGCGGTGATCATCGGCAAGCCCGGACGCTACGTGTCCCGGGCCGACGCGTTCGGCCATGTCGCCGGCTATGCTTGCTACAACGACGGCAGCGTGCGCGACTTCCAGCGCCACACCCACCAGTTCACGCCGGGCAAGAACTTCCCCGGCACCGGCGCCTTCGGCCCGTGGATGGTGACGCCGGACGAGCTGGGCGACCTCGGCCCGCTGCGCCTGCAAACCCGGGTCAACGGCCAGGTGGTGCAGGACGCGCGGATCGAGCAGATGATCTTCGACATCCCGCGCCAGATCGAGTACTGCTCCTCCTTCACCCGCCTCGAACCTGGCGACGTCATCGCCACCGGCACGCCCGGCGGCGTCGGCGCCAAGCGCGAGCCGCCGCTGTGGCTCAAGCCCGGCGACACCGT
>CAXUJE010000570.1:0-2900 GCA_964251035.1 uncultured Acetobacteraceae bacterium
CGCCCCGCCGAGATGGGCCACCCAAGCAATTCCCACACAAGTCGCGACGGCACCCGCTCAAACCCGTCACTACAGTCGGCTTTGACGCGCTACTAAAGGTGGCTTTGGGAAACTGACACGTGAATAGCCTGTATCGTTCTATCAGAGTGGTACACCCGCCTAGTGGAGCGAGTCCAACGCTTGGTGTCCATGCCTTGCGGCGGCGATGATCTTGTTCGGGTCCTTTGTCCGGCAGAAGGGCTTTGGGTTGGCGTTTGCTTCTGTGACGAAGCGCTTGATGGCGGCCTGCAAGGCGACCAGGGAGTGGAACACGCCCCGCCTCAGGCGGCGCTTGGTCAGCTTGGCGAAGGCGGCCGAACTCGTGCCGGACGCGCTCGGCCGCGGCGGCAATCGAGGCCGCATCGGTGACGTCAAGCTGGAGGGCGCAGGCATCCGCTCCAACGCTCCCCGTGGCTGTCTCGCCGTGTCCGAGGTTGCGCGACCCGACGAGCACGGTGAAGCCTTGGCCGGCTAGGTCCTTCGCTATTTGCAGGCCGATGCCTTTGTTGGCTCCGTGACCAGGGCAACGGGCTTATCATGCACCGTAGTCTCCGATCTTGGGGCAGACGTCTGCCAGGATGGAGTCGTTCGGCGCGCTCAGGCCGCCGCGGCCAACGCCGTGGCATCCGCCCCGGCGGGAAGGCGCATCGGGCACGAAGGGTCGGTCGCGGCCCGCCACACGGCCTCCGCCACGTCGGATGCGCGCGTGAACTGGGTCATTTGCTGGAACCCCGCAAAGACCCGCGCCGTCAAATCGGCATAGGCTTCGGGAGGCGTCTCTCCCATGCGGGCGCGGGCGTTCGCGCCGAACGACGTTTCGGGCGCCGCGCCCGGCAGGACAAGTCGGGCGCGCACGCCGAACGGCTCCAACTCCAGGGCCAGCGACTCGGTGAAGGCGTTCACCGCGGCCTTGCTGGCGGTGTACACCGAGAGCAGGTGGAGCGGCTTCAGGGTCACGGTCGAGGTCACGTTGACGACAACACCCGAACGCCGCCCGCGGAACTGCGGCAGGACCGCCCTTGTCATGGCGATCGTGCCGAGCGTGTTCGTCTCGAAGACCTCGCGGACCTCGTTCATCGACACGCCTTCCAGCGCGTTGAGCAGGCCCACGCCGGCATTGTTGACCAGGACGTCGATCGGGCCGGCGGCGTCCACGGCGCGCGCGATGCTGTCCGCGTCGGTCACATCGAGCGGCAGGATGCGGAGCCGTTCCGAGCCGGGCAGCGCGTCCCCGCGTGGCGTGCGCATCGTGGCGATGACCGTCCACCCGCGGTCGAGGAAGGTGCGGGCCATCTCAAGGCCGAAACCGGACGAGCAGCCGGTGACGAGAATGGTGTTCATGGAACCTCCTACGGGGATGGCGGAAGGCTAGGCTGACCAGTCCGGACCTGCTACACTCGCAGGTCCGATTGTCGTTGGTATCAGTCCGAATGTCCGATCCGCTTGCCCAGGTCGTCGGCCTGCTTCAGCC
Organism: uncultured Acetobacteraceae bacterium; assembly: GCA_964251035.1. Classification (GTDB taxonomy): domain Bacteria; phylum Pseudomonadota; class Alphaproteobacteria; order Acetobacterales; family Acetobacteraceae; genus CAHJXG01. The sequence goes on from CAXUJE010000570.1 coordinate 1,511, forward strand.
GAGCGCCTCCTTCTCCAAGCTGGTCACTGCGGCGGGTGCTTGGGCCGTGCGCCGTTCGGACGATGGGCGCCCGTTCTACTGCGCGGTGCTGGAAGGTTCGTGCCGCCTGTCGGTGTCCGGCCGGGAGCCGGTCACGCTCGAAGGCGGCGACTTCGTCCTTGTGCCCGCGGCCTATGATTTCGCCACCTCAAGCCTTGAGCCACCGCCTCATGGCATGGAGCCGGAGACGGCGGAGCTGAGTCCGGGCGTGTTCCGGCTCGGCCGACCCGGCGATCTGCCGAATGTCCGGATGCTCGTGGGTCATTGCGCCTTCGGCTCTGACGACGCCCACTTGCTCGTGTCGCTCTTGCCCCAGCTCGTCCATGTTCGCGGCGACAGGCGGCTGGCCACGCTGGTCGAACTCGTGAACGACGAGATAAGGGCGACCCGGCCCGGCCGCGACGTAATACTGTCACGCCTGCTTGAGGTCCTGCTGATCGAGGCCTTGCGCTCGACCACCGGGCCTGCCGCGCCGCCTGGCCTGTTGCGCGGGCTTTGTGACAACCGGCTCGCCGTCGCGCTGCGGGAGATGCACAAACGCCCGGGGCAGAACTGGACGGTGGTGGACCTCGCGAGGAAGGCGACACTTTCGCGCTCGACGTTCTTCGACCGGTTCCGGCGCGAGGTCGGGGTCGCGCCGATGGAGTACCTGCTGGGTTGGCGCATGGCGCTGGCGAAGGACCTGCTGCGCCGGGAGAAGGTTGGCGTGGCCCGAACCGCTGAACGAGTGGGTTACAGTTCGGCCAGCACGTTCAGCGTCGCTTTCGCCCGTCACGTCGGCACGCCGCCGGCTCATTATGCGCGGGTAGCGCCGCAAGCCGTTGGGTGACGCCCCACCGATGCGACACCTTCACTGGCAGCCTGTACCACTTCGTCAAAGACCGGACACTGTTGGCGAAGTGCCCCGCTAGGCGGCGAGTGGTGCGGGTCGGCGCGAGCGGGCATCCGGCGAACCAGGCGGCGATCCGGTCGAGGTTGAGGGCCGCGTTCGCCAGGCCGCGGTAATGCGCCTGGTGCAGGCCAAAGGCGCGCACGGCCTGCGACAGCGTGCCCTCGCGCGCCGTGGCAGCAGCCAAGGCCTCGTGCTCGGGCCACGGCATCACCGCCAGGACCCGGCCCTGGCATTTCGAGCGCGCCCAGGTGCAGCGGGCGCGGGAGGGACAGGCCCGGCAGTCGGCGGCGCGGAACTGCACATGGATGGTGTTGCCAAGTCCCCGCTGCTTGGCGCCGCTGCGGCTTTGCCAGCTCACGTTGGGGCGGCCGGGGCCGACCAGGCCGATGCCGTGCCGGGGGCGGGCGGCGGCGGGGTGGGCGGCGCCGGGTCGGGGTGGGCCCCCCGGCGGGGCCTGCG
>CAXUJE010000571.1:0-2895 GCA_964251035.1 uncultured Acetobacteraceae bacterium
GCTTGGCCTCGATGTCGGCGCGGGTCGCGGGGTCGTCGATCACCACATCGACAGGCCGGCCGGGGCCGGGCGGGGCGGGGGCGCCGGGGCGCGGATCGACGTAGAGCAGGCCGCGCCGGGCCGCCTCGTCCAGCACGACGTTGAAGCTGCTGCCCTGCTCGGCGAACCGCTCCCCGCGCAGCCCGTGTGAGGCGCCGGTCACGCCGACATAGCCTTGCATGCGGCTCATCGCCCATTCCAGGTTTTCGCTGTTCTTCGCCGGCGGATTCCCGGTCAGCAGGGAACGCGGCCCGGCGTCGTTCCAGGGAAAGCCGTTCGCCTCCATCGGCACGGACGCCAGGATTTCGTGGCCGTGGCTGCGTGCCGCTTCCAGCAAGGCTTCCGGGTTCGGCGTGTAGGCGGAAAAGGCGAGCGACACGGTGCCGGGCAGCCGGTCGATCGCGGTCCGGCTGTCCGCGGCGGCAAGCCCCATCCCTGCCAACAGCAGCGCGATGCGCGGACGTGCGCCGGGCGGCGCTGCGGGCCGGCGGTAGACCAGGCGCGGCAAGCGCCCATCGGCGCCGATCCGCGGCAGCGCCGCGGCCGGGAAAGCACGGGATGGCTCCAGCAACGCCGGGTCAGGCTCGGCAATCCTGCCGTCCCATTCCGCCTTGGCCGCCGCGGCCGGTGCGGGCGCCGCCGCCAGCAATGCCGGGTGGCGGACCGGACCCAGGACCTGCAAGGCGGCGATGCCTGTCAGCGCGAGAAGCAGCAACCCAAGCCAGAACCGCGCGAGGCCGCGCCAGGCGGCCGGCCAGCGCGCCAGTCCCAGCCTGCCAAGTGCCCGTTTGCCGCTCAGCGCGCGGCGCGGCGCTGCGTGGCCATGGCGCGGAGGACCACCAATCCCTCCTGCAACTGGAAGTCCGTGTCCGCCTTGGCCGCGTCGAAGGCGGGAAAGCCTTCTGGCGGTACTTTCGGGATGTCCTTGGCCACGGCGGGCAGGTCGGTGCGGGCCGGGGGCGTCGCCGGCTGCGGGGTGCCGCCCTGGTTGCGCAGCGCCTTGTTCAGGTCCGCCTCGCGCTCCGGCCCGAAGTGCGGCTGCTCGGTGCGGGACGGCGCCACCTCGATATCCGGCGTGATGCCGAGGCCCTGGATGCTGCGGCCGGACGGCGTGTAGTAGCGCGCGGTGGTGAGCCGCATCGCGCCGTTGCCCTGGAGCGGCATGACGGTCTGCACCGACCCCTTGCCGAAGCTGCGGGTGCCCACGAGCACGGCCCGATGGTGGTCTTGCAGCGCGCCGGCCACGATCTCCGACGCGGAGGCGGAGCCGCCGTTGATCAGCACGACGACCGGCAGGCCCCCCGTGATGTCGCCGTTCTTGGAGTTCCAACGCTGGCTTTCTTCGGGATGGCGCGACCGGGTGGAAACGATCTCGCCCTGCTCCAGGAAGTCGTCCGAGACCGACACCGCCTGGTCCAGCAGGCCGCCGGGGTTGTTGCGGAGATCCAGCACGATGCCGCGCAGGGTGCCGCCCGCCTTCTGCTTCAGCTCCTGGAACGCCTTGCGCAGGCCGGGGTCGGTCTGCTCGTTGAAGCTGGTCAGGCGGATGTAGCCGATGTCGCCCTCCAGGTGGGAGCGGACCACCTGGATGCGGATCACCTCCCGCTGCATGGCCAGCTCGATGGGTGTGTTCACGCCGTCGCGCTTGATGGTGAGCTGGATCTTGCTGCCGGCCGGGCCGCGCATCTTGTCCACCGCCTCGTTCAGCGTGAGGCCCTGCACCGTTTGCCCGTCGAGCATGGTGATCAGGTCCCCGGCCTTGACCCCGGCGCGGGCGGCCGGCGTGTCGTCGATGGGGCTGACGACCCGGATGATGCCGTTCTCCGACGTGACCTCCAGCCCCAGGCCGCCGAACTCGCCGCGGGTCTGCACCTGCATGTCGCGGAACGACTTGGCGTTCATGTAGCTGCTGTGCGGGTCAAGGCCGGTCAGCATGCCGTTGATCGCGTTCTCGATCAGGTCGCGGTCGTTCACCGGCTCCACGTACTCGGCGCGCACCCGCTCGAACACGTCGCCGAACAGGGTGAGCAGGCGGTAGGTCTCGGCGCGGTTGCTGTCCTGCGCCCGGGCATGCCCGATGGCCCAGTCGGTGCCGAAGACTTGGTCCAGATAGCCCGATGCGGGACCGACTGCGATCCCCGCCGCGAAGGCGGCGCCCAGAAGCAAGCCATTACGAAGCCTCATGCCTAACTTTCCTTTACGCCGCGCACGGCCAACACGGGATGCCCTGCCGCAAGCTTACCAGTTCAAGGGCCAGAATGGCTATTGGCTCAGATAGCTATCCGCGCGCCCGTAGGAAGGGGGCCGGGTTCACGGGCAGGCCGTCCCGGCGCAATTCGACGTACAACATTGGCGGCGCTGCCCCCGATTGCGGGTCCCAGCCGGCCATGACCCCGACCGGCTCCCCGCGCCGCACCGCCATGCCGACCGAAACGTCCAGCCGGTCGAGCCGGGCCAGAACGAAGTGGAACCCTCCGCCGCACTCCACGATCACCATGGCGCCGAAGCTGCGGAACGGCCCGGCGAACGCGATCCTGCCTTCGCACGGCGACACCACCCGCGCCAGCGGCGGCGCGCGGAACGACACCCCTCGGGCCGGGCCGGCGTCGGTCGGGTCGCCCCATTCCTGCACCATGGCGCCGGCCACCGGCGCCAGCAGCGGCCCGCGCGGCTCTGCGCGCGACTCTGGGAGGCCGGGTCCGGCGGGCCGGGACAGCGCGACTTCCCGGCGACGGGCCTTGGCGGCAGCCTCGTCCTGGCGTTGCCGCTCCGCGCGCCGGGCATCGTCGCGCGCTTGGACGGCGGCCCGGGCGCGCTCGGCCTCCTTGTTGGCGGGGGTGATCTGCTTGATCCGCT
>CAXUJE010000572.1:0-2858 GCA_964251035.1 uncultured Acetobacteraceae bacterium
TAGAGCGTCAAGGAACCGCCATGCAGGACACGCCTCAAGCAGCGATCAGCCCTATCGCCGGCGTCGTGCCGGCGCTTGGCGAGGAGCCGGCCTTCCGGCCGGGCGACGAGGTGGTCGTCTCGGCGCGCTCGCCGGTCGGCCATTACCGCGTGCCGACCTACCTGCGCGGCAAGACGGGCCGGGTCGAAGCCGTGATCGAGCCGGCGGGCGTCGACAACGAGGAGGAGGGCTACGGCCGGAACGCCGGGATGCGGCGTCATTACTACCGGGTCGCCGTCCCGATGACCGAGATCTGGCCGGGCTATGCCGGCTCTCCTCGCGACGGGCTGCGCATCGAGGTGTTCGAGACTTGGCTTGCCAGGAGGCAGCCGTGACGGGCGGCCAGGGCCACGCCCATGCCGAGACCGGCCCGGCGGAGCGCCCGGGCTACTACGACATGATGGAGACCGCCATCCGCGAGCTGCTGATCGAGCGGCGCCTGATCGGACCCGGCGAAATCCGGCGGCAGATCGAGGTGCTGGACTCCCGCACCCCCGCCCTGGGCGCCACCGTGGTCGCGCGCGCCTGGGCGGACCCGGCGTTCCGCGCGCGGCTGCTGGCGGACGGGCGGGCCGCCTGCGAGGAGCTTGGCATCAGCTTCTACGACGACACCGGCCTCATCGTGCTGGAGAACACCGACGCGGTGCACAACCTCGTGGTCTGCACGCTGTGCTCCTGCTATCCGCGGCCGGTGCTGGGGCTGCCGCCCGATTGGTACAAGCTCAAGCCGTACCGCGCGCGTGCGGTCGCGGAACCCAGGGCGGTGCTGGCCGAGTTCGGCACGGTCATCCCGGACCGCGTCGAAATCCGCGTGAGCGATTCCACGGCCATGGTCCGCTTCCTCGTGCTGCCGCAGCGGCCGCCCGGCACCGACGGCTACAGTGAGGCGCAGTTGGCGGCGCTGGTCACGCGGGACGCGATGATCGGCGTCGTGCCCGTGAGCGTCGAGACCGTGGGCGTCGAGGGTGGGGGGAGGGCCGGCCCGTGAGCGCGTCGGAGCATTTGGTCAAACGGCTGCCGAACGACATCGGCGGCCTGCCAGCCGGGCCGGTCGAGCGCGTCGAGCACGAGCTGGAGCCGTGGGAGAAGCGCTGCCACGCGCTGGCGGACGTGCTCGACTTCCACAAGGTCATCAACACGGAAGAGAAGCGCCGCGGGGTGGAGGCGCTGGGCGGCGAGATGGTCGGCCAGCTCGGCTACTACGAGCGGTGGGTCGTGGCGTTCGCCAACATCCTGTTCGAGAAGGGCATCATCTCGCCCACGGACTTCGCGCAGAAGATGGCCGAGGTCGAGGCGCGCTGGCCGGCGGCCCCGGGTATCGCAGGCGCTGCCCCCGATCATCCGTGACCCGCCCAGGGGCCAGCCGCCGCCGGCCCGGGCGTCAGGCGCCACCGGCGTCCGCCGCGATCCCGTCGAGCGCCGCCATCGCATCCTCCGGCAGGTCGAGCGCGGCCGCGGCGAGGTTCTCCCGCAGGTGCGCGACGGAGGAGGTGCCGGGGATCAGCAGGATGTTGGGCGCGCGACGCAGCAGCCAGGCGAGCGCCACTTGCATGGGCGTGGCGCCGAGGCGGGCCGCGGCCTCGGACAGGGCCGCCGATTGCAGCGGGTTGAAGCCGCCGAGCGGAAAGAACGGCACGTAGGCGATGCCGTCGCGGGCCAGCTCGTCGATCAGGGCGTCGTCGGCGCGGTGCGCCAGGTTGTAGTGGTTCTGCACGCAGGCGATGGCGCAGATGCGGCGTCCCTCCGCGACCTGCGCGGGCGTCACGTTGCTGAGGCCGATGTGGCGGACCAGGCCCTGGCGCTGGAGGTCGGCCAGGACCGTGAGCGGCGCCTCGATCGAGCCTTCGGCGGGGCCGTGGGTGCCGAACATGCTGCGCAGGTTGACCACGGGGAGCGCGTCGAGGCCGAGGTTGCGGAGGTTGTCGTGGACCGCCTCGGTCAGGTCCTCCGCCGAGAAGGCCGGGTTCCATGACTTGTCCGCGCCGCGCCGGGCGCCGACCTTGGTGACGATCACGAGGTTGCCGGGGTAGGGGGCCAGGGCCTCGCGGATCAGTTGGTTGGTGACGTGGGGGCCGTAGAAGTCGCTGGTGTCGATGTGGTCCACGCCGCCCGCGACGGCCTCCCGCAGCACGGCCCGGGCCGCGGCGGGGTCCCGGGGCGGGCCGAACACGCCGGGGCCTGCGAGCTGCATGGCGCCGTAGCCGAGGCGCCGGACGGCTTGGCCGCCGAGGGTGTAGGTGCCGGATTGGCTGATGCTGTCCATGGTCGGTTCCTTTCGAGACGAGGCACAGTTGGGCATGGCCAAGGTGCGCGATAACGGGGCACAATCCGCACAGGCTGTGCGGAGCGGCGGACAATGGCGGCGGATGTCTCGGACCTGCATGCGTTCCTCGCGGTGGCGCGCGCGCGGAGCTTCCGCGGCGGGGCGCGGGCCGGCGGCGGCAGCGCGTCCGGGCTGAGCGAGGCGGTGCGGCGGCTGGAGGGCCAGCTCGGCGTGCGGCTGCTGCACCGCACGACGCGCAGCGTGGTGCCGACCGAGGCGGGGGCGCGCCTCCTGGAGCGGCTCGGCCCGGCGCTGGCCGAGGTGGAGGCGGCGCTTGGCGCCATGGACGGCTTCCGCGAGCGGCCGACGGGCACGCTGCGGCTCAACGTGCCCGTCAGCGCGGCGCGGCTGGTGCTGCCGGCGGTCGTGCCGCCGTTCCTCGCCGCCTATCCCGACATCCGGCTGGAGGTGATCGCGGAGGACGGCTTCGTGGACGTGCTGGCGGCCGGGTGCGACGCCGGCATCCGCTACGACGAGCGGCTGGAGCAGGACATGA
>CAXUJE010000573.1:0-2849 GCA_964251035.1 uncultured Acetobacteraceae bacterium
GCTCCGTGCCGCAGTCGTTCTCGACGATGATGCAGTCCTGCGCCACGTCCACGAGGCGCCGGGTCAGGTAGCCGGAGTTCGCCGTCTTCAGCGCCGTGTCCGCCAGGCCCTTGCGCGCCCCGTGGGTGGAGTTGAAGTACTCAAGGACGGACAGGCCCTCCTTGAAGTTGGCGATGATCGGCTGCTCGATGATCTCGCCGGACGGCTTGGCCATCAGGCCGCGCATCCCGGCAAACTGACGCATCTGCGCCGGGCTGCCACGGGCGCCGGAGTGGCTCATCATCCACACCGCGTTCGTCGGCGTGCCGACCTCCTGCTTGCTGATCTCCTTCATCATCGCGCCGGCCACCTCGTCCGTGCAGCGCGACCAGGCGTCGACGACCTTGTTGTACCGCTCCCCCGCGGTGATCAGGCCGTCCTGGTACTGCTGCTCGAACTCCTTGACCTCGTTCTGGGTCTTGAGGATCAGCTCCGGCTTGCTGTCCGGGATGATCAGGTCGTCCTTGCCGAACGACAGCCCGGCCTTGGCCGCCTGGCCGAAGCCCAGGCCCATCAGCCGGTCGGCGAAGATCACGCATTCCTTCTGGCCGCAGTGGCGGTACACCGCGTCGATCACGTCGGACACGTTCTTCTTGGTCAGCGTCCGGTTGATCAGGCTGAACGGCACGTTCGGGTTGCGCGGCAGGATGCGGGCGATCAGCATCCGGCCCGGCGTGGTCACGACCATCTGCCGCACCGTCTTGCCGTCCGCGTCCACCGTCTCGTAGCGGGCGCGGATCTTCTCGTGCAGCTTGATCGCCCGGGCGTTCAGCGCGTACTCGATCTCCCCCACGTCGGCGAAGGCGGTCGGCGCCCGATGCACCAGCTCCGGCTGGCCGTCCGGACCGTCCTTGTAGGCGGCGGTGTCCGGCGCCTCGCGGAACTCCGGCGTTTCCAGGCTCAGGTAGTACAGCCCCAACACGATGTCCTGGCTCGGCACGATGATCGGCTTGCCGTTGGCCGGGCTGAGGATGTTGTTGGTGGACATCATCAAGACGCGCGCTTCCAACTGCGCTTCCAGGCTCAGCGGCACGTGCACCGCCATCTGGTCGCCGTCGAAGTCTGCGTTGAACGCCGTGCACACCAATGGATGGAGCTGGATCGCCTTGCCCTCGATCAGCACCGGCTCGAACGCCTGGATGCCCAGTCGGTGCAGGGTCGGCGCCCGGTTCAGCATCACGGGATGCTCGCGGATCACCTCTTCCAGGATGTCCCAGACCTCCGGACGCTCCTTCTCCACCATGCGCTTCGCCGCCTTGATGGTGGTGGCGTGGCCGTACTTCTCCAGCTTGCTGTAGATGAACGGCTTGAACAGCTCGAGCGCCATCTTCTTCGGCAGGCCGCATTGGTGCAGTTTCAGCTCAGGCCCGACCACGATGACCGAACGGCCGGAGTAATCGACGCGCTTGCCCAGCAGGTTCTGCCGGAACCGGCCCTGCTTGCCCTTCAGCATGTCGGACAGGCTCTTGAGCGGGCGCTTGTTGGCGCCCGTGATCGCGCGCCCGCGCCGCCCGTTGTCAAACAGCGCGTCCACGCTTTCCTGCAGCATGCGCTTCTCGTTGCGCACGATGATGTCAGGCGCGCGCAACTCGATAAGCCGCTTCAGCCGGTTGTTGCGGTTGATCACCCGGCGGTACAGGTCGTTCAGGTCAGAGGTCGCGAACCGCCCGCCGTCGAGCGGCACCAAGGGGCGCAGCTCCGGCGGGATCACCGGCACCACGTCCAGGATCATCCACTCCGGCTTGGCGCCGCTCTCGCCGAACGCCTCGATCAGCTTGAGGCGCTTGACCAGCTTCTTGCGCTTCGCCTCGCTCGTGGTGTCCTTGAGGTCCTGGCGCAGCGTCACCTTGTCGCTGTCGATGTCGATGCCGTGCAGGATGCCCTTGATCGCCTCCGCGCCGATGCCGGCCCGGAACGCGTCCTCCCCGAACTCGTCCTGCTTGGCGAGCAACTGGTCCTCGGTCAGCAGCTGGTGCAGCTTGAGGTCGGTCAGGCCCGGCTCCAGCACCACGTAGCTCTCGAAGTAGAGGATCTTCTCCAGCTCCTTGAGCGTCAGGTCCACCATCAGGCCGATTCGGCTCGGCAGCGACTTCAGGAACCAGATGTGCGCGACGGGGCTGGCCAGCTCGATATGGCCCATCCGCTCGCGGCGCACCTTGGCCAGCGTCACCTCGACGCCGCACTTCTCGCAGATGATGCCGCGGAACTTCATGCGCTTGTACTTGCCGCACAGGCACTCGTAGTCCTTGATCGGCCCGAAGATGCGGGCGCAGAACAACCCGTCCCGCTCCGGCTTGAAGGTGCGGTAGTTGATCGTCTCGGGCTTCTTGATCTCGCCGTAGGACCAGCTCCGGATCTGCTCCGGGCTGGCCATCTGGATCTTGATCTGGTCGAAGGTCATGGCCGAGCCGGCCTGGCCCAGGATCTTCATCAGTTCGTTCATGTGTCAGCGACCCCAATGCGGCCGGCCCGCCTGCATCGTCCATGCAAACGGGCCGCCGGGTGTTGCGGGATTGGTCGTCAAGAAATGCGCGTATCGAGGTCCACGTTCAGGCCGAGCGACTTCAGCTCCTTGACCAGCACGTTGAAGCTTTCGGGGATGCCGGCCTCGAAGGTGTCCTGCTCGCGCACGATGGCCTCATAGACCTTGGTGCGCCCGGACACGTCGTCCGACTTCACCGTCAGCATCTCCTGCAGCGTGTAGGCGGCGCCGTACGCTTCCAGCGCCCAGACCTCCATCTCGCCGAAGCGCTGGCCGCCGAACTGCGCCTTGCCGCCCAGCGGCTGCTGGGTGACGAGGCTGTACGGCC
>CAXUJE010000574.1:0-2816 GCA_964251035.1 uncultured Acetobacteraceae bacterium
TCGGCGGGCGGCGCGGCCTCTGCCTCACGCATGATGGTGATGTGGCGCATGGCGTTCATTGGGTCGCGGGCTTGCTCAATCGCGTGATCCCAACGCTGTTGTGTCAGTCTGGCGCCCAGCCCCGGCTCAAGGTGCAGACGCATCCAAAGCCAAAGGTCCCAGGCACGCTCGCACAGGATGCCGGACTGCTCCGCCACCCGCATGAAGCGCATTTCGCCGTATTCGATCTGTCCAGTCGGGGAGTACCAGCGCCGCTGGCCTGAAATCTCGTGGAAACTCCCGTGCTGCAGTCAACGCAGCCTGCCACCTGCGGAACCGCAACGCCCGGCGAATGTTACGCAATGCTTGCTGTTCGGCTTGATTTTGCATAAGGGTATCGATGTGCATAGCCTCCTTTGCTTGTTAAGCGGCGCCTAGCTGGTCACTAGGCGCCGTTGCTGTTTCCAGGGGATCAGTGAAGCGCCGGGTCCGGCCGGGCAGTCTCGATCAGGACGCGAAACACTGCGCTGGCGCGGCGCAGATCGGCCTCATTCGCCGCGGCCAGCAGAACGGTGCGCCGCTCCGCAATAGCGTCGCGTAGGCACTCCAGATTGAGCATGTCGGGCCAGCCACCGGGCGGCACGATCACCACGCGAATCGGCGTGTCATCGTCTAGGGGCGCGGCGTCTGCCGGCCGGAACAGCTCGCGATGCGGGTAGTCCGCCGGCGCGCTCACGGCGTTGCCTCCGGCATAGCCGGCCAGCTTGGCAGCTACTCGGCTTTGCAGCAGCCCGAGATTGAGCGCAGCGAACGCAGCCAGGGCGTCGTCGCGGTCCAGCCCGTCATCACCGCCGGGCAACACGACCCGCACGTCCAGGTCCGAGTCGCCGGCACGGGGCGCCATGAGGATCATCGCCTCGCGATGCAGGTTTGGGACGGCCGCCATCTGCCACACCAGGGCCGCGCGCCGCGGGCCGATGCCCAGCCGGCCCAACTCCGCCAGCACGGCCGCCTGTAGCACGTCGGTTGCCGTGTGTGCCCGGTTGTAGCCTGACCCAATTCGCGGGCCGCTGGACAGCACGAATTGCCGTCTATCCACCCATTGGTGAAGTGCCTTGAGCGTCACCCCGGCTACGTCCACCAACTCCGCCTTCGTGTATGTGCGGTTCGCAATTCCTGCTCTTTGTTCGCCTATGAGTTGAACATGCGGGCGTAGAAGCGCGACGTGCTATTGCTCTCACGAAAATGTGATATCTGGCGTTGTGGTGTGGCGATGTGCCGGCGCCAGACCGGATGAACAGGACGACGGCCGGGGCAGGCTGCGCCCCGATGCCGCCCCGGTCGTTCCGTTTTCTTGGACCTGAAACCTTATCATCTGCCGCGAAAAGCATAGCAAAATATGAATGCAATTCGATAGCAAGAGATTGATGAAACCATTGATACAGAACATTTTGCAAAGAAATTGTAATATCTTGGTCGGCGGTTCAAGTCCGTCCGCCGCTACCGGTTCTCCTCCTTTGACCTCGCATGGTCAGATGTTTAAGATTTTGATCTTTTGGGTTATTTCATCAAAGCTTTCTGCTAACCTGACCGCGCGGGACGCGGAATGCCACCCTGCACCGCCGTCTACTCGCAACGAGATGTGTGCCTACGGGGTGCCTACGGGCAGTCCGACCAGGCAGGCAGGTTTTCGAGGTGCTGATGACGCCCGAAAATATTCGACTCGCGATGGAGCAGGCGGCTCAGACCCGTAAGCGTGTTGAGGCGCGTGACGACCACCATCCCGGACTTGCACTCGGCATCAGTCCCCATGGCGTATGGACGTGGAGCCTGCGGCTTCGAGACCCGACTGGACACTCGCGACGGTTCCCCCTCGGGAGATTTCCGGACGTAAGTATATCCGCTGCTCGCAAAGCAGCACGGTCTGAGCAGGCGAGGGTTGAAACCGGTTACGATCCATTCCCCGAGAAGGCGAAGCAGGAAGCCGGTGCGGCATTGCGGGCCGGCGTCGGCACCATGCGCTCCGTGATCGACCTTTACGAGCAACCAAGGTGACCCGCCACCGACTTGGTTTGCTGGAGCCGGCCGTAAGCGCGTGGAGCGGGTATTCACCAAGCTGCTGCCGAAGCCGGTCGCGGCGATGAAGCCAAGCGACAGAGGTGGTCGGCTTCGTTGAGGCACTGTTTCGGTTTGGACGGATGGGGCCCCTGCCGATTGTTATCGTGTGGTGCCGTTGGCGGGGCGGTGTGGAAAGAGGAGGCGTAGCCCGACCGGAGCGACGCCCTGCCCGCAGCGGCGAAAGTCATGCTGCCTCGCACTGCGGCAGCTGGTCGAAGTAGGCTTGATCCGGCGTCCGCGCGTCAAGGCTCAAATGCGGGCGCTTTCGGTTGTAAAACTCCAAATGCCGGCGATCGAGGGGCGCGCCTCGCCGACGCTGCCGCAGGCTGACCTCCTCGTATTCGGCCGAACGCCAGAGCCGCTCGACGAACACGTTGTCGCGCCAGGCGCCGCGGCCGTCCATGCTGACCGCGATGCCGTTCCCGAGCAGCAGGCCGGTGAAGCCGGCGCTGGTGAACTGGCTGCCTTGGTCGGCATTGAAAATCTCCGGCCGGCCATGCCGGGCAAGGGCCTCCTCGGCCGCATCCAGGCAGAACGCGACCTCCAGCGTGGTCGAGAGATGCCAGGACAGCACCCGCCGACTGAACCAGTCCAGCACGGCGGCCAGGTGGACGAAGCCGCGTGCCATCTGGAATAAACGTGATGTCCATCGCCCACACCTGGTTCGACCGCACGACATCCAGGCCTCGCAGCAGATACGGGTAGATCTTGTGCCCTAG
>CAXUJE010000575.1:0-352 GCA_964251035.1 uncultured Acetobacteraceae bacterium
GTGCAGGGCAGGCTCGCCGAGCCGCGCAGCGCCGCCGCGCGGGCGTCGAACGCCGCGGCGGCCAGCGCCGGCACCGCGCATTGCGGCGGCGGCATCGGCCACCGCGGCAGGCGGGACAACAGGTCCGGTTGGGCGCCAGCGAACGCCAGGTCTGCGGCGCCGCGCAGCAGAGCGGCGAGGCAGCGCGCCACGTCCCGCGCGGCCGGACTGTCGTAGTCGAGCCTCAGCAACGCCAGCAGCCCGTCGAGGTCGGTGAACCCCACGGCGAACTGCGGCGCGTGGGGCGCGCTGAGCCGCAAGGCGGTGGCGGCGGTCGCCACCGCGTCAGTGAACCCAGCAGTGTCGAACCCGT
>CAXUJE010000575.1:362-2806 GCA_964251035.1 uncultured Acetobacteraceae bacterium
CCCCCCGGGGGCGGCGGGGGGGGCCGGGGGGGGGTGGCCACCCCGCCGCGGGCGGGCCCCCCGCCACTGCCGTGCCACACCGGCGCGGTCGGCGCGGCCTGCCGGTGCAGCAGCAGCGCGTGCAGGCGGTCGGCCAGGGCGGCATCCCCGGCGTCCCGCGCCCGGTTCGCGACGGGGCGTATCCAGCCATCGGCGGCCCGCGGCAGGGTGACGCGGCCCTCGCCCGGCGCCAGGGCCGCCAGCGCGCTCGCCGCCCGGTCGTCCCAGGAAGCCGGCAGGGTCATGGCGCGCTCCGGCGCGTCCGGGTCGGCTCCGGCCGCCGTGTCGCGCATGCGCACGCCGCGCCAGATCCGAGTGGTTGTCATGCCGCACCCATGGCGCAATGCTACGGGCAGAGCCGGCCCCAGGAAAGACGAATCTTGAAAGGCGAATCTTGCCCGGCGAAGCGCGATGGACCGTGCCGGCCGGGTCGCCTATATCAGCCGCATGGACATCGGCACCCGCCTCTTCACCTATTTCCGCGGCCGGCCCGTGGGCAACGACACCCGTGGCAACCGCTACTTCGAGGAGAAGCGCGCACGGCCTGGCCTGCCGCCCCGCCGTTGGGTGCTGTACGCCGGCGAGGTCGATGCCAGCGAGGTGCCGGCCGAGTGGCACGCCTGGCTGCACTACACCACGGCCGAGCCGATCCCGCTGGCGTCGCGCAAGCCGTGGCAGAAACCGCACCAGCCCAACCTGACCGGCACCCCAGGCAGCTATCGTCCGCCGGGCCACGACTACCGCGGCGGGCACCGCGCGCCGTCCACAGGCGACTACGAATCATGGACGCCGGGCAGCTAAGGGCATGGCGGGATCGAAGCGGAGCGTCGCCGAGCTGGCGGCCGGGGCGGCGGTGCTGGCCGTGACGGCGGGGTTCATGGCCTATGCAGCGGCCAACACGGGCCGGGGAGTCGGCAGCGGCATCCGGCTTTCGGCAAAGTTCGACAACGTGGGCAGCATCGGCTCTGGCGCCGATGTACGCTTGGCCGGGGTCAAGGTCGGCAGCGTGGTCGCCACCAGCATCGACCCGCAATCCTACCAGGCCGTGGTGCGCTTCACCCTGCAGCCGGACGTCAAGCTTTCGGACGACAGCAGCGCCGCGATCTCGACCGGCGGCTTGCTGGGCGGCGCGTTCATGAGCCTCAGCCCCGGCGGCAGCGACAAGATGCTGGGGGACGGCGGCGTGGTCACGATCACGCAATCCGCGTCGAACCTTGAGGACCTGCTGGGCAAGTTCATCTTCAACGTGGGCAGCCTGGCCGACGCGACGCAGAAGTCGCTCGACCAGAACAAGCCGAAGCCGCCGAAATGAGCGGCATGCCCGACCGGTGGCCGATGCCTGACGGCAGCGCGGTGTCCTGCCGGGAGAAGCTGCGTGTGCTGGAGGACAACCACGCCGAGGCCGCGCAGGTGTTGCAGGATGCGTTCGAGGACGCCGTGCTGATGGGCGTGGACGAGGCCGCGATGCGCCGGATCATGGCGGACATGGTGGCGGGCCTGCGCAGCCCGAAGCGCCGGTGATGCGCCTCCTTCCGCTTCTGACGCTGCTTGCGGCATGGGCGGCGCCGGCGCTGGCCGCTGGGCCGTCGGCGCCGCCCCTATCACCGCCCGATGCCTGGCAGCCGCGCGACACCGCCGAACTGTCCGTGCTCGACAAGGTGCGCGCCCAGCCCTCCCCACTGACGGTGCGGGTGGGGCAGAGCGTGTCGTGGGGGTCGCTGACCATCACCCTGCGCGGCTGCGTCGCCCGCCCGCCCGATTTGCCGCAGGACAGCGCGGCGTTCCTTGAGGTGACGGACGGCCGGGCCACCGGCGCCGCGTTCCGCGGTTGGATGCTGGCCAGCGCGCCGGCCTTGTCGCTGATGGAGCACCCGATCTACGACCTGCGGGTGACCTCATGCCACTGAGTGAGACCCTACTGAGCGCATTAGAGCCGGCGCGGTCGGCGCTGCTGCTCGACATGGACGGCACGCTGCTGGACATCGCGCCGACGCCGGACCTGGTGCAGGTGGCGCCAGGCTTGACCGAGGCGCTGTGCCGGCTGCGGGATATCATGGGGGGCGCGCTCGCCGTGGTGACCGGGCGTCCGATCGAGCAGGTGGACGGGCTGTTCGCCAACGTGCCTTATGCGGTCGCCGGGGAGCACGGCGGGGCCATCCGCCACGCGCCCGGCGCCGAGGTCGTCCGCGCGAGCCTGCCCACCCCTCCCGTCGAATGGGTGCTGGAGGCGGCGCGCATCGCCGACGCCCATCCCGGGACGCTGCTGGAGCAGAAGCAGCGCGGCTTCGTGCTGCATTACCGGGCGGCGCCGGAACTGGGGCCGATGCTGCGCGCAGCGGCCCTGGCGCTGATCGCCCCGCAGGCGGACCGGTTCCAGTTGATGGAAGCGTTGATGGCCTGGGAGG
>CAXUJE010000576.1:0-2800 GCA_964251035.1 uncultured Acetobacteraceae bacterium
GGCACAGGCGGCTCGGTGCTGGTGATCGTGCCGCCGTTGGCCAGCGAGAGGCTGCCGGCCTGCACCTGGACCGCCCCGGCTGCCCCAGAGCTTCCGGCCACGGCTTCGCTGCTCACGCTGCCGCCGTCGAGGGCGAAGGCGCCTTTCACGTCCAACGCGACCTCGCCCGCGTTGCCGGACGCATAGGCTTGGCTGATGATCGCGCCTCCGCTCAGCAAGGTCAGCGCGCCGGTGCTGACCGCCACGTCGCCGCCCCGGCCCAGGCCGCGGGTGGAGTTGGCGATCTGCGCCCCGTTCTGGATCGTGACCGTGCCGGCGTTCACCGTGACCGTGCCGGCGTCGCCCGACTGCTGCCCGTATGCCCCTGCCGTGATCGCGGTGCTGGTCACGCCCTTGCCGTCCAGCAGCAAGGCGCCCGGCGTCCCCACCAGCACCGAGCCGCCCGCGCCCGTGCCCCGCGCGCTGCTGGAGATGGTGGCGCCGTTGAGCACCGAAAGGCTGCCGGCCTGCACCTGCACCGTTCCGGCCGAACCCGAGCTGCCGGCCTCGGCCTCGCTGTTCACGCTGGCACCGGCAAACACGCCGCCACCATCCAGCGCGAGGGCGCCCCCGACGGTCAGCGCGACCTCGCCCGCGTTGCCGGACGCACGCGCCGCGCTGGTGATCGAACCCCCACGCCCCAAGGTCAGCGCACCGGCATTGACCGTCACGTTGCCCGCGTTGCCAGAACCCTGACTGTCCGCTGAAATGGAGGAAGGTTGTCCTTCTGCATCCGTCCCACTGGCGGAGACACGGCCGGCGACATTGACCAAGATCTCGCCTCCACGTCCTGAAGAAAAAGCGACACCCTGGATATTGCTCCCTTCCGACAGCGTCAGTTCTCCGGCCGTGATCCTGATCGTGGACGCATTGCTGCTGTTGGAACTGTTCGCTGCTATGTAGCTTTGCTGGCCGAGTGTCAGCGCGTCCTTCGCCGTGACTGTCAGATCAGACGTCGCGCCAAAGCGTCCATTTACCAGCGTGATGTTCGTGGCATTGATCCCCAAGGCTCCGGCGCTGCCAGAATCGGGGGCATTTGGAGCAACCCCTGTGGTGGCGATGAAAGGTACCGAGGAGGCGCTGCCTCTGCCATCAAGGGTCAGGTTGCCCTGCGCCGTCACTGTCAAAGCTCCGCCGGCGCTGGTTGCGGGGGTGGCCGTCCGGATGGAGCTGTTGCCGCGCAACGCGATGTTTCCTGCGGCGGTGACCAGCAGCGAACCTGCAGTCTGACTCCCGGTGGCGGTTGATGAGATCGAAGCAGACGAGCCGGGTTCCCGGGCGTCGAGCACCAGGTCGCCCGCGGCCGCGACCCTCACCGTGGTCCCAGGCGTCGCGCTTGCGGCGCTGGACGCGATCTGGCCCCCCTGGATCGTGATGTCACGCGCTGCCACGGCGACCGCGCCGGAAGCGCCATCCTGGTTTGCGGAGGACACGATCTGTCCGCCAGTTGCGACCGCCGCGTTCCCAGTCACGGCGACGTTGATCGGCCCGCCCGCGCCGGTGCCGAAAGTGGTGGTGTCGACCGAGGCGCCGTTCTGGACGGTCAGCGTTCCGGCATTGAGGCTGATGGTCCCGCCTGCGCCGGCCAGCCCCTTCCCGGTAGTCTGGCTGGAAAAGCTCGTGCCCGCTCCGTCCACCAGCACGCGGTCGGCGGCCACGCTGATCGGGCCGCCGATGCCGCGGCTTGCGGCCCCGCTATACACCAGCGCGCCGTTCTGCAACGTCAGCGCGCCCGTGTTGATGGTGACCGCCCCTCCGTTGCCGGCCGCCGAGGTGACCGTCCTGACATCGGCCGCGTCCAACGTCACCGTCCCCCCCGCCGCAGTGCCGATGCTGACAAGGGGGCCAGGTCCGGTCCCGGTCGCGAACGACCGCACGGCTGCCCCGCTGCCGATGGCCACTGTCTGATCGCCGTGCAGCGACAGCACCCCGCCCGGCCCGGAGCCGTTGTTGTCGCCCTCGATGGCGCTGGTGGCTGATACTGAAACGTCGCCGGCGCGGATGAAGACGCTGCCGCTGCCGGCATTGCCAGAGGGCGCGTCAACGTTGATCTGGGCTTTGTTCGCCACCTGCACGCGACCGGAGCGCGCCACGGTGGGCGCCGGCCCGGCCTGCGGGCTGACCGGCACCTCACCCGGCCCGGCCGCGCTGGCGACATGCACCGTGCCCGTCGGCGCATACAGCACGCCGCCGCTGATCGTCACCGCGCCGCCCACCAGCCCCAGCGTGTTGCGCGGCGCGAGCTGAAGGTTGGCGCCGTTCACCGCCACCGGCTGCGGGTTGGCCGACAGGAACCCGAACGCCTCCGGTGGCGCGGCCGTGAGGGTGCTGGCGTCCGGGTTGCTGGCCCCGAACCGCGCGCCGTCCTGCATCCGCAGGTAGTCGGCCGAGCTGGCGTGGAAGCTGCCGCTCACATCGACGCTGGCATTCGGCCCGAACACCACGCCGGACGGGTTGATGAGATAGAGGTTCGCGCCCGGGATGGTGGACCTGATCCCGCCGTCGATGGAAGACGCCGCCCCGCCCGTCACCCGGCCGATCACGTTGCCCACGCTGGGCGGCCCGCTGAACGTCGCCGTCTCGCCGGCCTTGAGGCCGAACGCGCCGAAGCTGTGGAACAGGTTGCCGCCCACCTGCCGGCCCAGCCCGGCCCCGATCGTGTAGTTCGGCCCGGCAAGCGTCTGCGCCGGCGACAGCCGGCCATCCACCGTGATCCCCTGCGCCCAGGCGCCGCCAGGCAGCGCGGCCAGCACGGCAAGGC
>CAXUJE010000577.1:0-2797 GCA_964251035.1 uncultured Acetobacteraceae bacterium
CTCCAGCGCACCCCAAGCTTGGGCAAAAGTCACAGCCCGATGCCGTTGGTATGAGTTGGCGTTGCGCGCCCAGCAGGCGGGCTGGCCGGAGACGGCCGTGCGCGTCATCGACGACGACCTCGGGATGTCCGGCGCCAGCAGCCAGAACCGCGCCGGGTTCCAGCGCCTGGTTACCTCGACCGGCCTGGCGAGGTCGGCATCGTGCTGGCGACCGAGATGTCGCGCCTGTCGCGCCTGAACAGCGACTGGCACAAGGTCATCGAGCTCTGCGCGGTGTTCCGCACCCTGATCGCAGACAAGGATAGGGTGTACGACGCCCAGAGCCCGAACGACCGGCTTTTGCTGGGTGAACCGCCCCGGGTTTCCCGGAGGCGTTTTGGTGTGTGTTACGCGGCGACCGGCATGTCCTCAAGCGCGGCGTAGTAGGCGTCCTCGGCCTCGGCGGGGGGCACGTTGCCAATGGGTTCGAGCAGGCGGCGGTTGTTGAACCAGTCGACCCATTCGAGGGTGGCGAACTCCACCGCCTCGAAGCTCCGCCATGGCCCGCGCCGGTGGATCACCTCGGCCTTGAACAGGCCGTTGATCGTTTCCGCGAGAGCATTGTCATAGGAGTCGCCGACGCTGCCGACGGAGGGTTCAGTCCCAGCCTCAGCAAGACGATCGGTGTAGCGCAGCGCGAGGTACTGCGACCCGCGATCCGAACGATGCACAAGCTTGCCGCCCCGCGCAAACCGCGAAGCGGTTTCGCTGTGAACGGGACGGCGCTCGTGCAGCGCCTGCTCCAATGCGTCAAGCACGAAGCCAGCGTGGGCCGTCCGAGACACCCGCCAGCCAACGATCCGACGCGCATAAGCGTCGATGTCCGGCGAACCCAGCGAAATGGCGCAGCCATTTGCGCGGCTCGGTTCGACGACAAAGTCCACGTAGACGAACCCGGACCACGTTGCGACATAGGTGAAATCGCTGACCCACAAGGCGTTCGGCTGCGGAGCCTTGAACTGGCGGTTCACGCGGTCAAGCGGGCAGGCCGCGGCCTCAGCGTTTCGCGCAGCGAAAGCGCCGGGTCGGGGATCGTGGTGCGGACCTTCTCGCCCCGCACCGCCCCTTGCAGGCCCATCGCCCGCATCAGCCGCGCCACCGTGCAGCGGGCAGCCATGATCCCCTCGCGGGCGAGCTGCCGCCAAAGCTCGCGCACGCCGTAGACGCAGAAGTTCGCCTCGAACACGCGCCGGATCTCGACCATCAAGGCCGCGTCGCTCCGGGCCCGTGCCGGCCGCCTGCCGGGGTCGGCGCGCCGCACGACATGGGCGTGATAGGTCGACGGGGCAATCCCGCGCAAATCGCCCTGCGATTTCGCTGGCAGCACCCTGCAGATCGGCTCGACCCCGTAGGCGGCGCGGTGATCGTCAATGAAGGCGATCATCGCTTGAACGGGCGGTCGAGCTCCGCCTGGGCAAAATACGCCGACGCCTTGCGAAGGATCTCGTTGGCCTGGCGCAGCTCGCGAACCTCGCGCTCCAAAGTCCGGAGGCGCTCGCGCTCGCACCGTCGCCAGCCCGGGTTGCTGACCCAGCCGCAAACGCCATGCGTTTCGGCGACATCCCGCTCGCCCTGTCGGACCCAGCGCCTCAGCGTTTCACGCGAGCAGCCGATCTTGGCGGCGATGGCGCCGACGGACGCCCATCGCGTCCCGCCCTCGCGCTCCCGATCCTGCACCATCCGCACCGCGCGCTCGCGCAACTCGGGCGAAAACTGCTTCGCCGTCTTCTGTGTCATGGCTCCGTCCTCTCACAGGTTGGAGCCTCCGGGAAACCCGGGGCGGTTCAGGGCGTCAGGGGCACCCTGTTCGCCGCGGAACTGCACCTCCAGGCCCGCATGTATGGTGCGCTGATCAGCAAGGCCCAGCGGGGCGAGCTGGCGTGGCGCTGCCGGTCGGCTACCGCCGCCGGTCCAACGGCACGGTCGTGCAGGACCCGGACGATGCCGTACGGCTTACGGTCGCAATGGTGTTTGAGCGGTTCGCCGCCCTCGGCAATGCCCGTGCGGTGCTGCGCCACTTCGCCGACGACGGCCTGGGGTTCCCGCGCATTGTCCAGGCCGGCCCCGAAATGGGCCGGTCCGTGTGGGCGCCCGGCCTATGGCACAATCCACCGCATGCTCAACAACCCGGCCTATACCGGAGCATTCGTTTACGGGCGGTGCTGCCAGGAAACCACGGCAGGAGACTCGCCGCGGTCGGTGTGGTCGGCAGATGGGGGTCAGCTACGGCCGTCAGCAGCCACGCTACGAGTGCCGGTCTGCCCAGACCTGCCATGCCGAGGCCATGTGCCAGTCGTTTGTCGCGAGCGTCATCGACGCCGCGGTCGCCGGGGCATTCCTTGAGACGGTGCGGCCGGCTGGGTTGGAGGCGACGCTCGCCGTATTATCGCATTGCGGCTCGGCCATGAGGCGATCGAGACGACACAGACCTACCTCCATGCCCACCTTGCCTTGAAAGAAGCGGCCCTGGCACGGATTAAGCCATACGAACGTGGAAAGCCAACCCGCTTTCGTCCCAACACCGTCCGCTTGCCTTGCTGCGCGCGGCATAAGGCGGCTTCCAAAGGGGGGCGAGGTGCGCCCGCTGCGCGCGCACCTCGTCGCTGCCGGCGAACCGGGCATTCTTTTGCTGTCACGGAGGCTGTGGACTGCCCTGCACGCGCTGGACGGATATCTGACCGGCCAGAGCGCCTGGCTTGTGAATTATACCAGCGGCGCTTTGTGTTAACGCAAACGTGCGCAGGGTTGGCTCGGGGGT
>CAXUJE010000578.1:0-2797 GCA_964251035.1 uncultured Acetobacteraceae bacterium
GGGTGCTGGCGACCGTCGAGGACGGGCGGGCGCGGCGCACCGTGGCGCGTCTCGTGCCGCGCCTGGTCGGCGGACCCGGCGCCGGGCGGATCGTCGCGCGGGCGCTCCGCACCCTCGTGGACGGCGGGCGGCACCAGGAGGTGCTGGGCTTCCTGCTGGCCGAGCTGCGCGCCATGCTCGACAGCCGGCACGCGGCGCTGCACGCCTTCATCCAGGACAAGGTGCGGGCGCAGGGCGGGCGGCTGGTCGGCTGGGCGCTCGGCGCGCAGGTGGCGGAGCGCGTGCTGGGCGTGGTGCGGGAGGAGCTGGACCGCATGGGACCCGACAACAGCAACATCCGGGACGCCTTCGACGCCTGGGTGAAGCGCGAGATCGAGCTGATGGAGACCGACCCGCAGCGCGCCGCCGAGATCGGCCGGGCAGTGCGGAAGGTCGTGGCGCACGAGACGGTGCAGGCCTGGATGTGGGACGTGTGGGCGCGCATGCGCCTGGCGCTGGAGGCCGACACGCGGCGCCCCGGCGGCCACACGCTTTCCGCCATCGAGGCGGCGCTGCACAACCTGGGGTCCTTCCTTGCGGAGGACGCGGCGGCGCGGGCACGGCTGCAAAGTGCGGCCGAAAGCGTGATCGCGACGATGCTGCCGAGCGCCCAGGCGCAGATCGCCGGCTTCATCGGCGACGTGGTGGCCGGCTGGGACGCCGACCAGATCACCGACCGGGTGGAGCTGCGGGTGGGCAAGGACCTGCAGTACGTGCGGGTGAACGGCACCCTGGTGGGGTTCCTGGTGGGCGGCGCGCTGTTCCTGGCGCTGCGCGCCGCCTTCGGGCACGTGGCGTTTTAGCGGACGCCTTATACGGACGGCTTGGTTGAATGACCGTCATCCGTCGATGGGTTGCACCCATCCTATGGCATGGATCGCGTAGGATGGGTGAAACCCATCAGCAAACGCACACGGGTCGATCAATGGTGCCGCCCGTATTAGCGGGGCGCCCTATCGGGCGACGGGCACCGCGACCTCGTTGCGGCGCAAGGGCGGCAGCGTCCAGGGCGGGTCGTAGAACCACGCCACCGGCTCGCCCGCCGGGCGCCAGGCGGTGCCGGAGAGCGCTGCCAGCAGGGCCTTCCTGCGGTCCGCGACGGCGTCCTCCGTGGCGGTGCCGCTGAAGCGCAGCACGGCGACGGTCTCCTCCGGCACGGGCACGATCCGGACGCGGGCGTCGTTGGGCTGGGGCGGGTCGGTCAGCGCGGCAGGCAGGAAGAAGCGGATCACCCAGCCCCCATCGCCACGCGCCTCCGCGACGGGCGCGGTCATGGCGATGCGCTCCCCGGACGAGGCGCCCGACTGCGCCACCGGCGCGGTCATGTCGATGCGCGTGCGCTTCTGGTTGCCGCCGAAGATGTAGCCGGCCAGACGACGGAAACCCTCGCCGCGGGCGGCGTAGGCGTCGCCGGGCACCGTGGTCTCGGCGGCGAGGCGGGGGGCGTAGCGGCGGATCTCGACGTTGCCCAGGCGCTCGACGGCCGTGTATCGCGGCTCCTCCGTGCCGCCGCGGATGCCGAAGGCGGAGCAGGCGCCGAGCAGCAGGCTTCCGAGCAGCGTCGCCATGGGGAGCGCCTTTTTCAAAGGGGCTGGCTACCCCGCCGCCATGGCCGAGGTCGAGGCGGGGGCCGAGGTCGAGGCGGGGGCCGGAGCCGGCGCGCTGGCCAGGACGGCTTGCAGCGCCTGCGCCAGGTCGGCGAGCTTGTAGGGCTTGCGCAGCATGGGCATGTCGCGCGGCAGGGCGGACGCGCCCGCCCCGGTGTAGCCGGTGGTCAGCAGCACCGGCAGGCCCGGGCGGCGGCGCCGGGCTTCCCGCGCCAGCGCCAGGCCGTCCATGCCGCCCGGCATCAGCACGTCGGTGAACAGCAGGTCGATCGTCCGCCCGTCCTCCAGCGCGCCGAGCGCCGCGGCGGCCGTGCCCACCCGCGTCGGGCGGTGGCCCAACTGCTCCAGCATGTCGACGGCCAGCGCCGCCACCTCGTCGTTGTCCTCGCACACCAGCACGGCGGCCCCCTGCGCGGGCTGCGCCGTTGCCGCGTCGCCCAAGGGGGCGGAAGCGCGGGGCACGGCGTCCGACACCGGCAGCAGGATGGACACGGCCGTGCCCTCCCCCGGGCGGCTGCGGAGCCGCACGCCGCCGCCGCTCTGCCGGGCGAAGCCGTACACCTGGGCGAGGCCGAGGCCGGTGCCCTGCCCCACGCCCTTGGTGGTGAAGAACGGCTCGAACACCCGGGCCTGGATGTCCTCCGACATGCCGGCGCCGGTGTCGGCGACCGACAGGCGCACGAAGCGGCCGTGCAGCCCGTCCGGGTCGGTCAGGCCGTCCAGCGTCGCCGCCTCCGCGGTGATGCGCAGCGTGCCGCCCCCCGGCATGGCGTCCCGCGCGTTCACCGCGAGGTTCAGCACCGCAAGCTCCAGCTCGTCCGGGTCGGCCTGGACGGGCGGCAGGCCCGGCTCGACGCGCAGCTCGGTTTCGATGTCGCCGCGCAGGGTGCGGATCAGCAGCTCCGCCGCGCCGTCGTCGAGCCAGGCGCCGAGGTCGATCGCCTCCGGGCGCAGCGACTGCCGCCTCGCCACGGTCAGCAGCCGCTTGGTCAGCTCGCCCCCGCGCTGCGC
This sequence comes from uncultured Acetobacteraceae bacterium, assembly GCA_964251035.1. Lineage (GTDB taxonomy): Bacteria > Pseudomonadota > Alphaproteobacteria > Acetobacterales > Acetobacteraceae > CAHJXG01. Next base: position 2,658 of record CAXUJE010000578.1, read on the forward strand.
CGCCCGGCGCACGCTGTCGAGCAACTGCGCCCGGCGCTCCGGGTCCTCCGTCCGTTCGACGAGGGTCAGGCCGCTGAGCACGACCTGCAGCAGGTTGTTGAAGTCGTGCGCGACGCCGCCGGTGAGCTGTCCCAGCGCCT
>CAXUJE010000579.1:0-2790 GCA_964251035.1 uncultured Acetobacteraceae bacterium
CTGTCCCCCGTCGCCCCGCGCGAGACGCCGACGCAGGCGCGCGCCGCGGAGCTAGGCCTCAAGATTGGAACCTACCCGACCGCGCTGCTGTCCCCGGTCGCGGCGGCAATGAAGGCCGGACTCGCCGCGATCGGCGCCGGGCAGGTCGAGGCCGCGACCGCGCTCAGCCCGGCCGAGTTCCGCGCTATGTTGGGTTACGACGACTACGATGCCCAGGCTCGGCGCACTCACCGTTTTGAGCCGGCATCGCGGCTTTGGCATTCCTTCTGTCGTCGTCCCGCCAGTCAGCGCCGCCGCGGATCTGGCTAAGGAAGCGCACGAAGTCACGGAAAGCCCCGATCGGGCCGTGAGTAGTGCCCGCATCTGCTCCCTGAGTAGTTTCCGAAGCTGCTCCCGCCGGCCTTTCCTGCGCTATCCGTTGAGGCTGGGCGTGATCCGGCGTGACCTGCGGCCGCAGTCCAGCCTGGTCGCTGCCGGGCAAGCCTCGTCCTGGAGCGTTCGATCATGCACGATGGATAAGCAGGAAGGACCACGTTGTTGCGATGGTGGCCATCAGGCCGGGACGACGAGGAAAGACGGCCGCCCCTGCGCCTGCGACAAGCGGACGCAGCAGGCCTACGACCTCGCGCTCATAGACGAGCTGCGTTTTCTCCAAGCGTGGGAAAAAGGCCGGGTTCCCCTTGTGGGCGCCACGGTCCGCATCCGGCAGATCCGCCGCGCCACCCTCCAGCACGCCGCTGCCGGCCCATCAGTCCACGGTGCGGATTGACGCCTCGGGCCTGGGATGCCGCAGGAAGCCGGCAGCCCCTTACAAAGGACCAATCCCATGCGCATTGCCCAGATCGCCACGCTGCACGAGGCGGTTCCGCCCCGGCTGTATGGCGGCACGGAGCGGGTGGTCTCGTTCCTGACCGAGGAACTGGTGGCGATGGGCCACGACGTCACGCTGTTCGCCAGCGGGGACTCGGTGACATCGGCCGAGCTCGAAGCGGTGTGGCCGCAGGCGCTGCGGCTCGATCCGGCGATCCGCGACGCGGACGCGCCGCACGCGCTGCTGATGGAGGCGGCGTACCGGCGGGCGGGCGAGTTCGACGTCATCCATTCCCACATGGACTGCCGGTCGTTCAGCCTGTTCAGCCGGCAGCGCACGCCGTTCCTGACCACCCTGCATGGCCGGCTCGACCTGCCGGAGCTGCAGCCGATGTTCGACGCCTTTGCCGGGTTGCCCGTCGCCAGCCTCTCCGACAGCCAGCGCCGGCCGCTGCCGCAGGCCCGTTGGATGGGCACCGTCCCGCACGGCCTGCCGTCCGGGCTGCTCGTGCCGCAGCCGGGGACCAGGCCCGCATACCTCGCCTTCCTGGGCCGCATCGCGCCGGAGAAGGGGCCGGACTGCGCCATACGCATCACCCGCGCCTGCGGCCTCCCGCTCCTCATGGCGGCCAAGGTCAGCGTTGCCGACCGGCCCTACTTCGACGCGGTCATCCGCCCCATGCTGGCCGGCGGCGGCGTCGAGATGGTGGGCGAGATCCCTGACGCGCAGAAGCCCGGCTTCCTGTCCGGCGCGCACGCGCTGCTGATGCCGATCTCCTGGCCCGAGCCGTTCGGCTTGGCGATGATCGAGGCCATGGCCTGCGGCACGCCGGTGATCGCCTTCAACCGCGGCTCAGTGCCCGAGGTCGTCGAGCACGGGCGCACGGGCTTCATCGTGGCGGACGAGGCCGGCGCGCTGGCTGCCGTGTCGCGCCTGCACGAGCTCCCGCGCAGCCGGGTGCGCGCCGCGTTCGAGGCGCGGTTCACCGCCCGGCGCATGGCGGAGGACTACCTGGAGATCTACCAGGACCTCCTCGCCGGGCAGCGTGGCGTCCGGCATGCCAAACTCCAGAGCGCCGCGGAATGAGCGGCATCCCTGGGTGCGGCCGCGCGTGACCGGGCAGGGCGTCCATCCCGATGCGTCCGCGACGCCAACTGCCGCGTCGCTCCAGGCGAGCCGCACCCGCACGCTGAAAAGCGGCGACACGTTCGGGGTGTTCGACGCGGGCGGCGACGTGTCCGGCGGCACCGGCGGCCTCTACTTCCGCGACACCCGCCACCTTTCAAGGCTCGTCCTCCTGATCGACGGCAAGCGTCCGGTGCTTCTCAGCTCCACCCTGCGCGACGACAGCGCCGAGCTGACCTGCGACCTGACCAACCCGGACCTGCACAGGGACGGGCGCCTCGCGCTTGAGCGCGACATGCTGCACCTGCGGCGCTCGCGCTTCCTTTGGAACGCCACCTGCTTCGAGCGGCTGTCGGTGCGCAGCTTTGCCGAGGCGGCCCAGCACGTGCGGATCGAGCTGCACTTCGCCGCCGATTTCACCGACCTGTTCGAGGCCCGCGGCATGACGCGCGTGATCCGCGGCGAGCACCTGGAGCCGGACTGCGGCGGCGCCTGCGCGGTCCTGGCCTATGACGGCCTGGACGGGCAGCACCGCACGACCCGGCTGCGGTTCGACCCGGCGCCTGCCGTGCTGGACGGGGAGCATGCCGTCCTCGAGTTCGACCTCGCGCCAGGGGAGACCCGGCTCGCGTTTGTCGAGGTCGCCTGCAACGCCGCGCCCACGCCGGATGCCGGCAGAGGGGGCCTGCGCCAGGCGTTCAACCGTGCCTTGTACGAGGCCCGGCGCCGGCTGCGCCAGGAGAGCGGGCGCGCCGCCGCGATCGTCACCTCGAACACGGTGTTCAACGAGGCCATGCGCCGGTCGGTCGGCGACCTCTACATGCTCGTGACCGACAAGGAGACCGGCGCCTACC
>CAXUJE010000580.1:0-2789 GCA_964251035.1 uncultured Acetobacteraceae bacterium
GCCCAGCTCCGCGCCGCCGCCCTGCCGCACGCCGCCGCGTTCCACGCCGGGCTGGTCGGGCGCACGGTCCAGGTGGTCGCCGAGCGCGGCGGCGGCGGGCATACCGAGCATTTCGTCCCGATCCGGCTGGCGCAGGCGGCCCCGCCCGGCGCCTTGCTGGAGGTCCGTGTCGCCGGCGCCGACGCAACCGGGCTGCACGCCGCTTCTTGATGCGCCGTTAGCCTCTGAGTTGATCCATGGAGTCGCCAAGTTGGAATACGTCTTTACAACACCAGAACTTCCAAATATTAGAATCTTGGGGCTTGCCGCTCACACTTACCATTAAACGAACTGATATGTTCTCTCCAACGAATACCTGTCTCAGGGTCTAGTTGTTGAGGGCCATGAAGATCGAAATATGTGTCGCCTACATTGCTAATATACCTGACATTGTAAGAAGATGCCAAAGCTGTGGATGTTAGAAAAACTATTGTAGTTATTGTAACTAGAGCAGTCCACATTATGGATTTTTGCGATAGTATATGAGATGTTAATCTACTTATCTTTTTCCTGTTATTTAGTTTAACTTGAGACAACACTGACCCTACAGTAGTTTTGATTTGTTGGCTGTACGATCGTCGCGCAACACGCTTGAGGCTGCCTTTGCCGCTTTGGCTCCGGTGGTCTTTCCACTAGTGATGTTCTTCGCCATGCAACTTCCTTCGTCCTACGATGAGGTTAGAACGGAACGATAGTAAAACACATTTTTTGTTGTGATTTCCACGTCAGGTTGCAATCCCGGCAGGCAGCCCCTAGCCGCATCCAACTCAGGAACACCCGCATGGCGCTCGGCTTCTTCAACCGTCTCAAGGAAGGCCTGACCCGCAGCACGCAGAAGCTGACCACCGGCCTCAGCGCCGCGTTCACCCGGCGCAAGCTCGATGACGCGGCGCTGGAGGAGCTGGAGGAGCTGCTGATCGCCGCCGACCTCGGCCCCGCCGCGGCGGGGGAGATCATCGCCGCGTTCCGCCGCAGCAAGTTCGGCCGCGACGTGACGGACGAGGAGGTGAAGCAGTCGCTGGCGGAGGAGATCGCCGCGATCCTGGCGCCCGTGGCGCAGCCGCTGGAGATCGACCGCACGCTGCGCCCGCATGTGGTGCTGGTGGTCGGCGTGAACGGGACGGGCAAGACGACGACCATCGGCAAGCTCGCCTTGCAATACCAGCAGCAGGGCCTCCGCCCCATCCTGGTCGCCGGCGACACCTTCCGCGCCGCCGCGGTCGAGCAGTTGCAGGTCTGGGGCAGCCGCACCGGCGCCGCCGTGGTCAGCGGCCCGCCCAAGGCGGACGCGGCCGGCCTCGCCTTCGACGCGCTGACCCGCGCCCGCGCGGAGGGCGCCGACGTGCTGCTGATCGACACCGCCGGGCGGCTGCACAACAAGGGCGCGCTGATGGAGGAGCTGGCGAAGATCATCCGCGTGCTGCAAAAACAGGACCCGGCCGCGCCGCATTCCGTGCTGCTGGTGCTGGACGCCACCACCGGGCAGAACGCCATCGAGCAGGTGCGGGTGTTCAGCGACCTGGTGGCGGTGACGGGCCTGGTCGTGACCAAGCTCGACGGCAGTGCCCGCGGCGGCATCGTGGTGGCGCTGGCCCAGGCGTTCGGCCTGCCGATGCACGCGGTGGGGGTGGGCGAGCAGGCGGGCGACCTGCGCCCGTTCGAGGCGATGGATTTCGCCCGCGGCCTGGTCGGCGCGGGGTGACGGAAGCGGAGCTTGCGGAGCTGGTCCGGGACTGCCCCACGCTGTTCCACATGGCGGAACGCGGGAGCTGGCCCTCGATCCGGCAGCACGGGCTGCTCAGCACCTCCGCGCTGCTGGACTTGTTCGGCGTCAACGGTCCGGGGCGGGACACGCTCGAAGGCTGCCGCCGGCCCGAGGGCGTGACCATCGAGCATCCCGCGTTGGGCCGGGCCACGATCCGCGACCAGAAGCCGATGGACGACGCCGGGTTGCGCCTGTGCCTGCTGGACGGGATGTCGCCGGAAGACTGGTATCGCTGCCTGAACGGCCGGGTGTTCTTCTGGCTGACGCGCGAACGGCTGCTCCGCTTGCTGAACGCCCGCCCGTACCGGGACGCCGAGCACGACGTGCTTGAGCTCGACACGGCGACGCTGGTCGCCGCCTACCGGTCCGCCATCCGCCTTTCGCCGATCAACAGCGGCACGACCAAGCCGTTTCCCAGCACGGCCAGCAAGCGGGGACGGGGCACGTTCCTGCCCATCGCCGAGTACCCCTACGCCCGGTGGCGCGCCCAGGGGCGCAAGGCCGGCGAGCGCGTGGTCGAGCTGACGGTGGATCATGCCGTGCCCGACGCGGCCCGGTTCGTGCGGCGGGTGACGGCGATGCGGGGCGGGGTGGTCACGGGCGTCATCGAGGGGTGAGGCGCCGCAGCCGGGCGCTTCGGCCGGGGTCGCCCTGTTTCGCTTGCGCTCAGGCGGAGACCGGCAATGCCATTCTTCCGGGTCGGTCACGCCAAGATAGGCGAGACACAGCCGGAGCGCCTGCGGACGCCCGGGCGTCCGCTCGATCCAAACCCGCAGATGCCATGCTGTTTACGGGCGCCTGGCGGAGCCAATCGCGGGCTGCCCTCGGCAGGAACAGTGTCCACCGCTTTTGACAGGCAACCGTCGTAGGCCGCTTGCCGCTTGCGCCAAAAGGAGGGCGTTCCGCCAACAGCGTTGGCCAAGCCGTTGGCTAGGCCCTCGTCGATGGGCGCCATGCCAGCCAAGACGTCTCTGATTTTCAGGCG
>CAXUJE010000581.1:0-2759 GCA_964251035.1 uncultured Acetobacteraceae bacterium
GCGGCGTCGGCGCCAAGCGCGAGCCGCCGCTGTGGCTCAAGCCCGGCGACACCGTGGAGGTGGAGATCGACAAGGTCGGCCTGCTCCGGAACGGCGTTTCCGACGAGGCGCCGGCCACGGCCTGAACACACGATCCGCCGGGTGGAGACGCGAGCCGATGGAGCCATCGTCCAAGCACTATCCCGTGGTCGTTATCGGCAGCGGGCCGATCGGGCTGACGCTGGCCAACCTGCTGGGCTGCCTCGGCGTGCAGAGCCTCGTCGTGGAGCGGAATGCGACCACGGTGCAGGAGCCGCGCGCCGTGTCCATCGACGACGAGTCGCTGCGCACCATGCAGGCGGCCGGCGTGGTGGAGGAGGTCGCGAAATCCATCGTGCCGGGCTACGGCTCGCACTACTACTCGCCCAGCGGCGTCTGTTTCGCCAAGGTGGAGCCGACAGGACGGCCCTACGGCTACCCGCGGCGCAACGCCTTCCGCCAGCCGATCCTGGAGCGGCAACTCAAGGACGCGCTCGCCCGGTTCAGCCATGTCGATGCGCTGTACGGCTGGCGGCTGGACCGCTACGAGCAGTCCGCAGCCCGGGTCACGCTTCATCTGATCGGCCCGGCCGGCGAGACGCGGCAAGCCACCTGCGACTACCTGGTGGGCTGCGATGGCGCGGCGAGCCGGGTGCGGGAGCAGCAGGGCGTCAAGCTCGAAGGCACCACCTTCGACGAGCGCTGGCTGATCGTCGATCTCGAGAACAACGAGAACACGACGGAGCACACCGAGGTGTTCTGCGACAAGCGCCGTCCCTGCATCACCTTGCCCGGTCCTGACCGGACCCGACGGTTCGAGTTCAAGCTCGTGGACAGCGAGACGGACGAGGACCTGTTGGACCCTGCGATGGTCGAGCGCCTGCTGCGCACACACGGCGCCGACCCGAACGCGACGATCCGGCGCAAGGTGGTGTACCGGTTCCACGCCCGCGTGGCGCCGCGCTGGTCGGTGGGCCGCGTGTTCTTCGCGGGCGACGCGGCGCACCTGACGCCGCCCTTTGCCGGGCAGGGCATGAACAGCGGCATCCGGGACGCGCACAACCTGGCCTGGAAGCTGGCCGCCGTGCTGGACGAGCGGATCGGCCCTGGGCTGCTCGGCAGCTACGAGCAAGAGCGGCGCGACCACATCTGGCAGATGGTCAACTTGGCCCTGCGCATGGGCCGGGTGATGTCGCCGCCCAGTTGGCTGCGCGGCTTCCTGACGCAATCCGGGTTCCTGGCGCTGAACGTTTGGCCGTCGGCGCGCGATTACGTCGCGCAGATGAGGTACAAGCCGCCGCCGCGCTTCAACGCAGGTTTCCTGGTGCCGGACGGCAAGGGCCGCAAGACGCTGGTCGGCCGCCTGCTGCCGCAGCCGCCGGTGCGCACGGCCGACGGGCGGCAGGTGCTGCTGGACGAGGTGTTGGGCAACCGCTTCGCGCTGCTGCTCCGCACGGCGCGGCCGGCAGAGGATTTCGCGAGGCTGCGCCAGCCGATCTGGGGTGCGCTCGGCGCGGCGCGGGCGGCGCTGCTGCCGGTGGGCGCCCCGACCCAAACCGTGGAAGGGGTGGAGGTCGCCGCCGAGATCGACGACGCGCTCGGCACCGCCCTGGCCGATTATGCCGGCCATGCGCTGCTGCTGCGGCCGGACCACTACGTGGCCGCGGCGATCCCGCTGGATGCTATCGAGGGCACCAGCCGGGCGATCGAGGCCCTGCTTGCAGCAACTTGGACCGGCGCGGACGCCGCCGCGTCGTCGGACGAGGGCCAAAGGGCCGCCTGACCACGCCGGCCACCGCCATGACCACGAAGAGAAACAACGAATTGTGGGAGGGAATGATGAGCGAGACCGTGCGGGAAACGACCGTCAGCGACGTGGTCGATAGTCAGGCGCCGAGCCGGTTCCAGATCGGCACCATCGCCATGTGCGGCTTCGTGGCCGTGCTGGACGGCTTCGACACGCAGAGCATCGGCTTCCTGGCACCGTCCATCGCGGAGTCCCTGGGCGTGCCGCTCAAATCCTTCTCGCCGGTGTTCGTGGCCGGCCTGCTCGGCCTGATGTGCGGCGCGAGCGTTCTCGGCCCGGTGGCGGATCGCTGGGGGCGGCGATGGACGGTGATCCTTTCGACGCTGTGCTTCGGCCTGTTCTCGGCGCTTACCGCCCAAGCGACATCGTTCAACGCGCTGCTGGCGCTCCGCTTCCTCACCGGCATCGGCCTGGGCGGCGCGATGCCGAACGTGGTGGCCCTGACCGCAGAGTACTCGCCGAAGCGGCTGCAGAACATCTTCGTGTCGCTGCTGTTCACCGGCATGCCGCTGGGCGCGGTGCTGGGCGGCTTGGTCGCATCGGCCCTGCTGCCGGTTTGGGGCTGGCCGTCGGTGTTCTATGTCGGCGGGCTGCTTCCCCTCACAATGGCCGTGGTCCTCGTGGCCAAGCTGCCGGAATCCGTGCGCTTCCTGATCGCGCGCAACCGGGACCCGGCGCGCGTGGCCGCCATCATGGCGCGGGTCGCGCCGGGCTTCGCCGGCGCTGGCCGGGTGCGCTTCGTGCCGGGCGCGGCTACCCCCGCCGGGTTCTCGGTCAGGCATTTGTTCACCGAAGGGCGGGCGCTCGGCACGGTGCTGCTATGGGTGCCCTATTTCATGAACCTGCTGATCCTCTACTTCGTCATAAGCTGGCTGCCGGCCGTGCTGCGGCAGGCGCACATGCCGGTTGCCGCCGGCGTGACCGCGATCTCCTT
>CAXUJE010000582.1:0-2752 GCA_964251035.1 uncultured Acetobacteraceae bacterium
TCGCCGGCGCGCGCCCGCTGGCCGGCCAGCTCCGCGACGCGGCAGAGCGGCGGCACACCGTCGCCGTGGCTCGCGTGGGACAAAACCAGGCCTGCCCTTTCGATCTGCACGCGCTGGTGCCGGTGCCCGACGACGTCCTGTGTTTGGGTCCCAACCACCCGGAGGCGCTCGCCTGGCTGTGGGCGCACTGGGGCACCACGGCCGCGCTGCGCCACGTCGTGGCCGGGCCCGTCCTGCCGCGGCGCCCTGCCCCCAGCGAACCCGCGACGCTCTGCCTCGCCTTCTGGTCGGCCGATTGGACGCCGTGGCGGGCGTTGGCGACGGTGGCCGCGCGCTGGCCCGCGCTGCGCTTCGACATCCGCCCGACCTACGGCTTGCTTTGACCCAATCCAGGTCCGATGCCGTGACCGGGGTTGCGCCGCCGATGGGGCCGTCCGGCCCGCCGTCGCCCGCGTGGGACGCGCCGCCCTGCCGCCGTTCGGCGCCGACGTCGCCCATGCTGTCCGTGGACGGGTTTGAGGGGCCCCTCGATTGGCTGCTCGCCCTGGCGCACGCCGGCAAGGTTGACCTCGCGCAGCTGTCGATCTTGGCGCTGATCGAGGCGTTCGCGGACGCGCTGGAAGCGGGGCTACACCGTCCACCGGACGCCCCGGCGCCGGACCTCGCGCAATGGGCGGCCTGGACGGTGATGGCCGCCCATCTTGCCGAGCTGCGCTCGCGGCTGCTGCGGCCGGCCGACGCTCCCGAGGCGCGGACGGCGCAGGCCGAGGCGGAGGCGCTGCGCCGGCAGTGGCAGCGCCGCGCCGAGATGGCGGCAGCCGCGGACTGGTTCGAGCGGCAGCCGCAGCTTGGGCGCGACGTCTTCGCCCGCGGGCGGCCGGAGGCGGGCCGGGCAGGAAAGGAGGTCGGCTTTACGGGACGGCAGGCTGCGGGCGCCATCGATGACGGCCTTTCGGAAGGTGCCGATGCGTTCGCCGGCAGCGCAGACGACACGCCGCCCGTGAACGGCGGCGACCTCACCGACCTGCTGCGGGCCTGCCTGGTGGCGCTCCGCCTGCCACCGCACGCCGAAGCCTACCAGCTGCGGCGCCTGCCGTTCTGGGGCGTGGGTGACGCCAGCGCCCGGATCACCCGGTTGCTGCATGAGCGTCCCAAGGGCAGGGAACTGGAAGCGTTCCTGCCGAAGATCGCCGAGACCGGGTCCGGACGGGCGCTGCAATGCCGCGCGGCGGTCGCGGCGACCTTTGTGGCGGGACTGGAGCTGGCCCGGGGCGGCGCGCTCACCTTGGACCAGGACGGGCCATGGCAGCCGGTCCGCCTCGCCACCCCGGTCCAATGAGACTTTGCGGGAAGCGCGGTTCGGGCCGGCAATGGTCCACTTCGGCCGTTCATCCGAGTCGGCAACGTCGACGGGATGCAAGCCATGGCGCAGGCCGACGGCAGTGCTTGACCGGACGGCCAGCCCGATCCGATCCGCTCCCATCCCCGGCGCCCTTGGAAGCCGTGGCGCAGGCGGGCGCGCCGCCGTGATGGTCAGCTCCCTTCAGAACGGCCAGCGTGACCGGGCGCCTTCTGCCCGGGCCGCGAGCAGCAGCTTGGCCATGGCCTGGTTCAGGCCGTCCTGCGCGGCTGTCTGCTCGATCGCGGGCCAGTCGAACCGCACAAGGTCCGCCCTGCGGTCCCAGTGTGCCGCCGGCTTTGCCGAGAGGGACGTCTCCGCATCGGGAGCGGACCGGGCCGCTTCGCCGGCTGAGCTGACGGGATCACGGTCCGGCTGGACAGGATCGCTGTCCGCAGCCGCTTCGGCCTGCAACACCGCGGCAGCCGCCGGCGCACCAGCCTCGGTCAGGCCCGGGCTCGCCTCGGCTTCGGGCCGACCAGGCGCTTGGCCCTGCGGCCCCGCCACCTCGTCCTGGACCGCAGCAGCGGTCTCGGCACCAACCGCTTGCTTCGCCTTGCGGCCCGCCCCCCTGCGGCCAGGCGCTTTGGTCGGAGCGGCCGTGGGAACGTCGGCTTCGGCGCCGTCCGTGCTGGCCGTCGAGGGCGGCGCGGACAACAGCGCGGCATCTTTCGGCTTACGGCCCCGGCACGCCGGGATGGCAGCTTCGTCCGGCGTGGCAGGCTCCAGCATGGGAACAGGCGCGGCGGTGTCAGGGCTGGGCTGGGTCTTCGGTTTGCGGGCCATAGGTGGTTTTCCTCGGTCAGGGACGGCCCGATACGTTGTCCTTGCTATCCCGAAAGCAACCGGCACAGGCCGGCGCGCTCCACCCCATGTCTGCCCGCAGCCGGGCGCACGGGCGGGGCCGTTCCTAGGCCGAACGCAAGGCCTCGGTTGAGATCAAGGCAGCGCAGGGCAGGGACTGGCGACGCCTGAGAACGACTTGGCCGGCGACCCGGGCTACGGCGCCTCTGGGCTGGGGTCGATGCCGAGTTCCTGGCGCACGTGCGCGAACGTTACGGGGTTGGTGAAGCGCCGGTCGGCCATCATCGTGCGCAGCGGCGCCAGGCCCGCCTCGGTGAAGAACAAGCGCGGCGGCCAGGGCGTCGGCTCGAGGCGCATCAACCTGCGTTCGAGCAGGCCTCGGGCCACGAGCGGCACCTTGGGCTGGCCCGCCTGCGGGCCGCCGCGCCACGTCCGGAGCTGGAAGCCGTCGGCCACCCTCGGCAGGGTCGAGAAGAACCGGCCAAGCTCGCGGCGTGTGAACAAGCGCCGAACCGGGCCCCCTCCTGAAAACGGCTGCAACACGCTGAT
>CAXUJE010000583.1:0-2751 GCA_964251035.1 uncultured Acetobacteraceae bacterium
ATCCCTTGGCCATGCACGTCCTCACCCTTGTCGCTCCCCAAGGCGCCGCCGCCCTCACCCCGGCGCTCATCGTCCGCATGGCCGAGGCGGTGCGCGGCGGCCCGCCCCGCATCCTGTCGCCGGGCGAGGCCGCGGAGATCGACGTCCCCGCCGCCCCCGACCCGGCGCTGATCCACGCGGCGCTCGCCGCCGCGCCGGTGGATGCCGTCGTGACACCGGCGCAGGGCCGCCGCAAGCGCCTGCTGATCGCCGACATGGACAGCACGGTCGTCACCACGGAGACGCTCGACGAGCTCGCCGCCTATGCCGGCCTGCAGGACCGGGTCGCCGCGATCACCCGGCGCAGCATGAACGGGGAGATCGACTTCGCCGCCGCCTTGCGGGAGCGGGTCGGGCTGCTGCGCGGCCTGCCGCTCGACGCCTTGGCGCGGACCTGGGAGGCGACGGCGATCATGTCCGGGGCGGCGGAACTGGTCGCCACCATGCGGGCGCACGGGGCAGTGACGGCGCTGGTGTCGGGCGGGTTCACCTATTTCACCGGGCGGGTGGCGGCTCGGCTCGGCTTCGACGTGCACCGGGCCAACACGCTGGGGGACGACGGCGCGGCGCTGACCGGCCGGGTGGGGGAGCCGATCCTCGACCGCGCCGCCAAGCTCGACACGCTGCGGGAGCTGGCCGGGGCGCGGGGCCTCGCGATGAGCGAGTGCCTGGCGGTGGGGGACGGGGCCAACGACCTCGCGATGATCCGCGCCGCCGGGCTGGGGGTGGCGTTCCACGCCAAACCCATCGTGAGCGCGGAAGCGCAGGCGCGCATCGAGCATTGCGGGCTGCGCGCGCTGTTGTTCATCCAGGGTTACGCGGCCGCCGAGATCGTGGCCGCATGACGCCGATCGTGCCGGACCGGCTGGAGGGGGTGCTCGCGCTCAACAACGCCCACCCGGCGGAGGTGTCGCTGCTCGACGGCGACCGGCTGGCCGGGCTGGTGCGGCAGGCGCTGTGGGCAGCGCAGGCGGGCGACGTGGACGGCTTCGTGCTGCTGCTGGACGAGGCGGCGGCGTATGACAGCCCGAACTTCCGCTGGTTCAAGGAGCGGTTCGCGCGCTTCGCCTACGTGGACCGCGTCGTGGTCGCGCCGGCCGCCGGGGGGCGGGGCCGGGCGCGGCGGCTTTATGCCGGGGCGTTCGCGGCGGCGAGTGCTGCCGGGCAGCGTGTGGTCGCCGCGGAGGTCAACCGCGTCCCGCCCAACCCCGTCTCCGACGCCTTCCACGCCGCCCTGGGGTTCCGGGAGGCCGGGCAGGCATCGGTTTACGGCGGGACGCGGACCGTGCGCTACCTCGTGCGGGATTTGCCGTGATCCGCACCGCCGAGGGCTTGGTCGCCGCCGGCCTCGCAGCACCCGAGGACCGCGCCGCGCTGGAGCGGGTCGGCGCGCGCTACGCCGTCGCGATCACGCCGGCCATGCGCGCGCTGATCGAGCAGCCGGGCGACCCGATCGGTCGCCAGTTCATCCCGGACCCGGCGGAACTCGCCACCATGCCGCACGAGCGCGCCGACCCCATCGGCGACGACGCGCTCTCCCCCGTGCCCGGCGTGGTGCACCGCTACCCCGACCGCGCGCTGTTGAAGCCGCTGCTGGTCTGCCCGGTGTACTGCCGCTTCTGCTTCCGGCGGGAGCACGTGGGGCCGGGCGGCGGGCTGCTGTCGGACGCGGAGCTTGAGGCCGCCTACGCCTGGTTCCGCGCCCACCCGGCGGTGCGCGAGGTGATCCTGACCGGCGGCGACCCGCTGATGCTCTCGCCCCGGCGGCTTGGCGCCATTCTGCGCAGGCTGGCTGCCATTCCGCACATCGAGCTGCTGCGCATCCACACCCGCGTGCCCGCGGCCGACCCAGCCCGCGTCACCGACGCGCTGGCGGCGGCGATGGAGGTGGACGCCCCGGTCTGGCTGGTACTGCACGCCAACCACGCGCGGGAGCTCACGCCGGATGCCGTGGCGGCGCTTCGTCGCATCCAGGGGGCGGGCGTGCCGCTGCTCGGGCAGTCCGTCCTGCTGCGCGGGGTGAACGACAGCGCGCAAGCCCTTGAGGATCTGTTCCGCGCCATGCTGCGCGCCCGGGTGAAGCCGTACTACCTGCATCAGCTTGACCCGGCGCTGGGCACCGCGCGCTTCGCCGTACCGATTGCGGAGGGGCAACGCATCTTGCGGGCGTTGCGCGGCCGGGTCACGGGCCTGGCCTGGCCGACCTACGTGTTGGACATCCCGGGCGGGCACGGCAAGGTGCCGATTGGGCCGGATTACCTGGAGGACGGCGCGGTCCTGGACGCCGCGGGGCGACGCCATGCGCTGGAGGGAGGGCGGGACGGATGAGGCGCTACGTGGCTGAGAAAGCCAGCGCCGATGCGAAGGTTGTGGAACTCCTGTCGCTGCTATCACTTGGGGAGTGTCACTTTTTGCTGGAAGCGGCAATGGATACGCCTGGGCCTTGGGACTACTTTGGAAGTTGGCTGGTAGCAGGAAGAATAAGCGGGTCGAAGCTGTAGTTTCTGATCGCCTTCGTCTGTGGCGCACTGGCAGCGACCCGACTTCGGGAGGACGCGTTTCCGATCAGGCGTGCGGCGCACGGTCAGAGTTCCGATGCGCAGGCCATAGTGACGACGGCCTACACGGTGAAGCACAAGTGCTGGTGACCCAGGGGGTTCGCATGAAGGGTCCGGTCATGTTGATCTGCGTGCGGGGCGTGGGGCAACGCTG
>CAXUJE010000584.1:0-2748 GCA_964251035.1 uncultured Acetobacteraceae bacterium
ACCTACGCCCCCAAGCTGACCCGCGACAGCGGCCGGCTCGACTGGACGCAGCCGGCGGCGCAGCTCGACCGCCAGGTGCGCGCCTTCACCCCCTGGCCCGGCGCCTGGACGGTGCTGGGCATGGAAACCCTCAAGGTGCTGCGCGCCGAACCCGCCGCCGGTGGCGCCGGCCCGCCCGGCACGATGCTGGACGATGGGCTGCTGGTGGCGTGCGGGGCGGGCGCGCTCCGCTTGCTCCGCGTGCAGCGGCCTGGCCGCGCGCCGATGGATGCCGGCGCCTTGCTGCGCGGCTTCCCCGTCCCACCGGGCACGCTTCTGGCGTGACCCCTTGGGCGCTGCTGCTGGAATACGACGGCACCCCCTTCGCCGGCTGGCAGCGCCAGGCCGGCCCCCTGTCCGTGCAGTCGGTGCTGGAAGACGCCTGCGCCCGGCTCAACGGTGGCGCCCCGGTTCCGAGCGTTGCCGCCGGGCGCACCGACGCCGGGGTGCACGCGGCCGGGCAGGTCGTGTTGGTGGCGCTCCCCGGCCGCTACCGGGCAGAGCAGGTGCGGGACGCCCTCAATTTCCATTTGCAGCCGCATCCCGTCGCCGTGCTGCGCGCCGCCCCGGCCGCGCCGGGCTGGAGTCCGCGCTTCGACGCCACGGGCCGCGCCTACGCCTACCGCATCCTGAACCGCCGTGCCCGCCCGGCGCTCGACCGGCACCGCGCCTGGCACGTCGAGCGCCCGCTCGATGCGGACGCCATGGCGGAGGCGGCGGCGCTGCTGCTTGGGCGGCACGACTTCACGTCGTTCCGCGCCAGCGCCTGCCAGGCCAAAGCCCGGTCCGCACCCTGGACCGGCTGGACGTGGCGCGTAAGGGCGACCGGCTCACGGTCACTGCCGAGGCGCGCAGCTTCCTGCACCACCAGGTCCGCAACATGGTCGGCACGCTGAAGCTGGTCGGCGAGGGGCGGTGGCGGCCGGCGCAGGTGCGGGCGGCGTTGGAGGCCAGGGACCGCCGGGCGGCGGGGCCGACGGCGCCGCCGGAGGGGCTGACACTGTTGGGGGTGCGGTATGCGCGGGACCCGTTCGATGGGGGCGGTGCAGTTGCGTGACGGCTCCCGACGCAATCCGGCCTCCGCTCCAACCTCCCCCAATCAGCCGCCCATTACCGACGACCCTCCTTCCTCGCTATAAGGGCCTGTAGCCGATCTTCCTCATCCCCCCACGAAGTGCCCGGTCCTCCAGCGTGAATGTGTTTATGACAAGGTGGGCACATGGGCACCAAGGGCGTGATGTCTTCACCTGGCATCACACGGGGCCGGTAGTCGCGGTGGTGAACCTGCGTCGCGTAGCGATTGCAGCCAACGCATATGGGGGTGGCAGTTGGGACCCGCTTCCGGATCGACGCCCACAACGGTGAGGCAAGATATTCCGGGTAGCCCTCATAGGGAGAGAATGGCACCGTAAACATGTCGGGGTTTGCCTTCTGCTGATCCGACTTCCAGCACAACTCAGCAAGTCCGCGGGTGACATCAGGACGAGCGGTTGGGGTTTTTGCTATATAGGTTGCCAATTCGGCAGCCGTGGACTCGGGATCAAGCGGCAGTGTATGCAAAGGCATTGGTCGCCCTCCGTAAGAGCATAGAACTACTCATGGCATCGCTGACGCTTGGCTGCGTTTTAAAGCTGGTCCGGCGGCCATTGGCGCGCGGCGTGCAACACGCGCAGGATCGACACCGTGCAGACATCTTCCGTATAAACAACTACGTAACTCGTCCGCCCTACCATCTCTCGCGTGCCAGCGACACGGCCGGCTCTGTAGGGCTTCGGATGCTCCGGGAGCTTGGACGCCTTGGACTCGATGTCGTCCTTGAGTTGCTGCGCGGCATCAGGATTGTCGTCGGAGATGTGGTCAACAATCGCCAGCAGGTCAGCGCGGCCTGTCTCTCGTCTCTCAAGCGCCGGCCCGCGCACGGCGCTTCCTGTCGATCAGGGTTCGGGCCTCGTCCATGACCCGTGCATGCGATGCCGGTGGCCGGAGATCCTCCAGCGCCTCCTGCACCTTGGCCCGGAACCATTCGTCATAAGCGTCAAGGTCGGTCGTCAGAGCGGCTGGCAGCCCGCCTTCCTTGGCAACGCGGGTCAGAAGAATACGCACTGCGTCCGAGACGGTCAGGCCGAAGTTGGCGAGCGTTTCCGTCGCTTGTGCCTTGAGCTGGTCGTCAACTCGGACGTGCAGCATCGAGGTTTGTGCCATAGGCCTGATCCTTCTATGTCGAGACGGCAAAACTTATGTATCTCAAGTGAGATACAGTCAAGCAGATGTCGTGTCGCTTCGAAAGCTGACGCGGGCCGCGCGCTCCCCGCAAACCTCTCCGTTGCCCGACAACCCGGAGCGCCTCCCCCTGATCCCGCCCGCTGACCTGTCCCCCGAGCAGCGCCCGCTCTACGACGACATGCGCGCGGGCATCGAGAAAGGCTTCCGCGGCTTCGCCACCGCGCGGGACGACGGCGCGCTGAGTCACCGGCGCGCATTTCCACGCGGGCTACGAGATCTACCCTGCCAAGGGCGCAGGCCATCGCCTATGACACCGCCGCCGCCCTGGTGCGCGGCGGCGCGTTGCCGGAACTGAACGACCGGCTCGCCGAGGCCGAGTTCGGCGCGCACGGCGTGGCCGAGCTGGTGCACCTGGTCGGCCTGTACTGCACGGTCTCCGTCACCCTCAACGGCTTCAACGTGCCGGTGCCGGAGAAGGGCGGCTAG
>CAXUJE010000585.1:0-2746 GCA_964251035.1 uncultured Acetobacteraceae bacterium
TGTTCCGCAATGGCCAATCCGACCGGGTGCCAACAATGTTCCGCAACCTGACAGCAGCTGTGGTGGCGGACGGGCACTTGGTTCAGCGCTGGCGACACGCTGGTGTGGGAGTATCCGCGCGAGACACCGGCTGGCGAGCAGGTCGGCATCCTGGAAGTCATGGACATCCGAGGCGGACTGATCCGGCACCATCGGGTATACTGGGGTTGGAAGGCATGCTCACTGATCGCCCCGACCCTTAGCAGGGCTTTGGGCAAGGGTGGAAGCGCCGACACGCACTCAGCAGTGGTTGCTGGCACAACCTGATCGCAGGGGGAACGCGCAGCGTGGGTCGCGGTTGGCCGGCAGCTAACCACCAGCGCCATCGTTTCAGGCGCTGCTCAACGCTCCTCGCACATCATCCAGCATCATGGCCCAGGAACCGGGTCAGCCGCTCGGCGACCCAGGCTGGGTTGTCATGGGCGAAGGGTGTCCGCTGCCCGGCACCAGCGCCGTCTCGATGGTCCCGGCGACCTGGCGCGCGCATCCGAGCGTCTGGGCTGGTGGAATGCCACGCTCGCCGTGAGCACGAGCACGGGCATTGGCAGCTTGGAGTGGAACGCGGCCCGGTTCTCCTTCCTGTCCGCCAGCAGCGTCCCGTAGTGCTGAAAGCCGGCGCGCATCCCACCTGGCGCGGTGTAGTGCGGCAGAAACACGGCTTTTGCCATGTCCGCCGCGTCGGCCGAGGCCGACATCATCGTCATGGTGGGCAGGAGATAGTCGGCCTCCCTGCCGGCGGTCAGCATGGTGGCAACGCCCACCTGCATGTGGAACCCGAAATGCCAGTAGCCGCCTGTCGCCGGGTTCATCAGCTCTTCGAGGCCGAAGCCGGGAATGAGCGATTCGGCCAGGACTAGGCGGCGAACCTCGCCGGGATGGCGCGACGCACAGGCATGCGCGACCATGGTGCCGATGTCGGTGCCAACCAGGTTGATGCTGTCGAAACCGAGCGACTGCACGACCTGTCGCACATCTTCAGCGACGTCCACCTTGCTGTAGCCGGCCTCCGCCTTGGCTGAATCGCCGAGGCCGCGCAGGTCGGGCGCGATCACGGTGTGGCCGGCCCCCGCCAGCAGCGGCATCAGCTTGCGCCAGACGGCCCAGGCGTAGGGCCACCCGTGTTGGGGTGGACGGCCCCGCGGCGTCGTGTGCCAGGTTTGGCTGTCGACGTCCGAACCTGAAGGACCGTCCGCATGGACCTTGTGCGCATTGGCCTCGGCACGTCCAAGGCTGCCTTCACGCTGCATGGCGTCGATCACGACGAAAAGGCTGGCCTGCGCCGCAACATCAAACGGGCGGAGATGGAAGCCTTCCTCGCCAAGCTGCCGCCGCCGCACGTGGCGCTGGAAGCGTGCGGCGGCTCGCACCAGAGGTTCGCACCAGACCGGGGAAGCGTATCGGGGCAGCAAAGGAACCGTCGCAGCCACCTGACCCGCTCGCGAGTGCCGGGGTGCAAAAAGAGCTGCAGGAGATGATGGTCGGTCGGGCCGACACACGAGAACCCCCGCTTGTTGCACAGGCATCTCGATGCCGCACCCGTGTTTGGGGCTTGTTCGCGGAACCCATCTGGGCCAGCCGTCACCATGCCGCGTTAAAGGCCGGACACATGACCTCCGTCGTACCGCTTGTCAGATCATGCAGCATACCCCTTGCACCTGATGCCGTCCACACATGCAATAGCGCTCATTAGAAGCTTCGGAGGATTGCATATACTGGCAGGAAGTTCCGGCACCGGCAGCCGGGAAGGTGCGCGAGCATGGCCGCGCGTCTGGCTGTCATCGAGCCAGGTAGGCCTCGCGAATGCGCGGGTGGTCGGCGAGTTCGGCGGCCGGGCCTTCGAGGACGATGGAGCCGTGTTCGAGGAGGTAGGCCCGTGAGGCGACCGAAAGGGCCATGGCGGTGTTCTGCTCGACGAGGAGGATGGTGACGCCGAGGGCACCGATCTCGGCAAGCCGGTCATAGACCTCCTCGGCAATCAGCGGAGCGAGGCCGAGTGAGGGCTCATCCAGCAGGAGGGCCCTGGGGCGCGACATGAGCGCGCGGCCGACGGCAAGCATCTGCTGTTCGCCGCCTGAGAGCGACTAGCCATGTTGGCTCGCGCGTTCACGCAGGCGTGGAAAGAGGGTGAAGACGCGGTCGAGGTCGGCGCCGCTGCTTTGACCCGGCTTCTTCCAGGCCACCGTCGCCACTTCAAGATTTTCGCGGACGGTCAGGCTGGGAAAGATGCGGCGGCGCTCCGGGGCATGGGCGAGGCCGGCGCGGACGCGGCGTTCAGCGGAGGTCGTGCCGAGGATGGTGCCGTCGAAGCGGATGGTGCCGCCGCGGGGGCGGAGCAGGCCGGAAAGGGCGCGCAGAAGGGTGGTCTTGCCGGCGCCGTTGGAGCCGAGCAGGGCGACACACTCGCCCTGGACGACGTGGAGGCTGATGCCGCGGAGGGCTTCGATGGGGCCGTAGGCGACGGAAAGGTTGTCACACGCGAGCACAGGCGCGCCTCCGTCCGAGGTAGGCCTCGATGACGCGCTCGTCGGTGCGGATGGCGGCGGGGGGGCCTTCGGCGATCGTCTGGCCAAAGTTGATGACGGTGATGCTGTCGGCGAGGCGCATCACGAGGCCCATGTTGTGCTCGATGAGCAGGAGGCTGAGGCCGCCGGCGACGCTGTTGCACGGACCGGGCCGGTGGCGTTGCGGGCTGGGCCGACGTGATAGG
>CAXUJE010000586.1:0-2746 GCA_964251035.1 uncultured Acetobacteraceae bacterium
CTATTGGCTCATAGCCGCACACGACACTTTGCGGGCCTTCAACACCGTGAGTTACATCAGAACGGCAAACACATACCTTCAAGTTTCGACAAGCGCACGCATCCTGCCCGACGAGAGATGCCACACCACATCCTGTGGCACAGGCAGACGCAACATTTCATTAGTCGACAAGTCAAGCCAGGCGCCGCGCACCAAACGCCCAAGCAGACCGTGGGACACGGCGACCACCGGACCCTTCAGCTCGTCCACCCATTCCCGCACGCGCTGGAATGCAGCTTCGAACGCTTCGCCATCAGGCGAGCGAAAATACCAGTCATAGTGATCCGTACCAACAAGCGCGTCTGGCCAACCTGCCTTGATCTCTTCCGCTGTTAGGCCGTCCCAGGCTCCAGTCGAGACCTCCTGCAAACGAGGCTCGATGTTTATCGAATCAAGGCCCGGCACACACTGGCGCACGATGGTCGCTGTGTCTCTGGTACGACCAAGTGGGCTGACGTGCAGCGGGGGGACTGGCCGGTTGCCGAACGCCTGATGGAGAATACGACCGAGTTGCGCGGCATGTTCGCGTCCGCGCGCCGTCAGCGGTGAATCAAGCTGCCCTTGAAAACGCCCCACCGCGTTCCATTCGGTTTCGCCATGCCGCAACAGGAAGATTTCGGTCATACGAGGACATCTAAGCTCGTTTCAGCCAGCGCGGCGAGAGTCCATTGTCCACCATAGGCTGACGTACAAGACAGGCATCAACTGTCAGCTTCCTTCCCCTAAGCCCGCCCCGCCACGCTCGACAGCAGCACCGGGTCCACCCGCAGGATCGCCAGCGCCCGGCGCCACTTGCTTTCGTGATCCGGGTCGAACAGCAAATCGAGCTTGGCCGGCGCGGACAGCCACACGTTCTCCTGCATCTCCCGGTCGAGCTGGCCCGGCCCCCAACTGCTGTAGCCCAGCGCCAGCAGCCCCTCCTTGGGACCGCCGCCCTGCGCGATCTCCTGCAGCACGTCGAGGCTGGCGGTCAGCGCAAGTTGGTCATCGACCCGCAGGCTGCTGTCCGAGGTCCAGTCCGTCGTGTGCAGCACGAAGCCGCGCCCATGGTCCACCGGGCCGCCCTGGCAGAGCTGGATCTGCCGGGCCGGCGGCACCGGCTGCACGTCGAGCTGGGTCAGCAGCGCGTCGAAGCTCGGCTTGGCCAGCGGCTGGTTCAGCACGATGCCCATGGCGCCCTCGTCGGTATGGGCGCACAGCAGGATCACGCTGTGGGCGAAGTTCGGATCGTCCATCGCCGGCATCGCGATCAGCAGCTGGCCGGTCAGGGAGGTCTCTTCGGGGGCGGGATCGGTCATGGGCATCAAGTTGGCCTGCAGTGGCGTTGGAGCAAGATCGCATATGGGCGGCGAACGTGGCCGCCCTGTGGCCCGTTGCACCGCCAAACCTGGCTGTTTCTTCGAGGCGTGACTTGGGCGCGCCGGGCGGCTACGACTCCGCATCTTGCATCACAGGAACTGCCAAATGGTTAAGATCGGCGATGCCATACCCTCGATGAAGCTGACCGCCGCCACGCCGGACGGGCCGAAGGAGGCCTCGACGGAGGAGGTGTTCGGGACCGGAAAGGTCGTGCTGTTCGCGGTGCCCGGCGCCTTCACCCCCACCTGCAGCATGCGGCACCTGCCGGGCTACCTGGAGAACATGGACACGCTGCGGGCGCGCGGCGTGGACCGCGTGGCCTGCGTCGCGGTGAACGACCCCTTCGTCATGCAGGCCTGGGCGAAGGACCAGGGCGTGGACGGCCGGATCACCATGCTGGCCGACGGGTCCGGCGCGTTCACCCGGGCGCTGGGGCTGGAGCTGGACCTGACCGCCCGCGGCCTCGGCATCCGCAGCCAGCGTTACGCGATGGTGGTCGAGGACGGCCGGGTGACGCATCTGGGCGTCGAGTCGCCCGGCGGCTTCGACGTCAGCACGGCGGAAAGCGTGCTGGCCCACCTGTAACCCTCAAGCGGCGGCCCGGTCGCGCAGCGTCTCGGTCTGGAAGGTCTCGGTGATGTAGGAGGCGAGCGCGTCCGTGACCGGCTGGCGCGCGTCGGGGTGACGCAGCAGCAGGATGCCGAAGTCGGGCAAGGCGGGCATGCTTTCCTCGGGCCGCAGCGGGCGCAGGCCGTCCGGCAGCCAGGACACCGTCGAGACGGTGACGGCCAGCCCGGCCAGCACCGGGGCGTGCGTGCCCAACTGCGTCGCCGACCGGTAGGCGATCCGGTAGCGCCGTCCCACGCCGTCCAGCGCGCGCAGCGCCGCCGCCGCCCAGGTGCAGTGGTCCGCGGCCAGCGCCACCGGCAGCGGGTCCAGCCGGTGCGGCGCGTGGGTCGTGGAGGTGATCCAGGTCAGCGGCCCGCGCCACAGCGGCACCGTTGGCCACCCTTCGACCTTCGGGGTCCCCTCTGAACAAAGCGTGAGGTCCAGCTCGCCCTCGTGCAGGCGTTGCAGGAGGTCACGCGATGTCATGCACAGCACATCGACCTGCACGGCCGGGTAGCTGTCGGCGAAGCGCTTCAGGATCTGCGGCAGGTAGCGCAGCGCGTAGTCGTCCGGCGTGCCGAGCCGCACCGTCCCCTGCACGGTGGGCGCGCGGAAGCTGGTCCAGATCTCGTCGTTCAGCGCCAGCAGTTCCCGCGCCCGCTGCAGCAGGAACTGGCCGTGCGGCGTCACCTGCACGGAGCCGCCCTTGCCGCGGGACAAGAGGCGCTGGCCCAGCAGG
>CAXUJE010000587.1:0-2729 GCA_964251035.1 uncultured Acetobacteraceae bacterium
CACTGGGGCAGCCAGGAACCAGCCGCAGGCGAGGGGCGCCAATAAGCGGCGTCCAGCCCAGCGACGCCGCGCAGCAGCTCGGTTTCCTGCAAAGGCGGCGGTGGGCCGAGGGGGACGGCGTGGCGGCGCGGCGTCCAGCGCAGCACCAGCCGGCCTTCGGCATCGACCAGCAGCGCTGCGCTGATGCCGTTCTGCGGCAACCCGGAGGCGGCAGCCGGAAGCACCGTGGGGAAGGACAGAGCATGCGGGCCGAGGTCAAGGCGGACAGGCTCCATGCCCGTGCCGGGGTCCATTTGCTCCACCAGGCGCCGCAGCACCCGGCCAGCCGCGTCCCGCTCCGCGCGTTCGTAGACCACGCGGGCCGGCTTATCCTAAGCTATCACGCCGACGGCGACGCCATGGCGCAGCACCAGCAGGAGCACGCTCAACACCGCGAGTGCCACGAGAACCTCAAGCAGCGTGAAGCCGGCCTGCCGCCCGCCGTTCACGGGTCCGTCCCCGTGGCCGGAGCGACGCGCTCGGTGTTCAGATACACGCCATGCGTCCCGCCGTCCGCGGTCCAGGTGATCGCGACCGACACTGCGTAGAGCGTAACCACCGGGCTGGCCGCTCGGGACGATGGCTGCTCGCCCGGCGACGAGGTGCCCGTCGAGACCGCGGCGACACGGTGCCTCCAACGGTAGCCCCCGCCACCATCGCCCGTGGCGTCCAAGGGGGCGAGCAGGCCCGCGTCGGCCAGCCCGGCAAGATGCGAGCGGGCCAGCTCGACAGCCTCCTCGTAGCGTGCCGCGGTCCGCGTTGCCGCGAGGCCTGCGATGCCGCCATGGAGAAGCGCACCGACCGCCAGGACCGTGATCGCGAGGGCGATTAGCACCTCAAGCAGGGTGAAGCCGGCGTCCCTCATGCGGCCCTTCTCGACGCAGGGCGGAAGCGCCATCGCCTACCGCAGGCCCAAGATGAGGCGGATGCGGGGATCATGCTGATCGGTGCAACGCCGTTCCATACATGCCCGGCGCTCAAGCGCGCAATGCCGGGCCGGGCCGCTCGCCACGGTTCCGCCTGCCCGCGGACGCGGCCGCCACGCGCTGCGCCTATGCGCCGCGTCGTCCGCGGCCTTCCACGCCGCCCGTTGAACCGATCATGGCAACCCGGCGCCCGCAACCTCGACCCGGCGCCGGTACACCGCCCCGCGGCGGATGGGCGCCTTCGGGTCGGCCTCGTCGATCTCCGAAACGCAGAGGTAAAGGTCCCGCCGGTCGGCGCCGCCCAGGGTGCAGGCAATCGCCCGCTCCCGAGGAAACGCGACGAGCTCGACGACCCGGCCTTCGGGCGAGACGCGGTGGAACTCCCCCTTGAACAGCAACGGCACCCAGAGGTGGCCGTCGGCGTCGAGGCAAAGGCCGTCCGGCGCGGATTCAAGCTCCACATGGACGCGGCGGTTGGTCAGCGAGCCGTCCTGCGCGATGTCGAAGGCCGTGACGCGCTCGCCAAACGTTTCGGCCAGGAACAGCGTGGCGCCGTCGGGCGTGATCGCGATGCCGTTGGGGAAGCGAAGATCGTCGGCCGCGACACGCACGCCCCGCCCTTCCTCGAACAGGAGCAGCGCGCCCGGCCGTTCCGCCTCGCCCGACCCGAACACGAAGCCGGTGTCGCCGACCCAGGCGCGCCCCTGCGCGTCCACGGCCATGTCGTTGAGGTAGCTCCGGGCCACGGGCGAAACATCGCAGGCGAGCGTCACGGCGCCGTCCTGTCCAACCCAGAGAAGCGTGCGGTCCACCGCCGTGGCCAGCAGCAGCCGGCCGTCAGGCATGAAGCCCATGCCGGCCGGGCGGCCGGGGATGGCCGCCACCGGCTCGACGCCGCTCCCGGCGACCCGCACCAGGCGGAAGGCATGGACATCCGACACCCACAGGCTTCCGTCCCGCCAGCGGGGCGACTCCGGCCAGGTCAGCCCATCGGCGACCAGGGTCAGCCCGTCCATCAAGGCACCGCGCAAGCCGGGGTGGAGGCTTGGGCGTCCCGCGGGACGGATGCCATGGGGTCCCCACCGCCGATCTGCCGGAGCAGGCGGTCCACAAGGGCCGGCAGGTCGTCCATGCGGGGGGCCGCGCCGAACACGTAGAAGTCCGGGCGGGTGATGACTGCGGCGATGCCGTGCCGGTCGAAGTAGTCGCGATAGGTGCCGTCCACGTCGGCCGTGTCGGCGCCGCGCGTCCCAGGCGCTCCGATGCGGGCAAAGGTCGTCCGCAGGCGTTCGAGACCGCGAAGCTGCGCCACCGACAGCACCGACCGCGGGTCGGCAACCGTGCTGACGACCGTGAAGCCTTTCGGCTGGAACACGGCATCGAAAAGATCAATCGTTCCGTCGCGGCCGACGCGGCCCTGCAACGCGAGCTGGCCGACGAGGGCCGGGGCGTGCTCGTGGCCGTCCGGATCGAGGACGCCGGCCTCGAGCTTGGGGAAGTCCGGCATGGGCGGACGCCAGCCGGCCCTGAACTTCGCGTCCCGCTCGCGGGCAACCTCTGGATCAAGGGTGCAGGGGATCTTGCCGGCCTCCAGCGAGATCACCGTCCAATCCCGCGCATGGGGCAGCCGCTCCTGCTGGTAGGCATCGAGCAAGGCATCGCCGGCGACGCCGCGCAGCACGAGGTCGAGCTTCCATGCCAGGTTCTGCGCGTCGCGGATGCCTGAGCACATGCCCTGCCCCATGAAGGGCGGCATGGTGTGGC
>CAXUJE010000588.1:0-2443 GCA_964251035.1 uncultured Acetobacteraceae bacterium
GTCCTCCACTGCCACGCCGGCGGGCGCCGGCACGGCCGCCTCATACCCTGCCGCGCGCACGGCAGCCGCCAGCTCGCCCGCGCCCACCGTCCCGGCCGCGACGCGCACCCGCGCCCGTTCGCTCGCCAGGTTGACCTCCGCCGACAGCACGCCCGGCACGCCCCGCAGCGCCCGCTCAACCCGGCCGGAACAGGACGCGCAGCTCATGCCCGATACCGCAAGGTCCACCGTCTCCTCCACCACCGGGTATCCGGCAGCTTGCAGCGCCTGCGCCAAGTCAGGGAGGCGGAAGCCGGCACCGGGCGTGACGGCGGCCCGCTCGGTCGCGAGGTTCACCGCCACGTCCCGCACGCCGGGCACGGCCGCCGCGGCCCGCTCGACCCGGCGGACGCAGGCGGCGCAGCTCATGCCGGAGATGCGCAGGTCCAGGCGCGGCACGGCGTCCTGCGCCCCTGCCCGCTCCCGTTCGATGATGCTTCCGTCCATGCTGACTGTCCCCGCCGCTGTGCTTCGGGATTGCAGATGGTGCTTCCCAGTGTGGGAAGGTCAAGGGGAGGCGATCAGGTCAACGACACCACGACTGACCGCATCCGACCGATAGTGTTGAAGAGCTCGGGTCTGGGGGAGGCTTGTGCGGGGCGCGGCTATGGTCTGAGGAGTCCCGCGTCGGCCCCCTAGGATCAGGTAGCCGCTGCAGACTTTGGCATCGGGATCAGCATTGCGAGTTTCCGAAGGTTCTGGGCGATGGCGGCGAGGTGGAACTCATCACGAGCACCGCAGGGGCCTCGCAGTCGCAGGCGTTCCAGCCCGACGATGCGTTTGAGATGCGCGAACAGCATTCCGGCCTTCTTGCGCTGTCGCCGCGACAGCCCGTAGGCGTCGGTTTTGCCGATGTCGCGCGCCATGTCGCGTGCGCCCTCATAGCTGCTGCGCGGCACCTTGCGAGCTGGCGTGTTGGGGCAGCACTTGGGCTTCGACGGGCAGGGGCCGCAGTCGCGCTTGCCGGCGCGGTAGATGGAGCTGGAACAGTTCGGCGTGCGCGTGCGGCTGGTCATTCCGGGCCGGGCAGGAGGCGCAGCTCACATTGCACGTCCTGCGCGACGGCAAGCCGGCGCCCGACCTGGCCCCGTTCCTCGGCGTCGCCGCCCTTGCCGTGCCCATCTCCGTGTCGGACCTCACGTACGTCCACGTCCATGCGGCCCCGGCGGCGGCGGGCGCTGCGCATCGCCATGGCGTGGCCGGGGTGCCGAGAATGGGCATGCCGGGCATGGATGCGCCGCCGCCCGGCGCGAAGCTTCCCGCCGACCTCGTCCTGCATGTCACGGCGCCGAAGGCCGGCACGTACCTGCTCTGGCTGCAGCTCTCGGCCGGCGGCCATGCCCGCGCCGTGCCGTTCGTCGTGACGGCCGCCTAGGACGCCGCCGTCGCCCCGGCGAGCCAGTCCACGACGGCGCCCGCCGCCTCGCGCTCGTCCAGGCCACGCCCGCGCGCCGCGTCGAAGGCTGCGGTCTGCCGGTCTGCGCTCGTGCCGCCCTCGGCGATGTCCCGCGCCGCCGCCGCCTCGCCCGCGCAGCCCAAGGCGTCGGCGTCTTCCGCCACCTCCGCCAGCACGGCGTCGAGGCAGGCGGCAAACGGCTGCGCGTCGCCAGTCGCCACGTCGATCAGCTCGGCGCGCACCCCGTCGCGCTGCGCGCGCCACAGGTTCTCGGCGGCCAGGGCGCGGGATGCGCCGGTCAGGCCGCGGTTCCACTCGGGCCGCCGGTCCGCGAGGCGCACCAGGCAACGGTAAAGCGCGGCGACGGCGAGCGTGTGATCCAGCAGCGTGCAGCTATCGGCCACCCGCAGCTCCAGCGTCGGGTAGCGGATGGACGGGCGCAGCGTCCACCACAGGAAGCTCGCGTCCTCGATGGACCCCGCCCGGACCATGGCGTCCACGTAGCGCGCGTAGTCCTCCGGCCCGTCGAACAGGTCAGGCAGCCCGGTGCGCGGCATCTCCCCGAACACCGACATGCGGTAGGCCGCCATCCCCGTCGCCCGCCCCTGCCAGAACGGCGAGGACGCGGACAGCGCCAGCAGCAGCGGCATGACGGGCAGCAGCCGGTTCATCAGGTCAATACGCGCGCCGGGTTGGGGCACTTGGACGTGGACGTGCATGCCGCACACCACGCTGCGCCGCCCGGCGATCCGGGTCTTTGCCATGATCTCGTCGTAGCGCCCCTTCTGCGTCTGGGCCTGGCGCGACCAGCGGGCCACCGGATGGGTGCCGGCTGCGAGCACCAACACGCCATGGTCGCGGCCGACCTCGGCCAGGCCGGCGCGCAGCGCGCCCAACGCCTCGTGCGCTTCTGCGAAGCTGGTCGAGGGCTTGGTCGAGACCTCGATTTGGGATTGCAGCAGCTCGCGTTCCACCGCCGGCAGCCGGGCCTGGGCCGCCGCGTGGAAC
>CAXUJE010000588.1:2453-2697 GCA_964251035.1 uncultured Acetobacteraceae bacterium
CTCGACGTCTTTTGGGGCGGGCCGCAGCGCGCGTGCCCCCGCGGCCCGCGGGGCGGGGGCCGCGGGGGGTAACGCCGCGACCCGGCGTCCCGGTGTGCCGCGCGTGGCGGCGTCCGCGAGGAAGTACTCCTCCTCGATCCCGAACTGGTATCTCGCGTCCATGGCGTCCCTTCAAGCCTGTCCAGCCGATCAAAGCACGGCAAGGGCACGGGCGCGACCGGGGCGGAACAGGTTGGGATGGAGG
>CAXUJE010000589.1:0-2685 GCA_964251035.1 uncultured Acetobacteraceae bacterium
CTAGAACAGAGGCGTGGCCGAACTGGATCAACGCCAGGCGGTGTAGGGCCGGGCCAAACCCACGGGGTGCAAAGTGTTTTCTGCTGGCCACACCCGGCAAAAATCATTGTCTGTAAGCAACAAATCCCCTTGCACACGGTTTTGTGACATGCTGTCTTCACATGGTCGTGACCGTGGAGGCGTGTGGTGCAGTCTGCCTTGGACAGCTTCGTGTTTGATAAGGTGCTTCTTGCCATCGGGAAGACCCTGCGGGTCGAACCATCCGGCCTGTCGCGGTCAACCCGGCTGGTGGACGACTTGTCGCTTGGCGCGTTTGCACGCCTGAGGCTGGCGCTTTGCCTTGAAGACCTTTTCGACATGGAACTGCAGAACGACACCGTCGAGCGGTTCCAGACCTTGGGCGACATCGCGAGCTATTTCAGCTTCCGCTACTTCAGGGATATCGAGATCGCGCCGTTGGGCGCGACGGCTTAGGGCGCTTGCGCCGGACCTGCACCTACCGGACCCGCATCCGCCAGTTCCTCCAGGATCGGGCAATACGGCCGGTGGTCGCCCTCGCAGCGATCGGCGAGGTGATGCAGGGCGTTGCTCATTTCCGCGATGGCGCGGGCCTTTTGCTCAAGCGCCGCGGCGTGGGACAGGGCCAGGCGCTTCACGTCGGCGCTCGCCCGCCCTCCGTCCCGCCACAACGCCAGCAGCTCGCGCATCTGCGCGACGGAGAAGCCTAGGCTGCGCGCCCGCCGCAGGAAGCGCAGCGCCTGCACGTCGCCCTCCGCGTAGCGCCGGTAGCCGGCGGCGCTGCGCCCCGCAGGCGCAATAAGGCCGACGCGCTCGTAGTAGCGGAGCATCTTGGCGGACACGCCGGACGCCGCCGCGGCCTCCCCGATGTTCATGTCCGGCGCCCGCGCCGGCCCGGCGCATCCGGCCGCCAACGCCGCAGCAGCAGCGCGCTGCCCACCACGCCGACGCTGGAGAACGCCATCGCCGCCCCCGCCGCCACCGGGCTGAGCAGGCCCGCCGCCGCCAGCGGGATGCCGACCACGTTGTAGGCGAAGGCCCAGAACAGCCCGTGCCAGATGCGCCGGTAGGTCCGGCCCGCGATGTCCAGCGCCGCAGGCACCAGGGCCGGGTCGCCGCGCATCAGCGTGATGCCCGCCGCCGCCGCCGCGACGTCCGTGCCCGTTGCCATCGCGAGACCCAGGTCAGCCGCCGCCAGCGCCGCCGCGTCGTTCACGCCGTCGCCCACCATCGCCACCGGGCCACGCCCGCGCAGCGCCGCGACCAGGCGCGCCTTGTCCTCCGGCAGCGCCTGCGCGTGGACCTCGTCGATGCCGAGCGCCCGCGCCGCCGTGTCCGCAGCCCCCCCGTTGTCGCCGGTCAGCAGCACGGTGCGGAGGCCGCGGCGGCGCAGGGTGGCGACGGCCTCCGCCGCCCCAGGCTTCACCGCGTCGCCGAAGCCGAGCAGCCCCAGCAGGCGCCCGTCGGCCGCAAGGAAAGACACCGTGCGCCCCGCCGCTTCCAGCGCCGCCGCCTCCGCCGCGAGCGGCGCGGCGTCGATGCCCGCCTCTTCCATCAAGCGACGGCTGCCGAGCAGCAGCGCCCGCCCCTCCGCCGTCCCTTCCAGTCCGCGGCCCGGCAGGGCGCGCACCCCGCTCACCTGCGGCACGTCCAGCCCGGCGGCGCGCGCCTGCACGGCGCGGCCCAGCGGATGCTCGCTGCCCGCCTGCAACGCCGCAGCCAGCCAGAGCAGCTCGGTTTCCGCAACGCCCGGGGCCGGACGCAGCGCCGCCACGGTGGGCCGGCCCTCGGTCAAGGTGCCGGTCTTGTCGAACACCACCGTCTGGATCGCCCGCGCCTGCTCCAGCGCGGCGGCGTCGCGGATCAGGATGCCGTGGCGCGCCGCCG
Source organism: uncultured Acetobacteraceae bacterium (assembly GCA_964251035.1). Classification (GTDB taxonomy): domain Bacteria; phylum Pseudomonadota; class Alphaproteobacteria; order Acetobacterales; family Acetobacteraceae; genus CAHJXG01. Next base: position 1,906 of record CAXUJE010000589.1, read on the forward strand.
CCCCCGTGCCGGCCATGATCGCCGCAGGCGTCGCGAGGCCCAGCGCGCAGGGGCAGGCGATCACTAGTATTCTTTCGGCGTTGACCACCGCATTCTACACCCCGGCCCCGGCCAGCCACCATCCCAACAGGGTCAGCGCCGCCAGGCCGACCACGATGGGCACGAACACGGCGCTGACCCGGTCCACCAGCCGCTGCACCGGGGGCTTCGCCGCCTGCGCGTCCTCGACCAGGCGCACCATGCGGGCCAGCCGGCCTTCCGCGCCGACCGTGGTGGCCTGCACCAGCAGCAGCGCCTCGCCGTTGAGGCTGCCGCCGGTGACGCGGCTGCCGGGCTGCTTGGGAACCGGGAGGGCCTCGCCGGTGAGCAGGCTCTCGTCCACGCCGCCCGTGCCGTCCTGCACCACGCCGTCCGCCGGGACGGACCAGGAGGAGGTCGCCGGCGCGCAGCTCGGCGATGGGGATTTCCTGCTCCGCCCCGTCCCGCCGCACCCGGGCGCGCTCCGGGCGGAGCTGTTCGAGCGCGCGGATCGCGGCGCCCGCCCCGCGCCGCGCCCGGCCCTCCAGCCACTTGCCCAGCCGCACCAGCGCGATCACCGCTGCGGACGCCTCGAAGTATAGGTGCCCGGTGCGTCCGCCCACCAGTTCCCACACGCTTAGCCCGAAGGCGGCCGTGGTGCCGAGCGCCACCAGCAGGTCCATGTTGCCCGCGCCGGCCCGCAGCGCGTGCCACGCGCCGCGGTAGAACCGCGCGCCGAACGCCGCCTGCACCACGCCGGCC
>CAXUJE010000590.1:0-2657 GCA_964251035.1 uncultured Acetobacteraceae bacterium
CGCTTCGGCGTGCGCTCGGCCATGTCGTCGGCCGTGGCCCGGCGGAAGTGCCCCGAGCTGGTCTTTGTCCGGCCGCGCTTCGACGTGTACCGCGAGGTGTCCCTGCAGGTCCGTGACATCTTGGCCGAGCACACGCCGGCCATCGAGTTCCTGTCTTTGGACGAGGCCTACCTCGACGTCACCGAGAACCTGGACGCAGATCGCCCAGGAGATCCGGGCCAGCATCCGCGAGCAGACGGGGATGACCGCCTCGGCCGGGGTGTCTTACAACAAGTTCCTCGCCAAGCTCGCCTCCGACCACCGCAAGCCGGACGGGCTGTTCGTAATCTCTCCCGAGCACGGTGTAGCCTTCGTGGAGGCCCTGGAGGTCGGCGCCTTCCACGGCGTGGGACCGGTCACGGCCGCCAAGATGAACCGGCTCGGCATCCGCACCGGCCTCGACCTGCGGGCGCAGAGCATGGCGTTCCTGCAGGAGCACTTCGGCAAGAGTGGGTCGCACTACTTTTGGATCGCGCGCGGGGTGGACGAGCGCCCGGTCAGGGCCGACCGCATCCGCAAGTCGGTCGGCGCGTGACCCTGCCCCCTGAAATGCCCCCGTTCTGAAGTAGAGTCCGTCACCAGGAGACGGACGATGAAGCGATCGAGGTTCACGCAGGAGCAGATCATCGGCGTGCTGAAGGAGCACCAGGCGGGTGCGAGTGCGCCTGACTTGTGCCGCAAGCACGGGGTCAGCGAGGCGACGTTTTATGCGTGGCGGTCCAAGTATGGCGGCATGGAAGTGTCGGACGCGCGCAAGTTGAAGGGCTTAGAGGAGGAGAACGCCAAGCTCAAGAAGCTGCTGGCAGAGTCGATGCTGGACGTGTCGACCTTGCGGGAGATGCTGGCAAAAAACTGGTGACGCCTGGCTTGCGGCGGTCTGCCGTGACCTGGGCGATGAAGAAGAAGGGCTACTCGCAGCGGCGGGCCTGCAAGCTCGTGGGCATCGAGCCGAAGACCTGCCGCTACGTGTCCCGACGGCTGGACGACGGCGCTGTCCGGGCCCGGCTGCGCACCCTGGCGTCCGAGCGTCGCCGGTTCGGCTATCGGCGCCTCCACCTCCTGCTGGCGCGCGACGGCGTGACGCTGAACCACAAGCGCTTGTTCCGCATCTACCGCGAGGAACGGCTGGGCGTGCGCAAGCGGGGCGGCCGGAAACGAGCGCTCGGCACGCGCTCGCCCATGACGTTGCCGGACGGGGCGAACCAGCGCTGGTCCTTGGACTTCGTGTCCGATGCGCTGTCCAGCGGGCGGCGGTTCCGGGTGCTGGCGGTGGTGGACGACTTCACCCGCGAGTGCCTCGGCCTAGTCGTAGACACGTCGCTGTCCGGCCTGCGGGTCGGGCGCGAGTTGGACCGGATCGTCGAGCTGCGGGGCAAGCCGCTGACGATCGTCAGCGACAACGGCACGGAGCTGACGTCACACGCGATCCTGCACTGGCAGGAGGAGCGCGCGGTGCTGTGGCACTACATCGCCCCGGGCAAGCCGCAGCAGAACGGTTTCGTGGAAAGCTTCAACGGGCGGTTCCGGGATGAGTGCCTGAACGAGCACCTGTTCAGCAGCCTGGCGGCTGCCCGACAGATCATCGAAGCATGGAAGACCGATTACAACGAGGAACGCCCGCACACGAGCCTGGACGGGCTCACCCCAGCGGCCTTTGCAACCCGCCCCAAGCCGGGGCATACGGAGGAAGGACTCTGCTTATAAACGAGGGCACGTCGGGGGCAGGGTCACGCGGAAAACACCTTTGTGCAGGACCTCAGCACCTTCGACGCCATGCGCGGACAGCTGCGCCCGCTGGCCGAGAAGGTTTGGGCACACTGCGAGCAATCAGGTACGCGGGGGCGAACCGTGACGCTGAAGGTCAAGTACGCCGACTTCCAGCAGATCACGCGCAGCCGCTCCTTCGCCGACGTCGTGCCAAGCCTTGCGGCGCTGGAGGGCGCCGCGCTCGACCTGCTCGCGTCGCTGCTGCCGGTGCGGCTCGGCGTGCGCCTGCTCGGCGTCACCTTGTCGTCGCTGAACACCGAGGACATGCCGGCGAACCAACAGCTGACGCTGGCGATCTAACCCGTCTTATTCAGGACATAGCTGGGGTTTGACTGACGGGTGTCACATAAACTGCTGATTGTGCTCAGGGATTGGGTGTCGAAGCCATCTATTCACCCGATCACGCTGAGCCACACCCGCCATGTCCGACAGTACGGCCGCGCCGTTCTGGAATCCAGCCGTGGACCGCAGGGAAGCCATCGCTGACTTCGACGGTGGCATCTCCGGGTGAACCCAGTTTCCGACGTGCACTTGTCATCGCCATCAAGGAGCCCGTGCTGGCCCGTGCCTATCGTCGGACACGCAGCTATTGTTGCGTAATCGCACCGCAAGGTCGATATGAGCGATATGAGATGGGACGTCATCAGGTATGGGGAAATGTCGGGTGGACAGAAGCACGTCATGCAGGACGCGACCAGGACGACGACTCAATAAGCAAGCATGACAGTTGCCGCGTCCGAGTTCACGCCAACCACCCGGCATGGCCCTGACTTTGGAAAGCCGCTCCGCGATTGCTGTTCCAGGGACCGCTCGGGCGACTGGAGACAAGCAAGGTTGGCCAAATGGTCCCG
>CAXUJE010000591.1:0-590 GCA_964251035.1 uncultured Acetobacteraceae bacterium
CTGCTCGGCCGCGCGGCGACGGGCGGCCAGGCTCTCGACCTCCGTGGCGAGGCGGGCCACCGCGGCCTCCCCGGCGCGCCTCCGCACTGCTGCTGCGACCCGCTGCTCGGCCAGGCGGCGTTCCTGCGCCTCCGCCCCACGGGCGCGCTCGGCGGCGTCGCGCTGCAATACGGCTTGGGCGGCCTGGGCACCCTCGGCGTCCCGCACCGTTTGCGCCGGCGCTGCGCCGCACGCCGCGAGGCCGATCAGCAGCCGGCTAAGCCGATAGGCGGGCCGCATCGTCGGCCGGTCCCGGCCCGCCTCCGCGCCCAAGCCCGCGACTCTCCAGCAGCGAGCGCCCGGTCATCTCCGCGGGCTGCGGCAGGCCCAGCAAGGCCAGGAGGGTCGGCGCCAGGTCGGCCAGGCGGCCATCCTCCAGCGCGCCCTCATGCCCGGCCAGCATCACCGGCACCGGGTTGGTGGTGTGCGCCGTGTGGGGCTGGCCGGTGGCGGGATCGCGCATCATCTCCGCATTGCCGTGGTCGGCGGTGACGATCATCGCGCCGCCGGCACGCCGCACCGCTTCTTCTACGCGCATGAGACAACGGTCG
>CAXUJE010000591.1:600-2654 GCA_964251035.1 uncultured Acetobacteraceae bacterium
GGGGGTGGGGGGGGGGGGGGGGGGGCCCCCCCCCGGGCGCGGGGTCGCGCATCCCCCCCCAGTTGCGGGGGGCGGCGGCGACCCCCCGCGCGCCGCCGGCGGCGGCGACCGCGTCGGCGATGCGGCCCAGCCCGGCGTCCACCGCCTCCACCGCGCGGACCGCCGCCGACAGGCTGCCGGTGTGGCCCACCATGTCGGGGTTGGCGAAGTTGAGCACGATCAGGTCGTAGGTGCCGGACGCGATGGCCGCCACGGCGCGGTCGGTCAGCTCGGGCGCCGACATCTCGGGCTGCAGGTCATAGGTCGCGACCTTGGGGGACGGCACCATGGTCCGGTCCTCGCCGGGAAAGGCGACCTCCTGCCCGCCGTTCAGGAAGTAGGTGACGTGCGGGTACTTCTCCGTTTCCGCCATGCGGAGCTGCCGCAGCCCGGCCTTGGACACGACCTCCCCCAAAAGGTTGTTCATGGGCTGCGAATGGAACAGCACGTCCATGAACGGCGCCAGCGCGTCGCTGTAGCGCGTCATGCCGAGGGCGGCGGCGAACTTATAAGTCCGGGGGCGGGCGAAGCCGGCGAAGCCGGGGTCGAGCAGCGCCCCCAGCAGCTCCCGCACCCGGTCGGCGCGGAAGTTGAAGCACAGCAGGGCGTCGCCGTCCCGCATGCCGTCGTAGCCGCCGATGGTGGCGGGCACGACGAACTCGTCGGTGACGGACTTGCCGTAGGCGTCGTCCATGGCGCTGGCGGCGTCGGCGAAGTTCGCGCCGCGCCCTTCCGCCATCGCGAGATAGGCCTTCTCCACCCGGTCCCAGCGGTGGTCGCGGTCCATGGCGTAGTAGCGGCCGGTCACGGTGACGACGCGCGCGCCGTCCGGCAGGGCGGCCTGCAGACGGGCGATGCAGTCCCCACCCGAGCGCGGCGCGGTGTCCCGCCCGTCGGTGAAGGCGTGGATGCGTACCGGCACCCGGGCTGCGGCCAGGATGCGCGCCAGCGCGACCGCGTGGTCCATGTGCGCGTGGACGCCGCCGGACGAGACAAGGCCCATCAGGTGGCACACGCCGCCCGACTGCCGCACCGCCTCGATCAGGGCCAGCAGCTCCGGCTTCTGCGCCATGCTGCCGTCGGCGACCGCGAGGCCGATGCGCGGCAACTCCTGCATCACCACGCGCCCGGCGCCGATGTTCAGGTGGCCGACCTCCGAGTTGCCCATCTGCCCCTCGGGCAGCCCGACATCCAGGCCGGAGGTGCTGAGATAGGCGTGCGGCCCCTGACTCAGCCGGTCGAAGATGGGGGTGTCCGCCTGCTCCACCGCGTTGTCGGCCGCGTCGCCGCGCCATCCCCAGCCGTCCAGGATCACCAGCATCACGGGTCGGGACGGGTCGGGCATGGCGCGCTCCTCCTGCGGACACTTCCGTATGGCGAAACTGCCGGGTTGCGGCAAGTCAGGGCCTGGAAGCGCGATGGTAAGGGTGGCCGGACAGGATGGACTGGGCGCGGAACAACTGCTCAGCCAACAGGGCGCGGACCAGCAAGTGCGGCCAGGTCATCGGTCCCAAGGACAGCACGTGGTCGGCGCGGGCGAGCACGGCGGCGTCCAGCCCCTCCGCGCCGCCGATGGTGAAGCACAGCGGGCGCGGTTGGCCGAGCCAACGCTCCAGCAGCCGCGCCAAGCCGTCGCTGCCGGGGGCGGGCGGGCCGAGGTCGAGCGCCACGGCCAGCGCGGACGAAGGGAGCGCGGCCAGCAGGGCCTCGCCTTCCCGCCGCCTGGCCTCGGCGGGCGCGCCGCGGCCCTCGGCGACCTCGGTGACGGCGAGCTTCGGCCGCAGCCGGGCGTTGTAGCGGTCGAACAGCTCGGCTTCCGGCCCCGGGCGCAGCCGCCCTATTGCGATCAGGCGCACCGAACGGCCATGCTTGAAGGAACCCAGCCGGGGGTCGCAACGCTGAGCAGGTCATGGCCGTATCGCATCGAATTTTCGCCTGCCTCGTCCTGGTGCTGCCGGCTGCCGCCGCGGCGGTCGAGCGGCCCGGGCCGGCTGGCCTGCCGGTGGTGATGGCGC
>CAXUJE010000592.1:0-2639 GCA_964251035.1 uncultured Acetobacteraceae bacterium
AACGCCACTAAGGCGCCAAGCCTGCGGTGCAGCGGGCCGACCCGCGCCGCGGCTAGTTCCTGATGGACGTCCAGCTCTGCCGGCACGGTTGGCTCCCCATGGATGTCCTATTCTGCGGCCAAGGCCTGGGACTGGGCATGGTCCAATCCGAACAGGGCCCAGGCATTGGTGCGGCCGATCTTGCGCCGGTCCGCGTCCGAGATCGTGCAGGCGTCGAACCACTCGGCGGCGTGGTCGATGTTCTCGAACGGCCAGTCGGCCGAGAACAGGATGCGGTCGGCGCCGATCTCCAGCATCGCGTCGATCAGGGTCTGCGTGCGGAAGTTGCCCGACGCGGTGATGTAGAAGTTCTCGTGGAAATAGTCGCCGAGCGGGCGCTTGGCCGGGTAGCTCTTCGGGGTCTTGACCCAGGCGTTGCGGTTGTCCACGCGCCACATCGAGTATGGCAGCCCCTCCCCCATATGGCCCAGGATGACCTGCAGCCGGGGATGCGCGTCGAACAGCCCGGACGCCATCAGCCGCAGCGCATGCACCGCCGTCTCCTGCCCGAATGCCCAGGTGGGGCCGGGCAGCCAGGGATGCCCGTCATAGATGTGCGCGTGCTGCGGCAGCGGGTTGCGCGGGTGCAGGTAGAACGGCACGCCCAGCGCCTCGGCTTCCGCCCAGAACGGGCGGTATTGCGGCAGGTCGTAGTAGGTGGCGTTGGCGGGGTCGTCCACCTGGCTGAACCCGTTGACCAGTGCCCCGCGGAAGCCGAGGTCGCGCACGCAGCGGACCAGCTCCCGCGCCGCCGCATCCGGGTCCTGCATCGGCAGCGCGGCCAGGCCCTGGAAGCGGCCGGGCCGCTTCTGCACCTCCTTCGCCAGGAAGTCGTTGGCCCGGCGGGCGATCTCGATTGCGCGGCTGCGGTTCGGGATGGCCTGCACCGCAGGGGCGTTCAGCGAGGGCAACATCATCTCGATGCCGTGCGCGTCCATCTCCCGCAGACGGCGGTCCTGCATGTCGAGCAGCCGCGCCTTCAGCTCGATCCAGTAGTCGCCGGGCACGAAGCCGGCGCTGTCTTGCACCGTTTCGGGAAGCGCGAAATGCTCCTCCAACGCCACTTTGCCCTGCATGGAACGCCTCCTGTGTTTTCTTATCGAATATTTTGGCCAGCATCGGCCGTCGGGACAAGGCCCGATGCCGGATGCGCAGACATCGTGCCGGCCGCGCCCGCGTCATGCCCGGCGTGCTGCGCCGGGTTGGCCTGGCTCGGCCCCTGTCCGCCGCGGAGCACGCTCGACGCCTCTGCCGCGCGAGGCGGGGCCACATGGCGCGCGGCGACCCGTAACGGCCGACATTGCCTCCTCCTGCTTGGCAGCGTTGCGAACGCATCTTCGCCTGCGACATTGGCACCCACCTGCAAATGTCGTCAACAGGAGATTTGCTAATGCAAATATTGTGAGATGACGAAGCTGCCGCTAGGTTGGTGCGGCGCAACCGGATGGGGCCGCACGCGGCCCCGGAGACAAGAATGTATCGGTTCACCAACTCCCTTCCCTACCTGCTCAACCGGGTCGGCGTTCGAATGGGCGATCTGTTTGCGAACGAGTTGGCGGCCGACCAGCTTACGGTGCCGATGTACCGTGTTTTGGCGGCGCTGAGCGAGGCAGACCACCAGCGCCTGACCGACCTCAGCGCCATGACGACCGTCGAGATGACGACGCTGTCCCGCCTCGTCGCTGCGATGGAGAAGCGGCATATGCTCAAACGCCGGCGTCCCGACGACAACCTCCGCACCGTGCAGATCAGCCTGACCAAGGCCGGGCGCGACCTCGCCGCACGCCTGTCCCCGCGGGCCGCCTACTACGAGCGGGTTGGGCTGAAAGACCTGGATGCGGCCGCCATCGGGAGCCTGAAAGCGGCTCTGGCCACGGTTTGCGTGAACCTGGACCAAATCGGGCATGAGCAGGCAGAGGCTCGCTTGAAAGGACGGCCGCCAGCGCGCGGGGTGCGGCACAAGGCGGCGTAGCAGGGCGCCGGCCTCGGTCGAAGCGGCCGAGGCCGGGAAGATTCCGTGCCCCCATAACAAGCGATACCGGCGCGTGGATGCCGGCTAGCTGGCGGGAACGGCTTCGCGGAGCAGAGACTGCCCAAGCCGGTCGAGCAACGCGGCGAGTTCCCCGCCCTCCCCGGCTATGCCATAAACATACCAGTCCGGACGCACCACAGCGGCCGTGCAGGCATGCGACGCGAACCAGGCCGCGTAGATGGCATCGATGTCGTCGAGCTTGGTGGCCGAGTCCGGCCCCCCGACGACCGCGATGCGTCCGCCGATTGCCTCCAAGGCCTTGCGATGCGACGCCGTCAGGCGGCCGAGCACCTCTGGCCCGGACGCCACGACGCACCAGCCGGGGCCGACGATGTCGTCGAACAGGCCCTCCCGGCCGCCGGAGCGCACATGCCCCTGCGGGAAGAACGCGCCGCTTCCGGCGACGAGGCCGCCCGTCAATCCGGGGTAGCGCAGCTTGTCGGGCGCCTGGTGCGCCCGGCGCCGTGCCAGGAGCATCTCGTCGCGCTCCCGGGCCTTCGCTGGGTCGCGTAATACCAACGGCGCCCGGAGCTGGCTCGTGGGGGTTCCCAGACGCTGCATGGCGTGA
>CAXUJE010000593.1:0-2638 GCA_964251035.1 uncultured Acetobacteraceae bacterium
AGCTGATCAGCCGCCAGCCCTCGGCGTCGTCCCAACCATCAACCTGACAACGCCAGTGAGCCTGTCTCCTCAGGTGACTGCTCGACACCGGCACTTCAACATTCGGATGCCATCGAGGGGCGTCCACCCCATCAACGCCGCACGCGGCCTAACCCAGGACGGCGTCCTTGAAGACGCCTGGCGTGACGCCGAGCCGCTGGCGGAAGGCCGCGACGAAATGGGCGGCCGAGCTGAAGCCGGTCTGGAACGCGACGTCGCCCACCGTCCCGCTCGGCTGCATCAGCAGGGCGCGCGCACGCTCGATCCGTTGGCGCATGACCCAGGCATACGGCGTTTCCCCGACCACCTCGCGGAATGCCTTGATGAAGTGGTGCTTGCTGACGCCCGCTGCCTGCGCCAGCTCATCCAGCGTCGGCGATGCCGGCACCGGTTCGTCGAGCCCGGCCTGGACGAGGTCATGGATGCGTCGCAGCGCCGGGCTGGTAATGCCGCCACGCCGGGGCATGCCGTTCGGCGCCCCGGCCCCGGACTGTCCAAGGATGTCCGCAAGCCGGTGGCCGATGGAGTGGAGCAGCAAGTCGGAATGGTTGCTGCCGTCCCTCAAGGCGACCAGCGCCCCCATGGCACTTCGCTCGATGGCGGCGTCATGCTCGTTGAACAGCGGGCGCACGGACCGGACGGGCGCGTCGGCCACCTCCTCGATCAGGCGCATGGAGACGGAGATCTGCAGCACGTCCGCCTCGCCATCGACGGTGAAAACCGTACGCTCTGCCGGGTCGGCGACCGTCACGGCGCCGATGACCGGTGACTTGCGGAGCACGCCGGCCTCCGTCCGCCGTTCGATCCGGTGGACCGCCGACAAGGCCACGATGACCGGGACATCCAGCCCGCCGCCGACTTCGCGGCGACCGGAGCCATGCCGTCCGCGCACGACCGTGAGGATTGGCAACCCTTTCTCAACAACCGACCACACACGCGGCGGCGTGCCGGTTGCGCCGGGCAAGGGTCCGCTGGCCACCGACGGCGAGTGCCTGTTCATCGAAGCTGTCCCCCACGACCAGGGTTGGGTTGACCAAAGGCCTGTTGGACTTGAACGGCACCTCGGCACCGTAGCCGGACCGCTTCCACCCCCCGACCCGGCCGCCTCGATGCACCACTACCTTCTGGATGCGCAAGGCCGAAGCGTACCGTCGTGCCGCGATCCCGGGTGGGCATGACACCGGACGCCTTAGGACAAGTCGGTTTGCAATCGGCAAGATTGATTGCCGCTATTTCCTGATACCCCTGCTACGTCGGAGCCATCTAAAGCCTGCTGACCCACAGGAGGTATTCATGGCAGCCATAAACCAGAACGACGACACGACAATCACGGGCCGCGCACTGACCGGCAGCCACTCCTATGCTTGGCCGGATACAGGCATAGATTTTACCGATACAATCAATGGCAACGGCTGGGAAAACGCAGCCGGCAGCGGTGCGACCTATGCAAACCACGCCTCAGCATCTTGGATGCACGGTGCGCAACCTGCGCAGGGTTGGGCGCCGCCGGCCGCCGCAGGCGAGGGTGCCCCCCCAAGCTGGTCGTGTTCGGCGACCTGCTCGCCGACAACGGCAACACGGCCGCCGTCGAGGATTCGCTCGGCCAAACGCCGAGCTACCTGACGGCTCCCTACTCCCCCACCGGCGACTTCTCGGACGGGCCGAAGTGGACCACCGATCTCGCCCATAGCCTCGGGCTGCAGCCCTCGCAGCAGGAGAATTTCGCCTACGAGGGGGCGACCGGGGGCACGCTGGGCGACGCCTACAGCCCGGTCAACCCGACCGGCGGCCTTTCGCCGCTGGACACCTTCGCGGGGCAGGTGCAGCAGTTCGCGCAGGGGGACGGCACGTTCTCGTCCAGCGACGTGGTGTCCGTCACCTTCGGCGGCAACGACATCTTCCTGGCGAGCGCCGAGCAGTTGGCGGGCGTCGCGTCGGCGCACCAGGTCATCACGGACAGCGTGGACGCGATCATCTCGGGACTGGGGCAGCTGGCCGATCTCGGGGCCAAGCACTTCCTGGTCTCGAACTCGCCGGATGTCACGCTCACACCCATCTTGTCGTCGGCAGAGTTCCAAGCCAGCGGGGCAACGGTCGCCGGGGTCCAGAGCCTTGTAAACGATTTCAACACCCAGCTTGCAGCCGGGCTGAGCGCGTTCGGGAGCCAGACTGGCCTCGACGTGAAGACGCTGGACCTTCACGCGTTGTTCGACGGCATCGCCGCCAACCCGTCCGACTACGGCTTCACCAACACCACCGAACCGGTGCTGTCGAGCCTGCCTGGCACCGGCTCGGCACCAACCTATAACCCGGCGATCAACGGGCAGGACCCCCAGATCGAGCGCGGGTCGCTGTTCATCGACCCGCTGTTCGACACGACGGAGCGCGCTCAGATGCTCATTGCCCAAACGGCGCATAGCACGCTTACGGCGTAGCCATTACAGGATGGGCTCGTGGAAAGCAGAGCATCGGACAGCGCCTTATCCTTCAGTATGACCGCGTCGAGGCTGTGATGAATCAGCGGCCTGATCCTCCTTTGGTTTCGTGGCTCTTCCGTGCTTTGCGTGGATCGTAGCGGTTTGGCACCGACGTTTGGGAG
>CAXUJE010000594.1:0-2621 GCA_964251035.1 uncultured Acetobacteraceae bacterium
GTCGTGGTTGAAGGCGTCGGCGCGGCGGGTGATGGCCTGGCGGCGCAGGGTCCGGGCGGGGTCCTGGCTGTCCTCGACAGGCTTCGAGCCCCGCGCATCGGCCTGGGAGTCGCCTGGTTCGCAGAACAGGCCAGGGTTGGCCCGCCGGCGCACGGTCTCGCAATGGCAACGCTTCGGGGCGCAGAAGCACACGAGATCGCGGCCTTTGAGGCTGGCGATGAGCGGGATCAGGTGCCGTTGGCGGTCGAGCCATGCCTCGTATTTGTCGCATACCTCGTCGCGGGTGCCGTCGCGCCCGATGACGAACGGGTTGCCCAAGGGCGATCCGCGGCCGCAGTAGTAGGCTCCTCTCGGGATGTCGTGGACATGCTTGTTGAGGATGCGCGGCAGCTTGGCAGCCTGCGTGTCGGTGCGGGCGATTCCATTTGCCTCGGCGTCACGCTTTTCCACAAACTCCTCAAGAAGATGGAAGTAACGGGCATCGTTGATGTTGGCTTCGTGCTGCGTGTGTCCACCGTCTTGGAACCATTCGTGGAAATCTGCCATGTCGATGGCTTGGGCTTTGATATAGTCAGCGACGATTTCATGGGCGGTCTGCATGGCTGGTGCTTTCGGCTGTGCTGCATTCACGAACGCAAGGGGTGGCGGGGGCTTGCGGCCCCCGCCTTGGTTGGCGCTCAGTCGAAGGCGGACATGCGCGCGATGGCGGCCTGGCGTCCGACGGCGGCGCTGGCCTGGGTGGCGGGGACGTAAGGCTTCCAGATTTCCCCGGTGATGTGCTCGTAGGCGGAGCACGCCCCTTCGGCGGCGGAGATGGCGGCCAGCGCCTGCATGGCGAGCATGGCGGCGAACTCCTGGGCCTGCTCGACGCGGCTCTCGAAGCCGGACGGCCCGTCGCGGTCCTCGTCGCGGTATTCGTTCATCTTGGAGGTCATCTCGCGGGCGGTGCGGCGGCGCCCGTCGTAGGTCTGGGCCGCCCCGTAGGCTGCGCCGACGTAGGCGCCGACGATGCGCCCGAGGGTGATCTGCGTTCCTTTCTCTCCCATGTTCATGGCCTCCGCCTGCTTGGCCAGGTGTTCCTCGACCATTTCGCGGATTTCGGCGACGGGGACGGGTTCGACCTGGAACACCTTGAGGATCTTGTTGACCACATCGTTGGTGGGGCCGAGGCGGACGGCGCTTTCAAGGGTGATGGTCTCGCGGCCCGCGTTGCGCTGGGCGGTGCCGGTGCGGGCGACGGCCTTGGGGGCCTGCTTGGCGCGGGCCTTCGCCTTGTCCTTGGCGGAAGCCATGGCGGCCTGAATGGCGGTGGCGTCCTTGTTCTCGGTGGAAGGAGCGCCGATGTTGGTGTCGGTCTGGTTCATGATGCTTACACATCCTCTGTTCTGGATCGGCCCCCGTCGGTATGTGCCGTATCGGCGGGGGCGCCTCGCTGCGGTCGGGATCAACCGCGTATCTGTTATCCCACATCCGGCCACAGTAAGCAACAGTCCAGGCAAGTATTTGCAGCATTGAATGCTGAAATAAACGTGATTGCGTGCCGGATTTTCGGCACAAAAAGACCCTCGACTTGGCCCGCTTCCTGCGCTGTTCTTTGGAGAGGCCCCCGAGTTCTTTCTTGTTGGCTGAATGCCGTGCGCAGCACGGCACTTCTGACAGGACCTGTTCTGGTGAGGTGTCTGTTCCCCGGCATCGCCCCGTCGTGAGGCCCTCTGACCAGGCAAACGGGGTCAAGGCAAAGGCGCGCGCTTGCGCGGGACCGGAGCCACGCGCAGCCGGGCCGCTTGGCCCGGGGAGCATGGCGAGGACCCACCCTTTGCCTTGACCCCGTTTGCCTGGTGGGCCCGCTTCACGACGGGGCGATGCCGGGGAACAGACAACCGGGGACCGAGGCCGCTTGCTTTCTTTACTTGCCTTTACTTGCTTGCGTGAAGGATCGTGACCCGAAGGGCCGAAACCCCGAAAGGGGTTCGGGTCCGCCCTCTTGGGCGGACTAGAGCCTGGTCCCGCAGCGACACGCCCTTGCTTGCCTTTCTTGGCGCAATTACTTGGAGGCGCCGGGCCATGGCCTGTCCAGGCATCCGGTGGCATGAAGCCAGGCTTGCGGCTGCCATCCATGCCGGGCTCTGCGCGGCTAAGTTTTTCCTGGCCTGCTTTGTTGGCGTCCATGTTCTGCCTGCCGGGCTCATCGCTGACGTCGTTCTATTTGCCGGCACGCCGGGACCGGAACTGGCAATGGCGTTCGGGGTTCTGCTGGCGGCGACGCTGGTGGGCATTGCGCTGACCCTGGGCACGCTGCACGCCGCGCTCGCCCCGGCCACGCAGGCCTGCCGCGCCCTGGTGGCCTACGCCGGGCGGTGCGCCGGGAGGTCCGGCTGGCCGACCTGTCCGCGTGGACCGGGGGCGAGGAGTGCAGCCTGGTGCTGCCGGGGACGGCGCAGGAGGCAGGCCGGCTGATCGCCGAACGGCTACGGCAGGCGTTGGAAGGGCTGCGCATCGCGGGCTGTCCGGAGCTGCGCGTGACCGCCCGCTTTGGCGTGTCCGCCGTGAGGGGCGGGGAGAGGAGCTTGGCGCCGGCCATCACGCGGGCGGCCGCCACACGGCCGTGGCCGACGCGGGGC
>CAXUJE010000595.1:0-2620 GCA_964251035.1 uncultured Acetobacteraceae bacterium
CGCCGAGGAGGCGCTGCTCGTAGGTGAGCAGGGACAGCAGGTTGGTCTGGGTGGCCGGCGTGGTCTGGAACCCGGTCAGCACGCCGCCGGCCTGGGTGATGATCTGGGGCAGGTCGCTGCGCAGCCCGAAGAAGGTCATGCCGACATGGATGTTGCCGCCCGGCAGGCTGACCAGCTTGCCGAGGTCGAAGTCGGCGGCCGGCCTGAACGCGCCGAGGTTGGACGTGTGGTCCGTGGACACCCCGGCGCTCGGGTTGGCGAGGAAGTGGTCGAACGCGATGCCGTGGAAGTCGATGCCGCGGTCCAGCAAGCGGGCGCCGAACTCGGGGAACAGCCCGATGCGCGGCGGAGGCGAGGTGGGCGCCGGGGTTTCCTCCAGCGTCTGGTCGCCGGTCGTGTTGTCGCCCGGGCGCACCGATTGGTCCTCGGGGCCGGTCTGGCCGGCCGCCCCGGGCGGGAAAACCCGGCTTGGCCCGCGGAAAGGGATCTGGGCCACCGTGGTGGACGCAGGCTCGGCCGCGCCGGCCGTGAGCGGCGACATGAGGACGAGGGCCAGCGCCGCGGCCGAGGTTTTTTGGTGCACTCCTGTTTTCCTCCATTGATCGGCTGATTGATTGGGCGCGAGCGTGCCGCGCCGTCCGTTGCGGGTCCGGTCCGGACCTTACCGGGTCACCTCTGGCGCCGGCGGCGGACGGGCCTGGTCCGCGTCCCGCATGAAGGCGTCCACGACGGTGTTGAACTCCTCGGCGCCCGTGAGCTGCACGAAGTGGTTGGGCGAGCGCACGACCACGTGGCGGCCGCCCGTCAGCTTGGCGGCGAGCCCGCCGACCGCGTCGAAGAACGGGCTCCAGCCGCCGGTGACGACCAGCACCGGGATGCGCGCCCGCGCCATGGTCTCGGCCGCCTGCCGCAGCGCCGGAACTGGGGCCATGCGCGCCTGCAGCAGCGAGCACCCGAACCGCGTCGCGAGGTCAGGGTCGGCATCGAGCGCCGCAACCGCGGTGTTCGATGCGTTGCCGCCCCGCTCCACTGCGCCCAGGCTGCGGCCGAACGCGAGCGCGTAGTCCCGCGGCGTTTGCGCGGTCATGAGCATCCCGCCCCAGCGCATCGCGTCGGCCTTGAGGGCCGGGTCCGCCTCGACGCTTGGATCGCCCATCAGCAGCATCTGCAGCGCCGGCTCGACGAGGACGAGGGACCGGACGGCGCCAGGTCGGCGGGCGGCAGCCAGCAGCGCCTCGGCGCCGCCCCAGGAATGGCCGATCAGGTTGGCGCCGCCGCCCAGCATGTCGGCGATCCAGACGGCGTCCGCTTCCATGTCGTCCACGCCGCGCGACGGGCTTTGGCCGAAGCCCGGCCGGTCAACCAGACGCAGCCGCCAGCCCCGCTGCGCGAGCGCCTCCTGCTTGGCGAACGTGCTCGGCCCCCCGCCCAGGCCGCCCTGCACGCCGCCGTGCACGACCAGCACCTCCGGCCCGACCGTCCCCCACTCGGTGACGTGGATGGGGAGCTTCGCGGCTTCCGCCTCGGGCAGGCGCGGCGGGGCCGGAGGGCACTGGGCGAGCAGCGCCGCGCGGTGCTCGAGTACGTTCGTCATGGACATGGCGGTTCCTTTTGCTGTCTCGACGGCTGGTTGGCCTCGCGATGCGTTCGGCGTGCAGGCGAGGGCGAGCGCCGTCAGTCCGACGGCGGCGGTTCTGAGCATCGCTTGGTCTTTCCTTGGTGAGCCGCTGCGCGCCGGTCAGCGCCTCCGGACGGGCGCGAGGACGCTCATCCGCGCAGGCGCGGGAACAGGTCGAGCGCGTTGTCGTGCAGGATGCGGGTCCGGGTGGCATCGTCGAACAGCGCCGTCCCGTCCATCTCGCCCGCGAGCCTGGCGACGATGGGCAAGGGCGTGAACGGCCAGTCGCTGCCGTAGAAGATGCGGCCGGGGTCGGCGATCTGCAGCAGGGCGGGCGCCAAGCGCGGCAGCGGGTAGCCCGCAAGGTCGTAGTAGAAGCTGCGCAAGGTGGCGAAGAACCGGTCGGGGTCGAGCGGCTCCGGCAAGCCGAGCGCGGGCGACAGGCCGGCGATCCGGTCGGCCAGCACCGGCACGGCCGCGCCCGCGTGCGGCACGATCAGCCGGATGTTCGGGAAGCGGTCGAAGGTGCCGGTGAGCAGCATGTTCGCCACCGCGCGGGTCGTCTCGAACATGAACTCGATCATCGGCCGCGGAAAGCCGAGCGAGAGCGCTTGGCAGCACGGGCAGGTGGGCGAGGTCGGGTGCATGAACACCACGGCACGCCGCCGGTCCAGCTCGGCGAACAACGGGTCGAACCGCCGGTCGCCCATGTAGATCCCGTGGTGGTTGGTTTCCACGGCGACGCCGTCGGCCTTCAGCGTGTCGAGCGCATACGTGGCCTCGGCCAGCGCGCCGTCGATGTCGGGCAGCGGCAGGGCGGCGAACAGGCCAAAGCGGCCAGGGTGGTCGGCGCGGGCGCGGGCGCCTTCCTCGTTCACGTCGCGGGCCAGCGTCCGTGCGACGGCGGCGTCGCCGAAATGCACGCCGGGCGAGGAGATGGACAGCATGGCGGTGCGAATGTTGAGCTGCTCCATCATGCCGAGCGCTCGGTCCGTGTCCCAC
>CAXUJE010000596.1:0-2618 GCA_964251035.1 uncultured Acetobacteraceae bacterium
TCTAGTGATCGACCCCCCGGCGAAGCTGCCCAAAAGTAAAATGGACATAAAGGATGGCGGGGGCGGATCGGCGCACCGTAACGATGGAGCTATTCGGTTAGTACGTATTCCGCCAGGCTACGATCCGTCGGCAGGTGTCAGTCGTGTTCAGCATGGACCCCCGCAGCGTCTTCCGGACATCACGCCTCCGACCGCGCCCGACCCAACCTCCAAGCAACCGCCATGAATTAGCCGGCCGCCGCGATCTCAATTATGCTAGGGCATTGCCTCCGAGACCGAAGGCCGCTTCGGCGCGCCGGCCACAAGTAGCGCGAGGTAAACATGTACGTCAGGCCGGCGGGCTGTGGAAATCTGCGACAGCTTGCGACTTTCAGCGCTCGTATTGGCGAAGCATGGCTGCTCTGCGCGCCAAATCGCAACTCATTTCAAACAGCAAAGACCCAATTTCCTGTCAGCGTGTAACATTTCGACTATTAATGAATGTCTGCTTCTTGTGATTGTTGATCCACAGCGGACTAGCCGTTCTCGGCCAGACTGCCCCGCAAGACGAACGTCTGCATCTCAACGACGCCGCTCCGAAGCGGACAGGCTGCTTCCCACCAATCTACGTCATCATGTTTTTCGGCCCGGATGTCGGCTTGCGCGATGCGCCTGGCCCAGCTGGATGACGGAGATGGGCGGCGCAGAGCCGACCTTGAGGCCGCAAGCCTCTACAGCCGCTTTCCGCCGCGTCCTTCGGTAGCCGCCCCGGCACGCAGGGGTTGGTTTTGCTTGCTTCAAAATCCTAGGCACCGTGGCGTGCGGCCACGAGCACCTGATCCACCCACGCCGGGACCACCTCCGTCGCCGGGCCGTGCCGGGCCTTGTCGAAGGCGCGCGTCAGCATGGTAGGCTCCAGGTTCAACTCCACTGCGTGCGCGCCATGCGCTCGTGCCGTTTCTGCGAAACCCGCCGCCGGATAGACCTGCCCGCTCGTGCCGATCGCGGCGAAGAGGTCGCAATGCTCCTCAAGCGCCTCCTCGATCTCCTCCATATGCATCGGGACCTCGCCAAACCAGACGACGTGGGGACGCAGAGCCTGGGCACCGCAGGCGGGACAAGACGCGGCAGCCAGCCCGGCGCCCTCGACTGGGGAAACCGCGCCGCAGCGCAGGCACCGCGCCTTGGAGAGTTCGCCGTGCATGTGCAGCAGGCTGGGCTGACCGGCGCGGTCATGCAAGTCGTCAACGTTCTGGGTGACGACGAGCACGGGACCGGGGTACTCGTGCGCCAAGCGGGCGAGCGCGTGGTGGGCGGCGTTCGGCTGGATAGCAGGGTCACGCAGTTGGACCCGCCTGGCGTCGTAGAAGGCCTGCACGCGCGCCGGGTCACGGGCGAAGGCTTCCGGCGTGGCCACGTCCTCAATCCGCATCTTGGCCCAGATGCCGTCGGCGTCGCGGAAGGTGGCGAGGCCGCTCTCGCGGCTGATGCCTGCGCCTGTGAGGATGACGATACCGCGCTCATTCATCGACGCAGCCTCGTTGGGGAGCGCCAGGGAACGGCCTGCGCCGCAACTTCATCCTGCGCCATAACCGAATTCAGATCGCCCCCCATCGTCCTAACCACGCCCCGCCTTTGTTGGATGGCATCGCATTCTCAGCAAACGAGTTCATCGGGCCAGGTGACTGCAACGAGTGTCCGACCGTCTACGCCGACAACGAAAGAATGTACCCCAGGTCCATGGGATTGGCGACCCGCAGCAGCAGAGGCGTTTGACCCTTGCAGGAGCGGCAAAGCTCTACTGGGATGGCTTCATGGGACCGTTGCGGCGGTGGACCTGGGACGTGGAGAGAAGCGTATGAACACTCCAGGCATCTACGACCGCCACGTCCTGCCGCGGCTGCTTGCGCTTGCGATGCGGACCGAGGAATTCGTGCCATACCGCGAGCGGGTCGGTCGGGCGGCGTCCGGCCGCGTGCTGGAGATCGGGATCGGCAGCGCCCTGAACCTTCCCTTCTTCGGACCCCAGGTCACCGAGGTCGTCGGGGTGGATCCGTCGCCCGCGCTGGTCGCGATGGCCCGGCAGCGACGATCCGGACTGCGGTTCCCGTTCAAGGTCGTCGAGGGGGCGGGTGAACGGCTTCCACTCGAGGACGGCGGCTTCGACACCGTGCTGACGACCTGGAGCCTATGCAGCGTTGCGGATCCCGTGCAGGTCCTCCGGGAGGCGCGACGCGTGCTCCGCCCAGGCGGGCAGTTGCTGTTCGTTGAACACGGCCGGGCACCATCTGCGGGCGTGCGATGGTGGCAGGACACCCTCACCCCGGCCTGGCGACACGTGGCCGGGGGGTGCCATCTCAACAGGAAAATAGACGAAGTGGTCGGGGCCGCTGGCTTCCGGCTGGACGACCTCCGCATCGGATACGCCCGCGGGCCGCGGCCGATGACGTTCATGTACGAAGGACGAGCCAAGCCGGGATGACGGCTTGGACGGCTCTGCTCCTCAGGCTTGCGGGTGCAGATCACCTGGTGACGGACTCCACTTCAAAACGGGGCTGTTCCAAGGGCAGGATCACTTGGCTACCCTGGAAGCCCACCTGTCGGTTGTCGAGAAGCACGCCATTGGGCCACATGGCACG
>CAXUJE010000597.1:0-2618 GCA_964251035.1 uncultured Acetobacteraceae bacterium
ACCGCAGCTCGTGCAGGATTTTCCCCGGCTCGGCGTCGCGGTAGTCGTCGCGCTCGGTCGCCTGCTTCTGCCCCAGCGCCTCCAGGGTCGCCCCGGCCGACTCCGGATAGATGACCATGTTCTGCAGCGACGCGATCAGGCTGTCGCGGCCGAACAGGGCGGTGAACCACGGCAGCCCGGCCGCCGGCACGAACGACATGCCGTTCGTGCCGTCCTTCGGCAGCCGCAGCGCGTCCATGTCGTCCACCCCTTGATGGAAGTTGCGGTAGAACTCCTCGTTGGACGTGCGGATGCTGAGGACGCCGTCCTTCCATTGCGGCGCCGCCGCGGCTTCGGCCGCAACGTTGTACCCGCACCGGTCCGGGGCCGTGAAGGTCTCGGCGCCGTCGCCCAGGTCATACAGCAGGCAGCAATGCCAATGCTCGCCAGGCTTGAGGTCCACGACGAAGCTGAGGCGCCCGTTGGCGTAGGTCATCGCCGCGTTCCCATGCGGATGGACGCACACCGAGCGGCGGAAATCGCCGTTGGTGTAGGTCGTCTCCAGCCGTTGCCGGTCTGCCGACCACGTGGTCGCCACGCTGCCCCGGCGGATGAACTTGTGCGACTTCACCTCGAACAGGTCGGCGAAGTCGCAGCGGATGCCGATCTCCAGGTTGAAGCGGACCGCGCCGGCGCCGTAATGGGCGATGTCGATGTCCTCGTGCAGGCCGCCCTGGATGGAGCGGGTCAGCATCATGCCGAGCGTGCGCGCGGGGATCGGCCCGGACGCCGTGAGCAGCGCGCGGTTGGCCAGGTGGATGGACGCGGTGTCGTGGCGGGTGGCGCCGCCATTCAGCAGGTCCCAGCGCACGCCGTCGGCATAGATCGACCAACTGCTGATGAGGCGCGTGTCGTTGAAATACAGCCCCTTGTCGCTGGGATACGGGATCGTGCCGTCCGGCTCGCACACCAGCACGGTCTTGCCTTGGTGGATGGCGATCTGCGCGGGGCCGACCTGAACCTTGAACGACGACATCAATGCTGCTCCGTTTGCCTGCGCGCCGGCGCGCTCTCCGCAGGATAAGCCGGGCCAGCCCCGATCCGCCAATTCCAAAGCGGTATGGACTCAGTGCCGCGCGGCTGCACCGAAGCCGCGGCCATGGATTCCATGACGCATCGGCATTGGCGAGGCGCTTGCCGCCCTGTCCAGGATGCACCTCACCTTCGCGGCCGGGCACGGCCTCGGCGCGCCATGCCCGAGGGGATGGGTCAGAATGGGTGATCAATGCAAGCCTGCGGGAGACCGGCATGACGGACTTGCGGGCATGGGGCGGCGGCGCGGCCTCCGCCGCATCGCGTTCGGGGTGGCCTGATGGTCGGGCGCGCTGCACGGGGTCGTGGCATCGAGCCTGCACCTCGCAATACAGACCGCGTGCCCGGTGCTGCTGGCGCTCGGGCTGCTGGCCCTCCGCCGCGGCACGCGCCTGATTACGAGGCCGTAGCGGAACGGCGGCTTGCAACGGCGAAGGAACCAAGGATGGCGTTTTGGCATGCTCGGCCGGCCTGTAACCTTCTGCCCTTCACGCGAGAATGAAGCGGGACAGCCTGCGCGGCTGCCGGGTTGACCGGAGGGGATAACGCATGCGCGTCCATTGGCTTGCTCTCGGCATCGGGTGCTTGGCGCCTGGCGCGTCGGCGCAGCCCGCCAGCCGTCCCGTGGTCGTGGAGCTGTTCACCTCGGAGGGCTGCTCGTCCTGTCCGCCGGCCGACGCCATCGTGGCCGACCTCGCCCACAGCCGGCCGGACCTGCTGCCGCTGACGTTCCATGTCACGTATTGGAACAGCCTCGGCTGGCAGGACCCGTTCTCCTTCCAGGCCGCGACCGACCGGCAGCGCCGCTACGTCGCGGCCTCCGTCAGCCCCAACGCGTACACCCCCGTCATGGTGGTGGACGGGTGGCTAGACGTGGTCGGGTCCGACCGTGCCGCCGTGGAGGCAACCCTGGCGCGCGCGGAAGCCGAGGCAACGACGGCCGCCCCGGTCGCCGTCGCCCGGGCTGGAGACACGCTGGTGATCACCATCGGCGCGGGCACGGGCGCGGGCCGCGTCCTGCTGCTCGGCTATGACCGCCAGCACCAGACGCATGTCGGGTGCGGGGAAAACGGCGGGCGCACGCTTCTGGAGGCCAACATCGTGCGCTCGATGAGCGTCGCCGGTGCCTGGACAGGGCAGGCCCTGCGCCTCAACGTCCCGCTCCCGGCCGGGGAGGAGGCTGCGGTCATCGCGCAGGCGGACGACGGCCGCGTGCTCGGCGTGGGCCGGGCGGCCCGCGTCGCATTCTAGGAGCAACCCCATGCTGGTCCAGAAACCCGCCTTGCGCGAGACTGAGGTCTTCACAGATACGTTGTGCGCCTGGCGCCCGGCGGAGCCGGTCCTTGATCGGGCGTTTTGCCCGGTTGCAGGCGACCGTCCTGACCGCGTAACATCGTGGCTCTGGATACTCGGCCTAAGCCGGCTGTAACCCCATGCCTTTCCGGGCGAAGTTCAAGGTATGACGATGCGTGCTTCCACCGGATCACAAAGGTGAGGCTGGATGCGGTATGCGCCATTGCCGTGATGGCCAAGGCGCCGCGGCCGGG
>CAXUJE010000598.1:0-2615 GCA_964251035.1 uncultured Acetobacteraceae bacterium
CCCCCAACGCCGCTGCAAACCAAACGCTGCCGACTTCGCCAACAGGGTCCGACCGGATGTCGGCATCCAAGATCCAGTTCACCTTGGTGCTGGTGATCCCGACACAGAGCGCGTCCAGCGCATCGTGCTGGCCGCGCTTGGGCCGGAACCCGTACGAGAACCCGAGGAAGTCCTCCTCGTGGATCGCGCTCAGCACGGCAGCCGCCGCCCTCTGGACAAGCTTGTCCTCCAGGGCGGCGATCGCGAGCGGGCGCTGGCGGCCGTCCGGCTTCGGAATATACCGCCGCCGGGCTGGCTGCGCCCGATACGCTCCTCGTTGGACCCGTGCGTGCAGGTCCTCGACCCTGCGGTCGAGGTCGGCCTCGTAGTCCTGCCACGTCAGCCCGTCCACGCCGGGGGCTGCGTCCCGCTTGAGCGCCAAGAACGCCGTCCGCAGCATGGGCACACTGAGGTGGTGGAGGAGCGCGGTGAACCGTTCCTTCCTTTTCTGCCTCGCGACTTGCCGTATGCGGTCCAGAGCCTGGGACACGCTTGCCCGGTCCTGTGCCCGGCGCGTGCGGTCCTGGGCCGCATTCCCCTTGGCTCCTCCCGCTCCGCAGCCGGTCGCCCGGCCTTGTTCGCAGGCCTCGCAGCTACTATGGCGGGGTCTGACTTCTCTCGCCCGTACGTCACCGGCTACGGCTCCTCGCCTTCCCGATGCGGACCACGCAGCCCATAGGGCCAGTGGCCGGACAAGAGATCTCCCGGTTCCCGACCAAGGAGCTTGCGTGCATGCCAGGGTCTTTGACCACGCCGGGTCGGCGAGGGCTCGCGCTGACGTCCCCGCACGTGTGGCCTTCCGCTACGGTAACAACGTCGGCACCCGGGACTATCGCCCTTTCGCGGCTCAATGGCTGGCCTGCACGTCCCCCTGCCGACGCTTCGCCCGTGCCCTCGCGGACACGCACGCACGGCTCGGGGCCGATGTGGATCGCTACTCCTTCATCGTGATGGACTTGCACCATCTACTCCTGGCCGGTCTCCCGGCGCACTACCGTTGGCGAAGTCGCTTGATCTGCCTCAATACGCAACTGTGAGTTACGACAATGCATCTTCTAGCAAAGGAATTGCTGTTGTGCTGCCGTTGGCGCATGAAAGGAACGAACAACGGACTTCGCCAACGGCATCTGACGATTACACCGAGTGGTACAGCGGCTGCCGCCTACAACTCTTTTATTATGTACACGCGGCTGGTGCCCGGCGGATGGCACGGCACCTCACCGAACCGGCGCCAGCCATGGCGCTCGTAGAAGGCGGGTGCCTGAAAATTGATTGTCAACAGCTTCTACCTGAGCCACTGGCACAACAATTGAGGGAACCGCCAAGATGAAATCCTTCGAGGAGTTCGAGGATCGCGTCGATGACCTTCTGACCCAAGTGGCCGGGCCTGTTGCCGGCATGGAAATGCTCGTGCGGGCCAAGGGCGGCGGGGTGTTCAACGACTACCACGACGACGGGAGCCGGTGGACGGAGGAGCAGGCCCGGGACATGGCCGAGCATATCATCCGCCAATCCCAGCAGGACGCCGAGTTCGTGAAGACGGCTCTGGCAAGGCTGGCCATCCCCTGACGCCCTTCCACGGGTCAGACCGGGTTAGGACCGGGCTGTGGGCAAAATCACAGAAGTCGGGCGCCTGCTTGCGGGTTTCCTCGCCTGGCTCCAGCTCGACCAGGCGGCCGGCCAGGAACAACGTCATGCGCACACGCATCACCGCACTCGCCTGATTCGAAATGGCGGCTGATATTACGACTGTTGGGAACGGGCCTACTTGGCCAAAACGCACACTTTCGTGGTCACTGGGCCTTGTGGCGCCATGTGATCCACATGATGCGCCATCGCCTCACAACACTTTCTTGACCGCGCCGCTTTGAGTGTTCTAGTTCTGTTCCTAACGGAGCAGAAATGGATCAGGGCTTGCAGTCATACAGGGGGGGTTCGGTCGTTCGGCATCTGGTCGGGGGATCGCGCCAGACATGCGACGCTGGAGCTGCTTGCCTTCGACCGCGACGCGCCACCTTTGCCGCTCCCTCTGGCCGGCCGGCTGGTGCCGGCGGGCTTTCCCTCGCCGGCTGACGACTATCTCGACGGCACGATTGACCTGAACGCCCGGCTGATCGAGCGGCCGGCCGCAACCTTCCTCATGCGCGTGACCGGGGACAGCATGAAGGGCGCCAGCATCCTCGATGGCGACCTGGTGGTGGTGGATCGCAACGTCGAGCCACGGCCGGGCCATGTGGTCGTGGCCGTCCTCGATGGCGATTTGACCCTGAAGCGGCTGCGCCGGTTGAGGGATGGCCGGTCCATGTTGCAGGCGGAAAACCCCGATTATCCGCCCTTCATCATCGGGGAGGAAGTGACGGCCGAGATTTGGGGCGTCGTGGTCGGCGTTGTGCGACAGCTCCGTTAGCCGCCATGCTGACCGCCCCGCCTTTCGCGCTGATCGACTGCAACAATTTTTATGTCAGTTGCGAACGGGTATCCGACCGGAAGCTTGAAGGCGTCCCGGTGCTGGTGTTGTCCAACAATGACGGATGCGCGATTGCCAGAAGCAGCGCTTATGAGGAATGTCAACAGTC
>CAXUJE010000599.1:0-2615 GCA_964251035.1 uncultured Acetobacteraceae bacterium
GGGCATCAAGCCGACCTTCGGGCTGGTGAGCCGGGCGGGCATCCTGCCCAACTGCTGGTCGCTCGACGTGGCGGGGCCGCTGTGCTGGACGGCCGAGGATGCGGCCCTCGTGCTGCGGGAGGTCGCCGGGCACGACCCGGCGGACCCGTCCAGCGCACGGGCGCCGGCGGTGGATTACCTCGCCGGGCTGGGCGCGGGCGTGCGGGGGTTGCGGATCGGCGTCGTGCGGGAGTTCGGGCCGGGGGCACCCGCGCCCGACCCGGCCAACGCGGCGGGGATCGAGGCGATGGCCGCCGTGCTGGCCGGGCTGGGGGCGGAGATCGCGGAGGCGCACCTGCCGGCGCCGCTCACGCAGTACGAGGGCGTGACCTCGGTCATCAACTGGTCGGAAAGCTATTCGATCCACGAGCGCGACTTCCTGGAGCGCGGGGCGGAGATGGGCCAGGCGCTGCGGGACAAGATGATGAGCGGGTTCACCGTGCGGGCCGCCGACTACCTGGCGGCGCAGCGGCAGCGGCGCAGCCTGGCGCTGGGCACAGATGCGATGGTGTGCGGCTTCGACGCCGTGATCCTGCCGTGCGCGATGCACGTGGCGCCGCCGTTCGACGATCCGGAGGCGGTGACGGACTTCACCCGGCACAAGGCGACGACGCCGTTCAACGTGTCCGGCCATCCCGGGATGTCGGTGTGCACGGGGTTCACGGAGGCCGGGCTGCCGACCAACGCGCAGATCGGCGGGCGGTACTTCGACGAGGCGACGGTGCTGCGCGTGGCCCACGCGTACGAGGCCGCGACGGCCTGGCGGGCGCGGCGGCCGGTGCTGGGAGGCGCTTGAGATGAGCGAAATGACGGAGGCGGAGATGCGCGCCTTTGCCGAGCGGCACGGGCTGAGGACGCTGGCGCCGGAGCAGCTCAGCCGGATGCGCGAGTTGGCCGGGCGGGTCGTGGCCACGGGCCTGGCGGTGCCGCGGATGGCGGAGAAGCCGGAGGAGCCGGCGGGAGTCTTCGCCGTGCCGCTGCCGCCGCGGGGATAGAGGGCGGCGCGTCAGGCCGTCCGTCAGCCCTGTCCCATGGCGAGCCAGAGCGTTTGCGCGGCGCGGGTGCCCACGGCCGCGACCCCGGCCGCCGCGCAGAGCGCCCGCAGCCGCCCGCCCGCGAGCAGGTCGTACTCCGCGTATCGCCAGCCCGCATGGGCCGGCGCCATGCTCTCGAACTCGCCCGGCACCGTGGGGTGCAGGGCCAGGTGGGTGACGCCGGGCGCAAGCCCCGCCACCAGCGCGCGCCATCCCTCCTCCAGGTGCTCGCGCTCCACGGCCAGCGTGCCCCGGCAATGGTCGAACACCGGGGCGCCCACCCCGTCGAGCCTGGCCACCACGCTTCGGTAGGACGCCGGGTCGGGCGCCCAGGCGATGGAGCGCGGCAACACGGGCACCATCCCATACTCGCGGCCGAGCCGGACGTGGGCCTCCAGCAGTTCGGGCAGCATCGCCGCCGCCATGTGCGCGTCGAGGTGGGTGGGCGCCATGCCCGCCGCGAGCGCCCGCTCGATCTGCGCCCGCAGCTCAAGTTCCGCCGCCTCCGGCACGAGGTGGCGCCGCAGGCTGTCGAGGTCGCGCCAGAAATAGCCGTCAGGGTCGATCAGCCCTGATGCCCGGCTCACGGTGGAAACCGGCGCCCAGCGGCAGGCGCTCCATTCGCTGGTGAGCGTCAGGTGGACGCCGAGGTCCAGGGCCGGGTCGGCGCTGGCGGCCTCGGCGATCTCCCGGAACCAGGGACCCGGCACCATCACCGAGCCGCAGGTCACCAGCCCGCGCGCCGCCAGGTCGAGGAACGCCCGGTTCGCCCCGTGGCTGGCGCCGAGGTCATCGACATGCGGCACGACGGCGCGGGCGCCCGTCACGCCAGGAAGCTGCTCAAGCATGGCCGACAGCATGCAGCATGGCGGGCATTGCCGGGTCGCGATTCCGCTTGCGCTTTCGTTGACGTGATCCAGTACATAGGGGAGACCAGCAACAGCCCGCGTCTGGATGCACGGCCGCCGCCTGCCGCCGCGGGACCTGGGCGCACCACACATGGCGACATCCATGACATCGAGGAAGAGACATGGCGGCATCCGGGACTGAGCGTCGGGCAGCCTGGGCCTTGGGCCTTGTCTCGTTCCTGGCCGGCTGCGCCGTCTTGGCGGCCACGCCGCACGCCTTGGCCCGGCCCTCGTCGGAGGCCGCGCGCAGGGCGGGACCGAGCTTCCATGACGCCGTCGCGGCAGCCTGGGCGCGCCTGCCGCAGCGGCAGGAGCTGGCGGCGCAGGGGGCGTCCGCCGGCGCCCGCTACGCCGCGGGCGGCGCGTTCCTGCCCAACGCGCCCTATGCCATCGGCACCTACGTCAACGACAAGGCGCTGGGAAGCAACTACAACTACATCACGTCGCAGGCAGAGCTTGGCACGCCCCTCTGGCTGCCGGGCCAGGGCCGGGCGACGCAGGCGACGGCCCAGGCGGACGGCGCCGCGGTGCTGGCGGCGGTCGAGGCGGCGCGCCTCGCCTTGGCGGCCCAGGTGCTGGACCTCGCGGCCCAGGCGACCCTGGCCGCCAACGCCCGCGACGTGGCGGCCAGGGT
>CAXUJE010000600.1:0-2615 GCA_964251035.1 uncultured Acetobacteraceae bacterium
CGCGCCGGGGCTCACCCCTCCCCGGCCGGGCTCGACGCCGACCTGGAGCCACCCACCCGAGGCGGTCCGCGCAGCCGTCGCCGCCTTGCACGATGCTTGCGCGGCTTGGCCGAAGCAGACCCTGCCTGCTGCGGAGCCACCCTCCTCGCCGCCTGCGGAAGCCGACCAGCCCTACGTGGAGAGCTGCAGCCTGGTGCTTGACCCTGGCGGCTTCGCCCAGCTCTCGCTGCTGCAGGGCGGGGCGCTCGGTGCGATAGCGGCGGGTCTTGCCTTTGTCGCGTTCCAGGCAGCGAAGCTCCTGCTGTCCGGGCTGACCGCCGTGATCGCCCACGGCATGGACGCCCTGTGGGGTAGGCGCCGGCGGCGTATCCACGGCCTGCCGGAGTAGGCGGGATGGCGCCGGACGGCCTGACCGCCTCCCCTGCCGCGCAGCCGTCGGCACAACCGCGTGCCACGGACGGGCTGACGCCGGCCCAGGCCACCGCGGCGACGCACGACGGCCCCATCCTGGTGCTGGCCGGCGCGGGCAGCGGCAAGACCAAGACGCTGACGGCGGCGCTGGGCTGGCGCATCGCCGGCCTGGGCCTGCCGGCGTCCCGCATCCTTGCCGTCACGTTCACCAACCGGGCCGCCGGCGAGATGCGGGAGCGCATCGGGGCCATGCTCGGCGGCGGCGCCAGCCCGTACTGGCTCGGCACCTTCCATGGGCTTGCCGCGCGCCAGCTCCGCCACGAGCCGGAGGTCGCCGGGCTGCGGCACGGCTTCGACATCCTCGATGCCGAGGACAGCAAGCGCCTGGTCAAGCGCAGCATGGCCGCCCTTGGCCTCGATCCCCGGCCAGGGGCCGACGACGCCGGCTACTCGCCCAAGTCCCTGTGCAAGGCGATCGGCCGCATGAAGGACGCGCTGGTCCTGCCCGAGCAGGCCATGGCGCACGCCGAGGCGCTGATCGCCGAGGGCGCCCGCAGCGGCACGCCGGTCGATCCCGTCGGCGCGCGGGTCGCGGCGCAGGTGTACGGGGAGTACCAGCGCCGCCTGCGGGAAGCCAACCTGGCCGACTTCGGCGACCTCCTGCTCTACTCAACGGTGGCCATGCAGCGCGACGAGGCCTACCGCCTGCGCTGGGCCGGGCGCTTCGACAGCATCGCCTGCGACGAGTACCAGGACGTGAACCACGGGCAATACACCTGGCTCATGCTGCTCGGCCGGGACCACCGGCGCATCTTCGTTGTGGGCGACGACGATCAGAGCGTGTACTCGTTCCGGGGCAGCGACATACGCTACATCCGCAGCTTCGCGCGCGACTTCCCGGATGCCATGCAGGTCCGCTTGGAGGAGAACTTCCGCTCCACGGGGCACATCCTCGCCGCCGCCAACGCGGTGATCGCCTGCGACACGCAGCGCCTGGGCAAGACGCTGTTCACCAGCAAGGGCATGGGCGAGCGCGTCGAGGTCGTGGGCTTCCGCGGTCCGCAGGAGGAGGCGGGCGGGATCGCGGCCGAGATGGTCCGCCGCCATGCGGGAGGCGTGCCGTGGGACGGCATGGCCCTGCTGTTCCGCGGCAACGCCCTGGCCCGCGGCTACGAGGAGGCGCTGCTGCGGGCGCAGGTGCCCTACCAGCTCCTGGGCGACACGGGATTCTACCAGCATGCCGAGGTGAAGGATGCCCTCGCCCTGCTGCGCCTGGCGGCCCACCCCGAGAACCCGCAGTCGGACGACGCCTTCCGGCGCGTGGCCAACGTGCCGGCGCGCGGGCTCGGCCCCAAGGCCATGCAAGCGATCGAGGCCGAGGCGCACGCCAAGGGCTGCTCGCTGCTGATTGCCGCCCGCACGGCGGACATCAACCCGAAGGCGCGCGAGGCGGCGCTGGGCTTCGCGGACACCGTGCTGGACGCCAGCGCCGACTTCACCCTGAGCCTGGCCGACCAGCTTTCCCTGCTGCTGGACCGCACGGGCTACCGGGGGATGCTGCGCGACAGCCGGGCGGACGGGGCCGAGGGGCGGACGGAGAACCTGCAGGAGCTGCTGCGGCTTGCCGGCCCGTTCCATGACGCTGAGGCGCTGCTGGAGCACGGGGCATTGTCCGGCCAGGGAGCGGAACAGGACGGCTCCGGCGACGGGCGGGTCAAGCTGATGACGCTGCACAAGGGCAAGGGGCTGGAGTTCGACCACGTGTTCCTGCCGGCCTGGGAGGCCGGCCTGTTCCCGGCGGACTACTCCGACATGGGGGAGGAGCGGCGGCTTGCCTATGTGGCGCTGACCCGGGGGCGGCAGCGCGTGACGGTCAGCTACTGCGCCTTCCGCCGCGGCTTCACCAAGCCTTCGGTGTTCATCGAGGACCTGCCGGCGGAGAACGTCGTGCACGGGTGGCTGCACACACTGCAAGGCAACTCTGAAGTTGCGGGAGTGGCTGGAAATGCACCCGGGTCAACCAGGTCGGCGCTCTTAACTTCCCGGAAAACCCGTTCTTGAGCGGTCTGCCCAATGATCAAGTTTGGCGTGGAGCAACCAGACGACGCTCTCAGCGGAGACGGCTGCTTTGCGCCCATTACAGCCGTACATGTACCGGCGCGCAATGATGAACGGCTCGACGCGCAATCGAGGCTGTTTTCGGG
>CAXUJE010000601.1:0-2593 GCA_964251035.1 uncultured Acetobacteraceae bacterium
GAACGCAGTCGAGATCGGCTCACCACGGTTGCTGAAGACGGTCGATGCCGGCTAGTGGTTTGTCGGTGCTGAGCTGACGGGTAGAGGTTCCGCGGCTTGATGCGGGCGTCGGCGGTGGTGAAGCGCCAGTCTGCCGTGGTGGCGGCGGCGTTGCGTCGGCGCTGCCACGCGGCGGCATGGCGCTCCAGCGTCGCCTTGCTGGCCACGCGCCCGGGCAGGTCGCGACGGAAGACGCTCAACTCGATCTCGGCCATGTTCAGCCACGGGCCGTGCTTGGGGGTGTGGTGGATTTCCAGCTTGTTCATGATGCGCTTGGCCTCGGCGGGCGGGAATGCCTCGTAGAGCGAGGCCGGGCTGTGGATGTTGGGCTCGCCGAAACGCGAAGCGTTTGCGGCTGGGGCCCATGACCCGCACGATCTGGTCGGCATCCTTGTAGCGGCCGTCCGCCAGGTCGCGGACGAAGTGCGCCCAATCGCCGCGCTGGCGTCGCTCGGTAATCTGCACCTCGCGCCAGCCGCCAAGCGGCTCGAAAACCATGAATAGGTTAGCGGTCCCATTGCGGACATACTCGCAATCAAAGCGCGCGACCTGGCCGGGACGAAACGGAAGCGGCGTGCGCACCTCGCCGATCAATTGCGTGCTCAACTCGTCCAGACACACCACAGGTCGGCGCGGATCGGCGGGACGGCGATACACGCCGAGCACGTCCTCCATACGGCAGACGAACTCGGCCGACGGCTTGGGCGGAACGCACCACATCCGCCGCAGGTGCGGCTTGAGGGCATTCGCCCCCCAGCCCCTGGCGCACCGTCTCGCGGCTCAGGTCGGACACGACGTCCAAGGCCACCACCTGCCCGGCCGCGCGCAAACGGCTTCGCCGTTCCGCAGCAGCCGCAGCGTCCAGCGCTTCTCGCCCGCAGGCGGGTCAGAACAGGCAAGCGCGGTCAGCCGCGCCTCCTGCGACCCGTCCAGCTTGCGCGCATACATGCGCGAACTTGGCTTGGGCAGCAGGGCCGCCTCCAGCCCGTCCTCGACAAAGCGCTGGCGCACCCGCCCGATGACACGCACGCTGACCCTGAGCGCCTCGGAGATCGCCGCATCCGACCAGCCTGGCCCCCTTCGGACGCATCCGCTTGCAGCAAAACCCGCGCATGGGTCAGCTTGCGGGCATCCGCCTTGCCACGCGAGGTCACCCGACCAAGCTCGTCTCGCTCTTCTGTCGTCAGCGTCACCCGATGCCGCCTCGTCATCCCTGCCTCCTGCCGCCAACCTCTCCCGCCGGAGATCGGTCCCGAGACTGCCAAAGCAACGCTGACCAAGCAGTAGTCAGAAGGTCGAATAGCGTGGTTTCGATCGAGTGTATGCGCATGTCCTGTGCCGCCCAGGAGCCGCCGGCCACGCCGCCGAGCAGCAGGATGGTCGTGATCAGGTTGTCAGGAATCAGGCCGAACGCGGCCAGGCACGCGCTGCCGAGCCAGATTGCCCCGGCGAAGTACCAGCGGCGCTCCAGGCGCCGGTCCGGGCTGCGCCCAAGCAGGAGCATGCCGGCCACTGCGATGACGAAGGGGACCGCGCCGAGCACCCCGACCAGCGTCGTCCCGATCCCAAACCGGTGGAGCAGCGTCGGTGTCCAGAGGGCGACGGCCTGCGTCCCGGCAAGGATAGACAGGTAGGCGAGCGCCAGGACGTACACCCGGGGATCAAGGAGGGCTTGGCGGAAGGTCGCATGGCGCTTCGCGTCCCCGCTGCTGTTCTCGGCTTTCAGGGCCGCGGCGACCAGGCGCTTCTCGGCATCCGAGAGCCACCTTGCGCGCCCGAGGTCATCATCGACGTAGAAGAAGCAGAGTAGACCGAGGAGGACGGTCGGCAGGCCCTCGTAGATGAACAGGAGGTAGCCCGCGAAGAATAGGCCCGCACCCAAGACCGTAGACTGCATTATCAAAGGACAGGTCCTGCATGAACTGAAGCTTGGCGAAGCCGACGCTTACGCGGTCGAGGTAGGCGATGATGTAGCCCGTAACCGCCAAGGACACGATCCGCCACGTGATCTTCCGGAAAATGCGCTCCGACTCGTCCTGCGCATCCGGCAACCCTGAGATCACTGGAGAAGCAGATCCGGGTGGGATTGCAGAGGTAACCACAGTTGGGTTCGCCATGTTCGTCTCCCCTGGCCGTCTTCTTGTCCCAGGAGAGCTGGACGGCCAGGGTCATCATGTCCAATATCTGTTTTCTGCTCTGTGATCGTTGCAGCTTATCAGGGCTTGTGGACGTCAGAGGGTCAACATGGAGCTTCGACGCCTCCGGTCGTTCACGGTCGTCGCTGAAACCCTGCACTTCGGCCACGCGGCGGAACGGTTCCACATTGCTCAGCCGGCCCTGACGCAGCAGATCCAGCACCTTGAGCACGAACCCGGCACCAGGCTGCTTGATCGGGACCGCCGTTCGGTACGGCTGACCCCGGTCGGCGCCCTGTTCCTCGTCGAGGCGCACAAGGTCAAGCGTGCGGCCCTCGTCGCCGCACGGGCGCGGCGCGGAGAACTAGATCGTTCTGCGAGTTGGTTGGGATGTTTCTGCCCATATGTCGGGGCGGAGG
>CAXUJE010000602.1:0-2581 GCA_964251035.1 uncultured Acetobacteraceae bacterium
CTGCCCTGCCGGTGGCCGCGCGGCACCCATCCGGCATGGGGCCGCTTCCGGCTAGTCCACCTTGGTCAGCGTCCAGTGGTGCTCGCATTGGCGGCTCGCCACCGTGACTTCCAGGCGGCCATGGGCAAGCTGGCCCTCCATCGTGCCCTCCCCGTCGCTGGCCTGGATGCGGCCGTCAGGGCCGACCTGGGCCGTCAGCGACACGCGCTCGCGCGGGGCGGCGCTGTACGACAAGGACACGGTGCCGCGGTAAACGTCCAGCACGCGGGCGCCGCTGCGCTGGCAGTACGACCCGGCGGCGCGGATCAGGCGGGCGGTGCCCCGGTAACGCCCATCTATGCCGGCCACCGACACCGGGGCGGGCGGGCGCAGCACGATGGGCCTGTCGGGCGGCCCGCACGCGGCGAGGCTGGCCGCCAGCAAAAGCGGGCCGGCACGGCGCATGGGGTCAGCCGACGATCTCCGTGCCCGCGAAGAAGAAGCTGATTTCCTGCGCGGCCGCCTCGGCGCTGTCGGAGCCGTGCACGCTGTTGGCCTCGATGCTTTCGGCAAACAGCTTGCGGATGGTGCCAGCGTCGGCGTTGGCCGGGTTGGTGGCGCCCATCAGCTTGCGGTTCAGCGCGATGGCGTCCTCGCCTTCCAGCACCTGCACGACGACGGGGCCGCTGACCATGAAGCCGACCAGGTCCTTGAAGAAGCCGCGCTCCCGGTGCGCGGCGTAGAACGCCTCCGCCTGGGCCTGGGACAGGTGCAGCCGGCGCTGGGCGACGATGCGCAGGCCCGCGTCCTCGAACACGGCGTTGATCTTGCCCGTCAGGTTGCGGCGGGTGGCGTCGGGCTTGAGGATGGACAGCGTGCGCTCGGTGGCCATGGCGGGTTCCTATCAACGATGCCGGGGGCGTTTAGGCCAAGGGCCGGGTTGGGGCAAGGCCGGGCTTCCCCGGGGCGGCGGGCGGGCCTACATCCCCGGCATGAGCCTGCTGACCCTCGACCGCGTCACCCTCCGCATGGCCGGGCGCACCCTGCTGGATGGGGCGGAGCTGCGCGTCGATCCCGGGCGGCGCATTGGTCTTGTGGGACGCAACGGCGCGGGCAAGAGCACGCTGCTCAAGGCCATCGCGGGCGAGCTGCCGGTCGATGGCGGGGAGATCACCCTCAGCAGCCGCGCCCGCATGGCCCAGGTCCGCCAGGAAGCGCCGAGCGGGCCGGCCTCCCTGATCGATACCGTGTTGCTGGCCGACGCGGAACGCCTGGCGCTCCTGGCCGAACTCGACACCGCGCCGCCGCTGCGGCTGGCCGAGGTGCACGAGCGGCTGCGCGCCATCGGCGCCGACGCGGCGCCGGCCCGGGCGGCGGCGATCCTGGCCGGGCTGGGCTTCAATGCCGAGGCGCAGGCGCGTCCGGTGGACAGCTTCTCCGGCGGCTGGCGCATGCGGGTGGCGCTGGCCGCCGCCCTGTTCGCCGCCCCCGACCTGCTGCTGCTGGACGAGCCGACGAACCACCTGGACCTTGAGGCAACGCTTTGGCTTGAGGGGTGGCTGGCGCGTTTCCCCGGCGCCTGCCTGATCGTGTCGCACGACCGCGGCCTGCTGGACCGCGCCGTGCAGGGCATCGCCCACCTGGACGGGCGCAAGCTCAGCTTCACGCCCGGCGGCTACGACGAGTTCGTCCGCATCCGCACCGAGCACGCCATGCAGCAGTCCCGCGCCGCCGAGCGCATCGCCGCCCAGCGCGCCCACATGCAGAGCTTCGTGGACCGCTTCCGCGCCAAGGCGACCAAGGCGCGTCAGGCGCAGGCCCGCATCAAGGCGCTGGAGAAGCTGCCGGTGCTGGACACCGTGGTGGAGGCGGCACCCACCCGCTTCGACTTCCCGGAGCCGGCGCGGCTCGCGCCGCCGATCCTCGTGTTGGACCGCGTGGCGGCCGGGTATGGCGCAACACGGGTGCTGGCCGGGCTGTCGCTCAGCGTCGATATGGATGACCGCATTGCCCTGCTGGGCGCCAACGGCAACGGCAAGAGCACATTCGCAAAACTGCTGGCCGGGCGGCTGGAGCCGATGGCCGGCACGGTCCGGCGCAGCCCGAAGCTGCGCGTCGGCTACTTCGCGCAGCACCAGACGGACGAGCTGGTGATGGGCGACACGCCGGTGGACCACATGGCGCGCGCCCTGCCCCGCGCGCTGCCGCCGCAGGTGCGCAGCCAGCTCGCGCGGTTCGGCCTCGACGCCGACCGGGCGGACACCCCGGTCGGCAGCCTGTCGGGCGGCGAGAAGGCGCGGCTGCTGCTGGCGCTGGCCACCCGGGACGCGCCGCAACTGCTGATCCTGGACGAGCCGACCAACCACCTCGACA
Source organism: uncultured Acetobacteraceae bacterium (assembly GCA_964251035.1). GTDB lineage: Bacteria > Pseudomonadota > Alphaproteobacteria > Acetobacterales > Acetobacteraceae > CAHJXG01. Next base: position 2,353 of record CAXUJE010000602.1, read on the forward strand.
TCGACGCGCGGGAGGCGCTGGTGCGGGCGCTGGCGGAGTTTGGAGGGGCCGTGCTGCTGATCACCCACGACCCGCATCTGGTGGAACTGGTGGCGGACCGGCTCTGGCTGGTCAGCGACGGCACCGTGCGGCCCTACGAGGGCGACATGGACGACTACCGCGCCCTGCTGGCCGAGCGGGCGCGCCCCGCGGCCCAGGCCGCCGCCGGGCCCCACCCCCCGGGCGCGCG
>CAXUJE010000603.1:0-2575 GCA_964251035.1 uncultured Acetobacteraceae bacterium
GTTGACCAGCACCTCGTCGCCGGGCGACAGGGCGGCGGCGGTGGGCAGGGACAGGTGGTCCGCGGCCGTGGCGGCCAGCGCGCCGCCGGACATCGCCAGGCCCGGACCCAGCCCCACCGCCTCCGGCCCGCCCACGACCGGCGAGACCCGGCCCAAGAGCGCCGCCGGCGCCAGGGTGATGCGGGGCTGGGTGCTGGCCAGCAGGGTGCCCACCTGCGCGCCGCGGGTGACGCCGCCCTGGCTCAGCGGCACCTGGTCGGTCGCCGCCACCTGGGCGGCCTGGGGAAGTTGCTTGATCGTCGGCATGGATGCCCCCTGTTCGGATGGGACGCGAAGTTCAGGCGGTGGGAGCTCAGGCGATGGCCGCCCAGCCCGTGGCGTCGGAGCCGCTGCGCTTCAGCCACAGCGTGGCGCCCGCGCCGCCGTCGAGGTTGCGGTAGTCGGAGCCGGGGGGTGCAGAGACCACGCCCTCCGGGCTGCCGCGGCCCAGCGTGCTGACGAAGCCCCACGGCTCGGCGTCGGAGCCGACGCGGAGCCGGCCCGGGCCGGACGGGCGCAGCGTCAGGTCGCCCGCGGCGGTGCGGAGCACGAGGCTGCCGTCGCCGGGCGGCGCCAGGTAGTCGGCCGGCGCGAAGGCCAGCGCCTGCCAGCCGCCCCAGGTGCCGACCCAGTCCACGGCGGTCGCGGCCGGCACCAGGATGTCGGCGCCGGTCCAGTTGTCCTGGAACGGCGCACTCCCGGCCCGGCGGAACCGCACGGCGCAGTTGCAATGGAGGCGCACCTGCCGCTCGTCCGTGACCGGCAGGCCGATGGTGGCGCTGGCCTGGGCGCCCTGGCCGTCCCCGGTGATCGTCACGGTCGCGCCCGCCGCATAGCCGCTGCCGCCGCTCAGCACGGCGATGCCGAGAACCGCGCCGTCCCGGACGTGCGCCATCGCCTGCGCCCCGGACCCGGCCCCACCGATGGCGACGCTCGCCTGCGTGTAGCCCTGGCCGCCGTTCTGCACCCGCACGAAGGCGACCTGCCCGGCCACCGCCGCCTGGTGCATGCCCACGATGCTCTGCACGCCGCGGGGGGTGGAGGTCAGCATCGCGCCGTCCAGCATGTCCGGCACCTGCACCTGCTGGACGCCGCCGTTGGCCGAACCGAGATCGATGGGGTTGCAGATCATCCGCGCCTGGTTGTCCCAGGTGTTGTCCCGCACCAAGACGCTGTCGGTGTGCGCCCAGAGCGCCTGCGACGGGCTGCTGTCGTTGCCGCTGAAAAAGGCGTTGCGCGCCACCACGACGCCCTGCGGCGCGTCCAGCAGGTAGATCCCGCCGCCGGACCCGTCGCGCAGCGCGATGCGGTTGTCCTCAATGGTCAGCCCTTGGCAGGCGATGCCGAAGTTCTGCCCGCCTTCGCTCAGGCTTTGGCCGTCGGTTTCGACGTTGTAGGCGGTGATGCCCCAGATGTTGCCGAGCAGTTGGTTGCCCGCCACCCGCACGCCGCGGCTGCCGCCCGGGTTGATGCCGACCGAGCAGCCCTGCACCAGGTTGCCCGACACGTCGCAGTCGATGCAGCCGCCGGCGTCGATGCCGAAGTAGCCGGGGCCGGCGATGGCGTTACCGGCGACGCGGGATTGCGCGGCGTTGACCAGGAGGCCGTTGCCGTTGGCCGACAGCTCGTTGCCCGCCACGCTCAATCCCTGCCCGGCCACCGCGATGCCGTAGGCGGTGTTGCCGTGACAGGAATTGCCGGCCACCACGACCCCCACCGCGTCCGGGTTGGCGTTGCCCCAGCGCGGCGGCTCGGCGTTGGTCTCGTTGAAGTTGCCGACCGAGATGCCGCGGGCGTTGCTCCACGCCTCGCAGCCCAGCACCCGGCCGTGGCGCACGGTCTGCTGGAAGGCCGGGTCGTTGAAGTCGAGGCAGATGCCGTAAGCACCGTTGTCATGCGCGCGGCAGCCCTGGACGAGCGCGCCCGACGCCGCCTGGACCCAGATGCCGTGGACCTGGTTATTGCGCGCCTCGCAGTTGAGGACGCGGTGGCGGCTCGGCGACCCCGAAAGCCCGTCCCGCGCCTGGATCACCAGGCCGCTGCCGAGGGTCTGGCCGGTAGCCTCCTGGAACACGCAGGCATCGAACAGCGTTTCCGTGCAGCGGGGCGTCACCAGCACGCCCCAGCTATCCCCCAGTGCCGCGCCTGCGTCGAAGATGACGCCGAGCGCGGTGAAGGCATCGCAATCGATGTTGATGAAGGCGCCGGCGGCCGGGCCATTGCCGGGCAAGCGGCGCAGAACGGTCTGGCCGGGCACGCCGATCAGGGTGGCGCGCCCGCTCACCGTCCACTGGCCGCGCGTCGCGTAGGCGCGGGGACCGAGCCGCACCGGACGGCCACTGGCGACGGCGCGGGTCAGCGCCGCCGTGTCGTCGGCGATGCCGTCGCCCACAGCGCCGAACGCCTCCGCCGGCATGGCATCGGCGGCCCAGTCGGCGAGGCTGCGAGGGACGCCGCCGGGCACCTGTGCCACCTGCGCCGACAGGTCGATCCCGGGCACGCCGGACAGCCCGGCCAAGAACGCCCCGTATGGCAC
>CAXUJE010000604.1:0-2557 GCA_964251035.1 uncultured Acetobacteraceae bacterium
TCCTGCTCGGCCACGCCACCCGCACCCCGCGCTGGGACATCCCCAAGGGCCTGGCCGACCCCGGCGAGGCCCTGGCCGCCGCGGCCGCCCGCGAACTGCAGGAGGAGACGGGCCTGCTTGCCGAGCCGGATGCCTTGGTCCCGCTCGGCACCCACGCCTACCTCCCTGCCAAGGACCTGGCCCTGTTCGCCTGGCGCGTTCCCGCGATGCCGGACCCAACGGTCCTGCGCTGCGCGTCGATGGTGTCGCGCCCGGGGCAGGCGCCGTTCCCCGAGCTGGACCGCTTCGCCGTCCTGCCTTGGAACGAAGCGCTGGAGCGCGTGGGCCGCAACATGGCGCGCGTGCTGGCGTTGGTGCGCCCCCAACTGGCGCCATGATCTCCACCGCGGCAGCCACGAGCAGTGGCTGGGCATCGATCACGTTCCGGGACTTCGAGGCCGAGCTGACGCAGTTCCCCGGCCGGTGTGCGCGCCACACGGAAGCCTCGTTGCTTGCCCCGAGCGCGGTGGGCTTGCCGCTCGGCTGCATCGGCGCGCAGCTGGCCGATGTTCCCGGCTCTTGTACGAGTGAATGAAGGGTTGTTTCCCGTCTCGGTTCTTGCAAACAGCTTTTCTGCTTTCGGCCAAAAGTAGCTGTCAAATCTCGCTAGTCCTCCTGCTCCGCGCGAACAGGCTTTGAAACGGTCGTCGCTGTTCCCATCTGGAGTCCTTCCGACGATATGGACATCGGACAGCGACAATGGCGAATGGTTGGGCTCCGGACGGAGCTGTGCAGGATCAGATCGACGATACCGTCACGGACGAAGTGATGAGGGCGCGGGCGCGCATGCCGACGGGCGAGGGAGAGACGCACTGCGTGGAATGCGGCGACGAAATCCCGGAAGCGCGCCGCCTTGCGGTCTCCGGAGTGCGAACCTGCATCGCGTGTCAGTCAACTCGTGATCGCCGTCCGGCGAACATCGGGTTCAACCGCAGGGGCAGCAAAGACAGCCAGCTCAGATAGCAACGCTGCCTGTTCGGTCTGGCTCGCCGGCTTCATAGCTGGCAAGCAGCCGCGTTCTGCGTGTTGCTGACAGGAAGCAGATGGGCCACCTCCGGCCGGTTCCAGCCATGAAGGTGGCCGAAAACCTGCCAACGTTGTCCGGTGAAAAGCCTGTGCTGCTCGGTCGCGCCTGCTGCGGAACGTCGCCGACCAGCGGAACCAGCACGGGCACGCCAGCCGCCGCGACATCTCGTCGCGCCCGTACTCGAGCACGATGACCGCAGTGGAGCGGCAGGCCGGCGTTGCCCGCGCGGCGGACCGTCAGGATACTCCCGCCAGAACAGACGCCGGCGCGTCCGCACCACCCGCCGCCGATCCGAACAACGGCAACCCGGCATCCTCATGCACCGGAGCCTCGAAATTCGATACTGCCACACCGACCAGCCTGATCCCCTTCTCGGGCGGGAAGACCGAGCGGATGAGATCAAGGCCCGCCTGGCGAAGTCGCGCGTGGCGGGTCACCGCGCCCGCATAGCTGCGGCTGCGGGTGACCTGCTGGAAGTCCGCGAACTTCACCTTCACCGTCACGGTCCGGCCGAACGCCCGCGCGCTCTCGCACCAGGACCACACGTCGTCGGCCATCCTCAATACGCCATCCTCGATCTCCGCGGCCTCGGTGAGGTCGCGGTCGAAGGTGGTCTCCGACCCGGAGGACTTGCGCGTGCGGTCGGGATCGACGGGCCGGTCGTCCTCCCCCCGCGCAATCGCGTAGTACCAGGCGGCGGCCTTGCCGAAATGCTCCTGCAAGAACGCCATCGACCTTGCCCGCAGGTCGGCGCCGGTCTCGATGCCGAGCGCCTGCATCTTCCTGGCCGTCACCGGGCCGACGCCGTGAAAGTCGGCGATGGGCAGCGCCCCCACCCAGGCCGCTCCCATGCCGGGCGTTACCGCAAACTGGCCATTGGGCTTGCGGTGACCCGACGCGAGCTTGGCCAGGAACTTGTTATACGAAATCCCGGCCGAAGCGGTCAGGCCGGTCTCCTCCAGGATGCGGGCGCGGATTTCCCAAGCGGTGGACCACGCCGTTGGCAGGCCCCGCAGGTTCTCCGTGACGTCGAGATACGCCTCGTCGAGCGAGAGCGGCTGGATGAGCGGCGTGTAGTCGGCGAAGATGCCGTGGATCTGCCGGGACACCGCCCGGTAAACGTCGAAGCGCGGCTTGACGAAAACGAGTTCGGGGCACCTGCGAAGCGCAGTGGTCGACGGCAGCGCCGACCTGACGCCGAACTGGCGCGCTTCGTAGCTCGCGGCGGCTACAACGCCCCGGGCGGCGGGGGAACCGACCGCCACCGGCCGGCCGCGAAGGGCGGGATCGTCCCGCTGCTCCACGGACGCGAAGAAGGCGTCCATGTCGACGTGTATGATCTTGCGCGCCGGTTCGCGATCCATCGCTGGCACTATAGAACAAAAAGAACGGGTCGTGAACGACAAAGCTTGGCCTAGGCACCACGCTGCCTCCTTCGGGGTTGATCGACCGCATCGCGCGCGCGACGGGAGGTCGCTTCGCCTTGGCTGC
>CAXUJE010000605.1:0-2548 GCA_964251035.1 uncultured Acetobacteraceae bacterium
ATCGGGCGGCATCGCCTTGGCCGCCACGTCCTATCCGACGGCGATCCGCTCCACCGGGGTGGGATGGGCCATGGGGATGGGCCGCCTCGGGCAGGTCTGCAGCCCTTTGCTGGTCGGCGCCATGCTGAGGGGAGGATGGGGCGCGCCCAGGATATTGGGCGTGATGGCGCTGCTCCCCGTCATGGCCGGGCTGTTCGTTCTCCTGCGCACCCTGCAGCTGCGCCGCGCCGGCCTCACGTCCGCGGCGTAGCGGGTTGGCCGAGCGCCGTCAGCCGGTCGTGATGTTGACGTTCTTCACCTGCGTGCAGTCCAGCATCTCGTCCAGGCTTTCTTCCCGGCCCAGGCCGGACTGCTTGTAGCCGCCGAACGGCGCCCCCAGGAAATGCGCGCTGGTGCTGTTCACCCAGATGTAGCCGGCCTCGACCACCGCCGCCGTCCGGTGCGCCGTTGCCAGGTCGTTGGTCCAGATGCTGGCGGTAAGCCCGCACTCCACGTCGTTGACGGTGCGCATCATCTCCGCCTCGTCCTGCCATCGGAACACCGAGAGCACAGGGCCGAAGATCTCTTCCTGCGCGATTCGCATGCCGGAGCGAACGTCGGCGAACACGGCGGGCTCGATGAACAGGCCCTGGCCCAGTTCGGGGTCGGATGAGGGCACGCCGCCGCACACCAGGCGGGCGCCGTCCTCCTGGCCCCAAGCGCCCGGTGGGTACGGAGCCGATCAGCCCGACCTTGGCGACGCCGGGATGCGCCACCAGCGCCTCGCCGCAGGCACGGCCGCCGGGCAGGACGTTGAACGCGCCGGGCGGGAACAGCGGGCCGATCAGCTCCGCCAGCCGCAGGGAGGAGAGCGGCGCCTGCTCCGGCGGCTTGATGATCAAGCTGTTGCCGGCGGCCAGCGGCGCGCCGGCCCGCATCACGGCAAACATGAAAGGGTGGTTATAGGCGTTGATCCGCGCCACCACGCCCAGCGGCTCGCGCAGCGTGTAGTTCAGCACGCCCTCGCCCATCGAGATGGTGGCGCCCTTTAACTCGAGCACGAGGCCGGCGAAGTAATCCAAGCTTGCCGCGCCGATCTCGGCGTCGCGCACCATCTCGGCGACGGGATTGCCGCAGTCGGCGGCGTCGGTCAGCGCCAGCTCGCGCCCGTGGGCCCGGATGATCGCTGCGGCCTCCCGCAGGACCCGCGCGCGCTCCAGCGGCTTGACCCGGCGCCAGTCCTGAAAGCCGGCCGCGGCGGCGGCGACCGCCCGGTCCACGTCCGCAGCCCCGGCCCAGGACACGTGGCCAAGGGTCTCCGCCGTCGATGGGCTTCTCATCTCCTCCCGGCTGCCGTCCACGGCCTCGTGCCAGGCGCCGCCGTAATAGAGCGCGCGTTGGTTCGGCAGGGTGACGGGCGCGCCGCCGATTATGTCGAGTGCCACGAAGCCTCCTCATGTTCGTCTTGCGCAAGGGTGGACGGCAGACCGTGGGCGTGCTGCAGCCGAACTGCGGCGGCTCAGCCCGTGGCGGCTTCCCGGGTCAGCGCCGCCGCCATCTCCGTGCCGTAGCCCTGCTCGACCCGGACGTCCACGACCGCCGGCTGTCCGGCGTGGACCGCCTCGAGCGCCTGCGCCAGGGCGGCGCGCAGCCCGGCAGCATCGTGCACCGGACCCCAGGCAGCACAGCCCTGCGCCCGGGCCATCGCCGCGAGGTCGACGTCGGGGCCGCCGATATGCTGGCCGATCCACTTGTTCGCCGGGTTGCGGCCGCGCATCTGGGCAACCCGCTCCTGGTGCACCTCGTCGTTGAAGAAGCTTTGATTGTTGGCGATCACGGCCAGCAGCGGGATGCCGTAGCGCGCGGCTGTCCAGAATGCCGTGACGCCCATCAAGGTGTCGCCATCGCCCAGCACCGCGACCGGCATCCGCCCCGTGCCGCGCAAGGCCAGCGCCGCGCCCACGACCATGCCAGGGCCGGAGCCGATGCCGCCGCCGCCATCGTAGCCGAGCATGGAAAGCGGACCATCCACGGTCCAGAACGCGCCGGACCAGGAAAGCGGATAGCGGACCAGGCACGTCGCCTGTCCGGTGACGGCCTCTCTCAAGCCGAGCGCCAGGTCGGACACGGCGAGCCGCCCGCCAGGACGGAACGCCGGCGGCGCCACGGCCGGCGCGGCCGGCAGCCATGGCTGTCCTGCTCCCTCGCCCAGCGCATCCAGCAATGCGGCCACGGCCGCTTCCGGCGCGCACAGCAGCGAATGGTCCGCTGGCGGCAGGCCCTGGTGGTCCATGCTCCAGCCGTTGTGCACCAACTGGTCCAGCGACGCCTGGATCACCGTCGTGCCGCGTGCGCCGGCCGCCGTGAGCGTTCCCGACAGGTCATTCCAGTCCAGGCTGAGCACCACGTCCGCTTGCCGCAACGCTTCCACCGCGGCCTTCCCGGGGAACATGCCGGCGTCGGTGGCATGCAGCCGGTGATCGCTGGGGAACGCGGCGGCCAGCTTCAGGTCGGTCAGCACGGCGGCCCCAAGCCGCTCGGCGAGGCGGACCCGCGCGTCCCATGCTGC
>CAXUJE010000606.1:0-2510 GCA_964251035.1 uncultured Acetobacteraceae bacterium
GGTTTCGATTCGGGCGGGTTTGACAACAACGCCTGACGCATGACAGATGTCGAACGGGGCGGCATCCCCGCCCCGTTCACTGGCCATTCCGTGGTCGTGCGCCCTGAATGGATCGACGAGAACGGCCATATGAACATGGCTTATTACATCGTCGTGTTCGATGGCGCGATCGACCATCTTTGGGCCGCAATAGGCCTCGGTCAGCCTTACCGCGAGCGCACGCAGCACGGCACCTTTGCGGCCGAGAGCCACATCATCTACAGAACTGAGTTGCTGCTGGGCGACGAGATGCAGGTCTCGACGCAAATCCTGGCGGCCGACAGCAAGCGCATCCACCTGGCGCACGAGATGCGGCGGGCCGATGGCACGGTGGCGGCGCAGCAAGAGGTCATGCTGCTGCACGTCAGCCTGGAAACCCGCCGCGTCGTGCCGTTCCTGCCGGAGGCCGCCGGGCCGATCATGGCCGCAGCCCAGGCCCATGCGGCCTTGCCCCGTCCCGACTGGGTGGGGCGGCGGCTCGCTATGCCGGTTGCGCGCCCGCCAGCCTGACCGGTGCCAACTGCATCCATGCCGGGGGTTCCGGGCACAGCACGGCCTCCCCGCAGGCCAGGTCGCCGGACTCGATGGCGTCCAAGCGCAGCAGGGCCACGCCGAGGCCAGCCACGGCGGAGCGCATCGCGCCCACCTCCACCCCGGCCCGCAGCACCGGCATGCCCGGCGGCGGCACGGGACCGTCGATCCGCACCGGCACCAGCCGCCGCTTCAGCAGGCCACGGTACTTGGTGCGCGCCGTCAGTTCCTGGCCCATGTAGCAGCCCTTGGTCCACGACACCCCGTGCAGCTCGTCGAACCCGGCCTCCAGCAGCGTCGTCTTCTCCGCCTCCAGGTCCCGCGAGCCGTCCGGCAGGCCGAGCGCCAGCCGGCGCCGGTCCCAATCCTCCGCCGTCCCGTTGGCTGCCAGCTCTACCTCGGACAGCACGCGCCAGCCGGCGTCCGAGGTGCGTGGATCGGGTGCCACGATGCCCGACTCCGGCGCTGCCCCGCCCCAGGCGGCATAAACCCGCAGCGGCAAGGGTTGCACGGCCACCTTGGCGCGCAGCCGGAACCGGGTCAGCCGTTGCGCCAGCATCGCCGCCTGCCCGGCCTCGCAGTCCAGCAGCAGCCGCGCGCCGTCCGCCAGGACGAAGAAGTCAGCCAACCACTTGCCCTGCGGCGTCAGCAGGGCCGCCCACACCGCGCGGCCCGGCGTCGCCTCCGCCACGTCGTTCGAGACCAGGCCTTGCAGGAAGGACACGCGGTCCTCGCCGCTCACTTCGATGACGGCGCGGCTGGGCAGAAGGGCGAGAGTGCTCATAGACGGCGACGTGGTGGGCCGTCCTGGCAAACTCAAGCAGGCGTCAGGCCGGGCCGGCTCGCGCAACCCGGCGTCCGTGCTACACCGGCGCGGCATGCGCATCCTTTTCATCACGGCGACCCGCATCGGCGACGCGGTTTTGTCCACCGGCCTGCTCGACCACCTGCTGCGTGCCCACCCGGCGGCGCGCTTCACGGTCGCCTGCGGCCCGGTGGCGGAAGGCGTGTTCGCCCGGATGCCGCGGCGCGACGCGACCCTTGTGGTCGCCAAGCGGCGGCTCGACCTGCATTGGCTGGAGCTGTGGCGGCGCACGGCGGGCACGCTGTGGGATCTGGTCGTGGACCTGCGCGGCTCCGCCCTTTCTTTCCTGCTTCCGGCCCGGCGGCGCGCAGTGATGCGCGGCGGGCGGCGGGCCGGGCACAAGCTGGCGCAGCTCGGCGCGACTCTCGGGCTGTCGCCGCCGCCCATGCCGGTCAGTTGGTCCGGCGCTGCCGACCAGGCGCGGGCGGACGCGCTGCTGCCGCCGGGGCGGCCCTACGTCGGCCTGGGACCGACTGCCAACTGGTCCGGCAAGGCCTGGCCGCCCGACCGGTTCGCGGCGCTGTTCCGCGCCGTGCAGGAGAAGGCGTTGCCCGGCGCCCGCCCGGTGGTGTTCGCCGGCCCGGGTCCCGGCGAGCAGGCCCTGGCGGCGCCCGTCCTCGCGGCCCTGCCGGACGCGCTCGACCTGTCCGGCCGGCTGTTGCTGCCGGAAGCGTCCGCCTGCCTGTCCCGCTGCGCGCTGTTCGTCGGCAACGACTCCGGGCTGATGCACCTGTCCGCCGCGGCGGGCACACCGACGCTGGGGCTGTTCGGCCCGCGGCTGAATCTGCGCCGGCGGGCCGCCGGCCCGCCGGGGCTGGGGCGCGGGGGCCGCCGGGCGCCGCGCCGATGGACGGGCTGACGGGGGCCGACGCCGCCGCGGCCGCAATCGGGCTGCTGCGGCCGTGAGGGTCGCGCAGGTCATGGCTGGGGCGCCCGCCGGCGGGGCGGAGCTGTTCTTCGAGCGGCTGGCGCTGGCGCTGCACCGGGCCGGGGCCACGATCCTGCCGGTGATCCGGCGCGCTCCGGGCCGGGCCGGGCGGCTGGCGGCGGGGGGGCTTGCGCCGTTGCAGCTCCG
>CAXUJE010000607.1:0-2495 GCA_964251035.1 uncultured Acetobacteraceae bacterium
GTCCGGTGTGCCGCCGAACACAAGCGGCTCCTTTCCAAGCGTCCGCCGTTCTATGACATCCCAGCCGCGGATGGCGGCTTCCAACAGCCCGACAAGCAGATGCCGCCGCAGATGGCCGGGCAGACCGTGACGGGCAAGCAGGTCGTCCGCGTGGGCTTCCATCAGGTCATCGGGGTTGTTCCCTGCTAGGTCAGCAGCCAAGCTGGCCCGGGCGTCCCGGATCGCCGCCAAGTCGGCATCGGCGGCTGTCCCGGGATCGCCAGGCTCCCACCCATGCCCATAGACGGGCTGCCCCGGCCGCCGCTCAAACCGCAACTCAAGGTCCCGCTCCAGCATCTCTTTCAAGTGATCGCGCAGGACCCCGGCAAGGTCCGCACCGCCCTTCTCTGCCAACAGCGCCTTCTCCCACGCCCTCGCGAACCCCCGTGTCAGCATCTCGGCCAGGTGTTCGGCTTCCCGGTAGCATCGGGTTGCCAAGCTGACCGTCACCTCCCTCCGCGGCCTCCCGGGAAACCTCTTACAGAAGTGGAATATACCACGTTTGCGCGTGATGTGGGAACACGATGGGCACAGCGGCGGCCTTCCGGGCTAGGCCGACCACAAAACGCTGTCTGTTCAGGAGCTTACCGGGGCGGAACTGGGGGACCTGGATTCGAACCAAGGCTTTCCGAGTCAGAGTCGGAAGTTCTACCGCTAAACTATCCCCCAACGCCGCAGCGCGGTGCGACCCGGCAGATACCATGGTGCCCGGGGCTGAGCAACCATCCGCAGGCAATTGTGAACATTCAGCTTGCCCCCGCTATCGAACGGCGCGGACACTGACGCCATATGGGACCTTTGAAGGGACCCCTGATGGTCGATGCGCTGCAATCGGATAGGGATCGAGGCCCGCGCCCCCCGGCGTTCGCCGCGCTCGATCTCGGCACCAACAACTGCCGGCTGCTGATCGGCGCGCCCGATGGCAGCGGCTTCCGGGTGCTGGACAGCTTCAGCCGGATCGTGCGGCTGGGGGAAGGGCTGCAGGCCACGGGAAACCTGAGCGCGCTCGCCATGGACCGCGCCATCGACGCATTGCGGGCCTGTTCGGCCCGCATGGCCCGGCGGCCGATCCAGGCGATGCGGGCCATCGCCACCGAGGCGTGCCGGCGCGCCGCGAACGTCGGCGAGTTCCTGGCCCGGGTGCGGGCGGAGACCGGCATCCGGTTCGACGTGATCTCGGCGCGGGAGGAGGCGGAGCTTGCGCTGGAAAGCTGCGCCACGCTGCTCGCCGGCGCGGGACGCCGGGCGCTGCTGTTCGACATCGGCGGCGGCTCGACCGAGCTGGCCTGGGTGCGCCTCGACGGCCCTGGCGCCCGGCCGGAGCTGATCGGCTACGACAGCCTGCCGATCGGCGTGGTCAACCTGTCCGAGCGTTACGGCCCGGCGGCGTTCACCGCGGACGGGTTCCTCGCCATGGTGGATGACGCCGCCGCCCGGCTCGCGCCGTTCGAGCGGGTGCACTGCATCGCGCATGAGAGCCGGATGGGCGGCGTGCGCCTGTTGGGTACCAGCGGCACGGTGACGACGCTGACCGGGGTGGCGATGGGCTTGCAGCGCTACCGGCGCCCGCTGGTCGATGGCCGCGTGCTGAGCGCGGCTGCGGCGGACGGAGCGCTGGGCGTGCTGCGCGGCCTCGGGCGGGACGGGCTGGCCCTGCACCCTTGCGTGGGCGCCGAGCGGGCGGACTTCGTGCTGCCGGGCTGCGCGGTGTTCGAGGCGATCCGCCGGACCTGGCCGGCCAGCGAGGTCGTCGTCGCCGACCGCGGCCTGCGGGAGGGCATGTTGCTGCGCATGATGCGCCAGCGGCATGGCGGCCCATACCGGGCGGGGGCGCCGAGGGACTCGCGCGGCCGGGCATTCTCCCGTACCGCATTGCCGGCATGAGCAACGACACTCCCAAAGGTGTGACGGCGTTGCCGTCCCGCGGCCTCTCGGTCCCGCTGCGGACGGCGCGCGGCCGCACCACAGCGTCGCAGAAATGGCTGCAGCGGCAGTTGAACGACCCTTACGTGCGGGCGGCGAAGGAGCAGGGCTGGCGGTCCCGCGCCGCCTTCAAGCTGATCGAGCTGGACGACCGCTTCCACCTGATCGGCAAAGGCTGCAAGGTTGTGGACCTCGGCGCCGCGCCGGGCGGCTGGGCGCAGGTGGCGGTGAAGCGGGGCGCGGCCGTCGTGGCGGGCGTCGACCTGCTGCCGATGGACCCGGTGCCTGGCGCTACGGTCCTGCAAGGCGACTTCATGGACGACGCCATGCCGGGCCAGCTTGCGGCGCTGCTGGGCGGCAGGGCGGACCTCGTGCTGTCGGACATGGCGCCCAACACCACCGGGCACAACGCGACCGACCACCTGCGGATCATGGCGCTGGCCGACCTCGCGCTGCACTTCGCGCTGGAGATGCTGGCGGACGGCGGCGGCTTCGTCGCCAAGGTGTTCCAGGGCGGGTCGGAGCGGGCGATG
>CAXUJE010000608.1:0-2488 GCA_964251035.1 uncultured Acetobacteraceae bacterium
ACTCGCGGCGCATTACGCCGCCGCACCGGGGCGGGGAGAGATCACGGGGGTCGTCGGCCCGGCGCCCGAGGACGCCGCCGACGCGCAGGACTTGGATGAGGAACTGCGCCGGGCGCTGACGCAGAACAGCCTGAAGGACGCGGCCGCGCTGGTCGCTGCCGCGACCGGGCTGCCGCGCAAGACCGTCTATGCCCGCGCCCTGGCGCTCGAAAAGCCTTAGCGGCCGGAGAGGATGCGCTCCACCAATTGCTTGACCGTCGGGATGAACCCATTGGAATAAAAGGGATCACTGGCGAAGCGGAAAGCGTTGTGGCCGCTGAACATCAGTTGGTGCTCAATGGCCTCCGGCGTTTGGTCCTCCCGCCGCACCGACTGCAGGGTCTTCTGGATGCAGAAGCTGCGCGGATCGGCCTTCTTGCCGTTGTCGTAGTCGGGACCGTGCTGGCTCCAGTTGCTGAACCGGCACTGGCTGAGGCAGCCCATGCAGGCCACTTGGTCCTCGGTGATCTGCGCCGCCCGTTCCGGCGTCACGAAGATCAGGGTGCTGTCGGGCGTGCGCAACGCCTCGGTGAACCCGGCGGCCATCCAGCCCTCGGCATTGAACAGGTCGTTGGGTGTCAGATACACCGGACGCTTGCGCGGACCGATACCGAGCATGGCGACGTGCTCGCCGATCGGCTCCGTCGAGTAGGCGACTTGATGCTCACCGCGCTCCCGCAGCTCGGCGATGAAGCCGTTGTTGACAGCACTGGAGTAGAAGCCGGTCGGGCTGAACTTGTTGAGGAAGACGTCGCCTTCCTTGAGGCTCAGCAACCGCTGCTTCCAGGCGTCGCTGATCGGGCTTTCCTTGGTCAGCAAGGGCCGGGTGCCGAATTGGAAGGCGATGGGGCCAAGGTCCGGGTTGTCGATCCAGTCCTCCCATTCCTCCAGCCACCAGACGCCGCCCGCCATGATGATCGGCGTCTGGTCCAGCCCAAAGGTGCGCATCAGCTTGCGCAATGCCAGAACGCGGGGGAAGGGGTCTTCGGGCTTGGTCGGGTCCTCGCCGTTGGACAGGCCGTTGTGCCCGCCGGCGAGCCAGGGGTCCTCATAGACGACGCCGCCCAGCAGGGACGCCGCCTTGGAGTAGGCGCGCTTCCACAAGGCGCTGAAGGCGCGGGAGGAGGATACGATGGGATAGTAGTGCACGCCGAACCGCGCGGCGATGTCCGACAGGCGGTACGGCATGCCGGCACCGCAGGTCAGGCCGTGGATCAGGCCCTTGGCGCCCTCAAGCACGCCGGTGATGACCCGTTCCGCCCCACCCATCTCCCACAGGATGTTGGCGTGCAGGCGGCCTTGGCCGCCGGAGATGTCATGGGCGCGCTGCGCCTGGGCGATGCCGCCCTGGATGCCGAACTGCACCAGCTCCTCGTGACGGTCCCGCCGGGTCCGCCCGTGGTAGGCTTGGTCGAGCGGGTTGCCGCTCTCGTCGTAGAAGTCGGCGTTCACGGCGCTGAACGTCCCGGCGCCGCCGGCGCTGGCCCAATGGCCCGAGCTGACGCCGGTCGAGACGCCGATGCCCTTTCCACCCTCGATCAATGGGAGGACATCGACGCCGCCCATCTGTATCGCGTTGACGGATTTCATCCCTGCCCAGACCTTCTTTGTAACAGTCTGAAACATTGGCGGCTGGGCCGAAATTTACTAGACCCAGCCGCACGTCGCTCAGGTTATAAGTTATTCGGCTGCGTCAGGCTCTGACCGCTCGCGGCGACCGCCATTCTCGCGCCCCCCATTCTCGCGCCCCCCGTCCCGGCCGCCTTTGCTGCCGACCTGCTCGGTGATGTCCGCTCCGGTCGCCTGATCGACGACGCGCATGGACAGCTTGACCTTGCCGCGGTCATCGAAGCCCAGGACCTTCACCTTCACGGCGTCGCCCTGGTTCACCACGTCCGTCGTCTTGTTGACCCGGCCCTGCTGCAGCTCGCTGATGTGCACAAGCCCGTCCTTGGCGCCAAGGAAGTTGACGAACGCGCCGAAGTCAGCCGTCTTGACCACCTTGCCGTTGTAGATCTGGCCGACCTCCGGCTCCGCCACGATGCCGCGGATCATGTCGATCGCCTTCTGGCTGGCCGTCTCGGTCGTGGCGGCGATCTTGATGGTGCCGTCGTCCTCGATGTCGATCTTGGCGCCGCTCTGCTCCACGATGTCGCGGATCACCTTGCCGCCGGTGCCGATCACCTCGCGGATCTTCTCCTTGGGCACCGTGATGATCGTGATGCGCGGGGCGGTCGCGGCGACGTCGGACCGGGCGCCCTGGATCGCCCGCGCCATCTCGCCCAGGATGTGCAGCCGGCCATCCCGCGCCTGCTCCAGCGCGACCTTCATGATGTCAGCGGTGATCGAGGTGATCTTGATGTCCATCTGCAGGCTGGTCACGCCCTGCTCGCTGCCGGCCACCTTGAAGTCCATGTCGCCGAGGTGGTCCTCGTCGCCCAGGATGTCG
>CAXUJE010000609.1:0-2481 GCA_964251035.1 uncultured Acetobacteraceae bacterium
CCTAAGTTAAAATGCGGGCTGACGACAAACTCGCCACTTGTGTCTCCCTCGCGCTGATGATTGTTGGACAAGGTGAAGTTGTAGTTCCCGAGATTGTCGATCAATGTTCCCGTCGCAGCGCGCGAGGGGCTGAGGGTGTTTTCGAAATGCCCGATGGCGCCTCTGGCGGACAGCCAAGGAGCAAGCTCCCATTCACCCCCACCCTCGAACGAGTTTATGGAGTAGCGTCCCAAGCTGTACTTGGTGCCGTACTGCTTCGATGCGTCAGGAGCAGAGGGAATGGCGAAGTTGCCCACGTTGAAGCCCGGCTGCAAGCCTGAGTAGGTCGTCTGCTGCCGGGCGAAGTTGAGCCAAAGACGGTCTCCATCTCTCGGACGCCAATCGAAGGCCGCTGCACCCACGAACTGGTCGCTGGTCTGCCGGTCGATCGGCGTGTTGCCGCCTTCTTCGGCCAGGTTCAGGCGGATGCCAAACTGATTGTCGGGACCGAAGCGGCGGCTTGCGTCGAAGGCCCCGCCGAACACGGAGCGGGTCCCGTAGGAGCCGGTGACCTGAGTGAAAGGTCCATCCAGAGGCTTCTTGGAGATGATGTTCACCGTTCCCGCAGGGCCGGAGAAACCGTAGAGCAAGCCATTCGCACCTTTGAGGATGTCGACCCTTTCGGTATCGCGGCCGAACCCGAAGCTGGTGCCCCGCACGGTCGCTGGCAGGTCGTCGATGCGGTAGTCGGAGCTTTGGAACCCGCGGATTGCGACGTTCGTCGTCCCGCCGTGGCTTGGGGTGATCACGATGCTCGTCGAGGGATCGTTGCGGACCGCATCGAACAGTGAGTTGGCTTGCTGATCCCGGATGATTGCTTGCGGGATCGACGTGGTCGAGAATGGGAGGTCGCGGGCTGGCGTCGCGCCGAACGGGCCGAATGTCGGGTTGGGCACGTATAAGCCACCGCTCTGGGCGGTGGACCCGTCCGAGTTCGCCGCCGCCGCCGTGACCGGGATGGTGCCGAGGTTGACGGTCGTCCCGCTCGGCCGCTGGCCCACGCCCGTTGCGGCCTGGGCCGAGGCGTGATGTGGTGACAAGCAACTGCAAAATATCAACGGCGAAGCACGCAGCAGCCAGGCTTGCAGTTTCACCGCCGGCCTCACGAGCCTGCATTCGTGGCGGCGGAGAGTCTCGTCGCTGCCTTTGCCCACTACGCGCTCCTGTCCGACCCTGTGCTGGTATGTTCGGTGGTGTATCCGTTCAGAGATAGCGTATGGCAGGCTGCGACATCTCCGCCCGCAGTGCCAGTGACGGTTCACTGATCGGGGACCGGGTGTGTGATCCTGGACGCAGCCGGCTGTTCAACAGTATGGGGGACGCCCAACGTCGCTGGGGCGGTCAGGTGCGGCGCTTCTGTGCGTGGCCGCAAGGCAGCGGCGTGCTGGCCAAGTGCCCGTGCGGTGGCGCAGGCGCCAGCCGCCCCCGTCGCGGCGCCGGTCTCGGTCGAGCTGAACAAACTGTAGCTGCTGCCTTACCCCGGCGCGAGCCGGCGGGTCGACGTGGGGAAGACTTTCATGGAACGGGATGGCAGCTCGGGCTCGTCGCCAGCCCAACTAATCTTTGACCCCAAGCACTGGCACCAGCGTTTCCACGACCGTGCCCGCGTGCTGGAACTGCACCCGCCGCATCTCAACGCCGTAGAGCGCATGCAGGTTCGCCTCCGTCAGCACGGCGCCCGCAGGGCCGTGCACGAACTGCGCCGGCCCGAGCATCAGCAGAGCGCCGTCGGCCACCGCCAGCGCGTGATGCGGATGGTGAGTGGTGAACACCACGGTCAGGCCGTCCTGGCGGGCAAGGCGGCCGATCCACTGCAACACGAGCGCCTGGTTGCGCAGGTCGAGCGCCGAGGTCGGCTCGTCGAGCAGCAGCACGCCAGCCTCGGCCACAAGCGCGCGGGCGAGCACGACCATCTGCCTTTGGCCGCCGGACAGGTCGTGGAACGCGCGCCCGGCCAGGTCAGCGATGCCGAAGCGGTCGAGGGCGGCGAGCGCGGCGGCTTCGTCGCGCATGGACGGTTGCGAGAACAGCCCGACGTGCCGGGCACGGCCCATCAGCACCATGTCGAGCACGCTGTAGCCGAACGCCACGTCGAACAGTTGCGGCACGAAGGCCGTCCGGCCCTGGACGGACACGCTGCCCTCTCCCGGCCGGAGCACGCCGAGCAGGAGCTTGAGCAGGGTGCTCTTGCCGCGCCCGTTTGGTCCAAGCACAGCGAGCACCGATCCGGGGCGGACAGTGCCGCTGCAGCCGCGCAAAACCCACTCGCCAGGACGATAGGCGAAGCCGAGGTTCTCAAAGGCGAGCGCCGGGTCGGACGCAGCGTCGAGCCCGGTCATGGTAGACGGCGGTGATCCGGGTGCGCCGTTGGGATCGTCATGCACTTGGTTTGCTGGGGACGTACAGGCCCAGTGAGCAACGGGTCGCTCCGTCAAGCGTCAG
>CAXUJE010000610.1:0-2477 GCA_964251035.1 uncultured Acetobacteraceae bacterium
TTGGCGGTGACGAGATCCTCGACCAGCGCCGGGTCGGCCGGGCCGGCGGAGGCGGATGCGGCCTGCGCATGCGCCAGGCGCGGTGACAACGCGGCGGCAGCGCAGCCGCAGAAGGCCCGGCGTCCCATCATGCTCGTCTTCTCCTCTTGCTCCGGCGATTATAAGCCGCGGATGCGGGCGCTGTCGGAGCCGCGCGATGCGGTTGCGCGAGATGTCGGCCAGGCGCATGGGTATGTCCAGGCATCATAGCATGGAGAGCAGGGATGGATCTCGGGCTGAGGGGGCGCCGCGCGCTCGTGACCGGGGGCACGAAGGGGATCGGCCGGGCCATCGTGGAGTGCTTCGCGCAGGAAGGGGCAGCCGTCGCCCTTTGCGCGCGCAACCCGTCCGAGGTGGAGGCCGCCGCGGCCGCGCTGCGCGGCCAGGGAGTGAAGGCGTTCGGCCAAGCCCTCGATGTCGCGGATGCCCCGGCGCTTCGCGGCTTCGTGCAGGCGGCGGCAGAGGCGCTGGGCGGCCTCGACATCGTCGTGGCGAACGTGAGCGCCCTCGCCATCGGCCAGGACGAGGCGTCCTGGAACGCCGAGTTCCAAACGGACCTGATGGGCGCGGTGCGGCTGGTCGACGCCGCCCTGTCCTTTCTCGAAGCATCCGATGCGGCGTCGATCACCTTCATCTCCAGCGTGTCCGGGCGCGAGGTCGATTTCGCCGCCGGCGCCTACGGGGCGATGAAGGCCGCCCTCGTGCACTACGCCCAGGGCCTCGCCTTCCAGCTCGCGGGCAAGAACATCCGGGCCAACACGGTCTCTCCAGGCAACACCTACTTCGAGGGCGGCGTGTGGGCGCGCATCGAGCGGGACAACCCGGCGTTCTTCGCCCAGGCGCTGGCGCTCAACCCGACCGGCCGCATGGGGAAGCCGGAGGAGATGGCGCGCGCCGCCGTGTTCCTCGCCAGCCCCGCCGCGAGCTTCGTGAGCGGCACGAACCTCGTGGTCGATGGGGCGCTGACCCGAGGGGTGCAGCTTTAACGGCCAGTTGAGCCGGGCGGGCGCCGGCAGATGTGACCGGTCGCCGCGCCTCGTGTGCCTGATCGCGCCGCGGCTCGTGCAACCGGGCCGCAAGCAGTGGGTTTTGCCGGCCTGACCCGTCCGCCCGCCCCGGCGCCGGGCGCTCACGATCCGGAGGACCCCATGAAAGCAGTTGTGTGGCACGGCATTGGCGACATCCGCCTCGACGAGGTTCCGGACCCCAAGGTGGAGCAGCCGACCGATGCGGTCGTGCGCCTCACGGCCTCGGCGATCTGCGGCACGGACCTGCACTTCGTCCGCGGCACCTTCTCCGGCATGAAGCCGGGCACCATCCTGGGCCATGAGGGCGTGGGGATGGTGGAGGCGTTGGGCGCCGACGTGCGCAACTTCGACGTGGGCGACCGTGTGGTGATCTGCTCCACCATTGCTTGTGGCACTTGCTCCTACTGCCGCGCCGGGTACTTCGCGCAGTGCGACAACGCGAACCCGAACGGCCCCAGCGCCGGCACCAGCTTCTTCGGCGGCCCGGCCGACACCGGCCCGGTGAACGGCCTGCAGGCGGAGCGCGCCCGCATCCCGCACGCCGCGACCACGATGGTGAAGCTGCCGGACCAGGTCAGCGACGACCAGGCCATCCTGATCTCCGACATCTTCCCGACCGGCTGGTACGGCGCGATCCTGGCCGAGGTCAAGGAGGGCGACACGGTTGCGGTGTTCGGCTGCGGCCCTGTGGGCCAGTTCGCCATCGCCAGCGCCATCCTGCAAGGCGCCGGCCGGGTGATCGCCATCGACAAGTATGACGACCGGCTCGCCATGGCCCGGCGCCAAGGCGCCTTCACCGTGAACTTCGAGGCGGAGGACCCGGTGGAAACGGTCAAGAAGCTGACGGGCGGCGTCGGCGTGGACCGGGTGATCGACGCGGTGGGGGTGGACGCCATGCACGCGCATGGCGGCCCGGCCGGCGAGAAGGCGCATGCGATGGAGCAGAAGTTCGCTCAGGAGGTGCAGCAGGTCGCCCCCGAGCAGCATCCGCACGACGACGGCACCTTCACCCCCGGCGACGGGCCAAGCCAGGCGCTGCAATGGGCGGTGGAGTGCATCGCCAAGGCCGGCACGCTCGGCATCATCGGCGTCTATCCCCCGGCGGCCGAGAGCTTCCCGATCGGCAAGGCGATGAACAAGAACCTGTCAATCAACGCCGGCAACTGCAACCACCGCGCCTACATCCCAAAGCTGGTCGAGATGGTGCGGGTCGGCGTGATCGACCCCGTGAAGGTGCTGACGAAGGTGCAGCCGCTGACGGACGCGATCGAAGCCTACGAGCATTTCGACAGGCGCGAGGCTGGCTGGATCAAGACCGAGCTGAAGCCTGCCCAGGCGGCTGAGTAGTGCGGCTGTTTGGCAGAGGGTGCGCTTGAGGTCCTTGTCGCCGCGCCTGGCTCTGCGCAGCGT
>CAXUJE010000611.1:0-2461 GCA_964251035.1 uncultured Acetobacteraceae bacterium
GAACGGTGACGCTGGACGCGGCCACAATCCGCGTGGCCGCCTTTGCGGCGGGTGACAGCGGGGCGGTCACCATCAACACGGGAGCGTTGACGCTGCAGAACGGCGCGGTGGTGCTGAGCCAAGCGCAAGCCCTCGGTAATGGCGGGCCGATCAGCGTGGCCACCAACAGCGTCGTGCTGGACGGGCCGAAAACGGCATTTTCAAGCACGACCCTCGGAGCAGGGCTGGTGGGCACGAATGGTGCTCCGGCTCCGGCCGGCGTGGGGGGGAGCATCAGCCTGACCGGCGGAACGCTGGGCATCTAGAACGGCGCCTCGATCCAAGCCAGCACATTCGGCAGCGGTGCGGGCGGACCAATCAGCGTCGCCATGACGGGAAACGTGGCGGCCGCGACCGGCTCGCAAATCCTGTCCGGTTCGAACGCGAGCGGCGCAACCGGTGCGGCCGCAGCAGCAAAAAGCGGTGATGCTGGCCCGATCATGCTCAGCGCGGGCGCGTTGACCTTGTCGCGCGGGGGCTCGATCCGGAGCGTGGCGTCTGCTGACCTTGGCGATATGCGTGCCCAGGGCATTCCCGACCAGGCGGCAAGCCTCGGTCAGGACCTCGTCCAGGTTGTCGGACCGTAGCGCAAGCTCCCCCAATTCTGCCAGGGCGGTCTGCTGCCGCGGCGATGCCGGGTGATCGCCCTTCTCCAGATCATTCAAAGGACATGCTCCGCACCGGTTGCCTGGCAGGCTTTGGATGGTTGGCTGGCATGACGCGCTGGGATGCTGAAAAGTTCTTGGTCGAACCACCACCGAATTCTATGCCGACCCACCTAGACCCGGCGGAACGCCAATGTGAAACGTTCAGCCTTCACGGCTGGCGCTGTCGAGCGCCGCCCCGATGCGAACTTCACCATGCCGGAAGTTGATGCCGTCCACGGGGGCCGCGGGCGTGACGCAGTGAATCGTGCAGCTACAGGAGGCATCCAGCCAGGGTGAGATGAAAGCGACGGGGTTGGTGACAACCAGCCGGCCCAAAGGCGGACGGCACGCCGGCAAGCACTGGCTTGGCGCTGTGTGCTCCGCGTCACATCCACCCGGTCGGGATGGACGGCGCCGTCTCGGCACGAGACTTCGCTTCCGCCGTGGTTGCGAAACCCGCGAGGCGATCCGACGTGCGAAGGCGAAAGCAAGCCGTGTCCACCTGGCGGTCACCATACCCGGCGCTTGGGCGCGCGCACCGTCCATGCAGCGGGCGCCCGGCGCGGCCACAGGGACATGTGACCAGCGGGCAGCATGTCCCTGTCGCTGGCTACCTAGCCCTGGCGCTTGGCCGTCGACTTCTTGACGGTTTTCGGCTTGCCCTTCTCGTCCGGCTCGCCCGGCTCCTCGTCCTCGTCCGGCTCCTTGCCCTCGTCATCCTCGCCCTTCGACGCCGACGCTTCCACGTTGGTGCAACCTTCCGCGATCCTGCTGAGCGCCTGGTCGTCGTTGCGGGCGGCGTCGCGCAGCTTCTCCAATTCCCCGATCGCGTCGTTGAGGCCCATCTGCCGCGCAAACGCCAGCAGCGAGCCGTAGCGGGTGATCTCGTAGGTTTTGATCCCCTGCAGGCAGGCGATCAGGGCGGCATCGAGCACCGGGCCCTTCTCGCCCTCCTCGATGGCCTCCTGGCATTCGGCGATCAGGCCGTTCATGGCCTCGCACGCCTTGCCGCGGGGCCGCTTGTCGACCGCCTCGAACACCCGGTCGAGCGCCTCGATCGGCTCGTGCGCGTTCTCCTTGGCTTTGCGCAGGATCTCGCGCACTTCGTCGTTCCCGACGGCTTTCATGATCTTGCCGGAGGACCGCGCGAACGCTTTCTCGGCATAGTAGATGTCCTGCAGGAAATGCAGGAACAGGTCGTTCATCGTTTTCATGCTGTTGCCCCGAGGCCAGGCTGGAGCGCCGGGCTGCCGGGCCAACGCCAGCAGAGCGGGCAGGTTTGCGCCGTCATGGACATCCCAGCTTCCGAGCAGGCTGCCGAACAGTTGAGCGGCAGCTGCATCGAGGCTGAGCGGCAAGGTGTGATCCAGTTCGCTGAACGCGCCTGCTGCCTCGTCGGGCCAGCACGCGCACGACATGCGCCTTGCGACCGAGCCGGCGGCGATGGCCCTCTCCGCCCACCGGATTGCCTCCTCCGGAGCGCGGCATGCCGCCTGCGGACCCGGCACCAGGTTGCCCCGCTTTCCCTTCAACACAGGGCGGACAGACGATGCGCCCGCTCAGCACCATCCCCTGTCCACCCCTGCGTGCTCCCGGTCGCGACAGCCTGTTGTGGAGCAAGCGGATCGGGGTATGGAGCCAGGTCACACCTCGTCGTCGGTGCGGTGCTGTGCGACAGCGTCGAGGGGCGACAGCTTGGCGTCGTAGTACCTGCGCCATTCCTCGGGATCGATGACGAAGGTGACGATGGCCTGAACCTCAGCCACCCAGGTTTC
>CAXUJE010000612.1:0-2460 GCA_964251035.1 uncultured Acetobacteraceae bacterium
GGCATGCAGAACCTCGCCTTCGTGCGCAGCCCACTGGCCCACGCCCGGGTCCACACTATCCGCAAGCCAGCCGGGGCGGAAAACCAAGTGTTCACCGCCGCCGACCTCTCCGGCGTCGGCCCCATCATCGCCAACTCCACCCTCCCGGGCTTCAAGCCCTCCGTCCAGCACGCGCTGGCGACGGACCGGGTGCGCCATGTCGGCGAGGCCATCGCCGTCTGCGTCGCCCCCACCCGCGCCGCGGCGGAAGACCTCGCCGAACAGGTCGTGCTGGACCTGGAGGAACTGCCGGCCGTGTCCGACATGCTGGCCAGGCGCGGGCCGGGCGCCCCGCTGCTGCACCCGCACTGGGGCGACAACGTGTTCCTGGAAACCCGGGTGGACCTCGGCCCGGCCGAGGCCCGCGACGCCGCCCCCATCACCGTCCGCCGCACGCTGCGCACCGCCCGGCAGCACATGGCGCCCATCGAGGGCCGCGGCCTCGTCGCGCACTGGGACCGGCGCATGGGCCAGCTCGTGCTGCACAGCAGCACCCAGATGCCGCACGTCGTCCGCACCGGCCTGGCCGGGTGCCTGGGCCTCAACGAGGAGGCCGTGCGCGTCGTGGCGCCCGACGTGGGCGGCGGCTTCGGCTACAAGGGCATCCTGCTGCCGGAGGAGGTGGTCGCCGGCTTCCTGGCCCGGCGTCTCGGCCACCCCGTCCGCTGGATCGAGGACCGGCGGGAAAGCCTGACCGGCAACGCCAACTGCCGGGAGCACCATTACGAACTCACCGCCTACGCCGACCGCACCGGGCGGCTGCTGGCGCTGGATTGCGAGGCGACGGTGGATGCCGGGGCGTACTCGATCTACCCGTTCTCCGCCTGCCTGGAAGCCGCGCAGATCGCCAGCATCCTGCCCGGCCCCTACGACTTCGCGGCGTTCCGCTGCACCACCTGGTCGGTCGCGACCAACAAGCCGCCGATCCTGCCGTACCGCGGCGTCGCGCGGTCGGGCGTCGCCTACGCCATGGAAACCTTGATGGACGCGATTGCCGTGGAGGCCGGGCTGGAGCCGGACGCCGTGCGGCTGCGCAACCTGGTGCCGCCGGAGGCCATGCCGTTCGACAACATCACCGCCAAGCACTTCGACAGCGGCGACTACCCGGAGGCGCTGCGCCGCGCCGCCGCCGCCATCGGCCTGCCCGCGGTGCGCGCCCGGCAGGCCGCGGAGACCGGCCCCGTGCGGACCGGCGTGGGCCTCGCGATCTTCTGCGAGCAGGGGGCGCACGGCACGTCGGTCTATGCCGGCTGGGGCATCCCGATGGTGCCGGGCTGGGAGCAGGCGGCAGCGCGCGTCACCCCGGACGGCGGGCTGGAATTGCGGGTCGGCGTGCAGTCGCACGGGCAGGGGCTGGAAACCACGCTGGCGCAGGTCGCGCATGAGGTCTTGGGCATCCCGGTCGCCCGCATGCGCGTGGTGCACGGCGACACCGCGCTGACGCCCTACTCGACCGGCACCTGGGGGTCGCGCTGCATGGTGGTGGCCGGGGGCGCGGTGGCCGCCGCCTGCACCGCGCTCGCGGAGCGCATCGCCCGGATCGGCGCGCACCTGCTGCAAGTCGATCCCGCCGGCGTCACCGTCGCAGGCGGGGAGGTACGCGGACCCCACGGCAGCGTCACCATCCAGGAGGTCGCGCGCACCTGGTACCGCCGCCCGCAGGACCTGCCGGACGGCGTCGATCCCGGCGGATTGGAACTGACCGCCGGCTACAAGGCGCTGCGCGACAGCGGCACCTTCAGCTACGCCGCCCATGCCTGCACCGTCAGCGTGGACACCGAATCCGGCCAGGTCCGCATCCTCGACTACGCCATCTGCGAGGACGGCGGCGTGCTGGTGAACCCGATGATCGTCGATGGCCAGGTCGCCGGCGGCGTCGCCCAGGGCATCGGCACCGCGCTCCTGGAGGAGATGCCTTACGACGATGCCGGCCAGCCCGGCGCCGCGACGCTCGCCGACTACTCGCTGCCCGGCGCCTCCGAGGTGCCGGCGCTCAGGATCGAGCACATGCAGACGCCCTCGCCCTACACCCGCTTCGGCCAGAAGGGCATCGGGGAAGGCGGCGCCATCGGCCCCCCGGCCGCCATCGCCAACGCGGTGAACGACGCGCTGCGCCCCTTGGGCGTCCGCATCGACCGCCTGCCGATCACGGCGCAGCGCGTGGTGGCGGCCATGCTGGGGGCGGCATGAAGGCGGCGGCGTTCGACTGGGCGCGTCCCGCCGGGCTGTCCGACGCCGTGCGGCTGCTGGGGACGGAGGGCGCCTGCGCCATGGGCGGCGGGCAGTCGCTGGGGCCGATGCTGAACCTGCGCGCCGCCCGGCCCGGCGCCGTGGTGCCGCTGGCGGCGCTCCCGGAGCTGCACGGAGCGGAGGACGCGGCGGACGCCCTGACCCTCGGCGCCGCCCCCCCCCCTGCCGCCG
>CAXUJE010000613.1:0-2458 GCA_964251035.1 uncultured Acetobacteraceae bacterium
CGGATGGGCTGGGGTATCAGGAGGCGGCTTGGAAGCTGGCGTTCCTGCTGGACCGGATGCGGGCTATGGGTGGGTCGGGGGTGCGGCTGCAGGATGAGTCTGACCGGACGGCACCCGCAGCTTTGCCCGGTCAGTCTCCCGGAGCCTCCTGATGCACGTCTTGATTCTGGACGGACACCCCGACGAGCAGCGCTTGGTCAGCACGCTGCTCGACCATTACGCTGGGTCGTTGCAGCCCGGCGCGACGGTGCAGCGGATCGCCGTGCGCGACTTGGCGTTTGACGCGAACCTGCACCGGGGCTACAGCGCCGACCAGGACTGGGAGCCGGACCTGCACGATGTCGGTGCGGCGATTGCGGCCTGCGACCATCTCGTGGTCGGCTTCCCGTTGTGGTGGGGCGGAGAGCCAGCGCCGCTGAAAGGGCTGCTCGACCGCGTGATCTTGCCGGGCTTCGCATTCCGTTACCGCAAGAAGGGGCCGTTCTGGGATCGGCTGCTCGCGGGACGGTCGGCCGACGTGATCGTGACGATGGACACGCCGCCTTGGTATCTGCGCGCCGTCTATGGCGATCCAGTCGGGCGGCGTTGGCGTCGCCAGGTGCTGGGTTTTTGCGGCTTCGATCCCGTCCGGGTCTTCAGGTTCGGGCCGACCCGGCGGGGCCAAGCCAAAAACCGGATCGAGGGTTGGCAGGCGCAGGTCGCCAAGGCCGCTGCAACGGCGCCGGCGTTGAAGCGTGGGACGAAACTGCAGGCACGCTCCGGCCGCGATAGTTTCGAATCGGCTGTCGTCGAGCGCCGCTCGTAGCTTTGGCCGCATTGCCCGTGCTGGCAAGCCGATTGCGAGGCTCGTGCCGCTTGCCCCTCCCGCAGCTACGCAGTGGCGCGTTCTCGGCCGCCTCGCCGGGCAACTCCTCGTGCCCGAGGATTTCGATGCGCCGCTGCCCAGCGACATGCTCGACGCCTTCGAAGGGCGCTGATGCGCCTGTTGCTCGGCACGCATGTCCTGCTCTGGGCATTGAATGATCCGGCCTGCCTGGACGGCACGACGTGCGACCTTTTGGAAGACGCAGCTAACGAGGTGCTGTTCAGCGCCGCCAGCATTTGGGAGATCGCCATCAAAGCCAGGCTTGGGCGAGCCGATTTCGCAGCATACCCCGAGCAGGTTGCCCGGGAAGCGCGCATGACGGGGTTTGTGGAACTGCGCGTCAGTGCCGGTGCAGCCGCCCGGGTTGCCGATTTGCCGCTGCATCACCGCGATGCCTTTGATCGACCGCTGGTGGCTCAGGCCATAGGCGAACCGGCGCGGCTCTACACCGTTGACCCGTTGCTGCCACGGTATTCTGAACTGGTGGAACTGATTGGGTGACGGATCATCCCGTCACGACCCGCCTCACTCCACCCCCATCACCAATCCCTCGATGTCATGCTTCTGCGTCACGGGCACCAGCGTCTCCACCACGCGGCAGACGAGGTGCGCCCGAACCGAAGGCGGCAGTGCGTCGTAGTAGTCCCGCGTCACCATCATGTCATGCAGCGCGGCGTGCCCAGCCCCCGGCGCATCGACGCCCAGCACCAGCACCGGCCGCGCCACCGGCGACGGGTGCGCCGTGCCGCGATGGACGGTGAGCGCCGAGCGGCATGAGATATCGCCCATCTCCGGGTATTTCTTCACCCCGCGCGCCGCGAACCGCGGCCATTCGCTCTTTTCGGGAAACATCCCGTGCTTCCAGGCCCGCCCGTCTTCCCATTGGGTGCCGGGCGCGACCTCGAACGGCCCCATGTCAGGCGTGACATCGACGCCCGTGAGGTTGAAGGCCAGCGAGGTGATGCGCCGGCCCTCGTAGGTTTCCGGCGGCGAGGGGAAATCCCGGTGCCAGGGCTGGTTGCGGGCGCCCTGGAAGGGGGTGTCGAAGCCGATCTCGACGATCTCGTACTGCGGCCCGAGCACGGCCTCGCACATCCCGGCGACCCACGGATGGGTCACGAGATCGACGAAGCCTTGCATCTCTTGGGGATGGATCTCGACATACCAGCGTCGCGGCCCGCGGCCAACGGCACCGCCGGGACGCTGGATGGCGGCCCAGAAAGCGGTCGTCATGTCCTCGCGCATCTGCTCGACCCAATCGCGCGGGAACGCGCCCTTGAGGCCGGTGACGCCGTCGCGCATGAGGGTGGCGACCGCGCCCTCCACGTCGGCTGCCGTTGCCGTCCCGGCGGCCTGGGCTGCTTGAGACATCGGTTCCTCCTGTTCCTTTGCCGCCCAGGGTATCCGTTGCGCCGGCCTCCGTCACGTCCGGCGCTGCCGCGAGCTTGACCCCACCAGGCACGTTCAAGCCTTGCCGGCCCTGCCCCGCACCACCTGCCGCCCGACCGCTGCCCCCACCATCGCCAGCGTCGGCCCACCCGTCGTCCAGCCCGGCGCCTGCGCCACCAGCTCGTCCAGCGTGCCGCGCAACAC
>CAXUJE010000614.1:0-2437 GCA_964251035.1 uncultured Acetobacteraceae bacterium
GCGCCCGGGGCTACGCCGTGCTGCACCCGATGGGCTGGGACGCCTTCGGCCTGCCGGCGGAGAACGCGGCGCGGGAGCGCGGCGTGCATCCGGCCGAATGGACGCGCGCCAACATCGTGGCGATGCGGACCGAACTGCAGCGCATGGGCCTGTCCATCGACTGGTCGCGCGAGTTCGCGACCTGCGAGCCGGAGTACTACGGGCACCAGCAGAAGCTGTTCCTGGACTTCCTGCAGGCCGGGCTGGTGGAGCGCAAGGAAAGCTGGGTCAACTGGGACCCGGTGGACGGCACCGTGCTGGCCAACGAGCAGGTGATCGACGGCCGCGGCTGGCGGTCCGGCGCCCCGGTAGAGAAGCGGCGGCTGTCCCAATGGTTCCTGCGCATCACGCAGTACGCCCCGGAACTGCTGGCCGCGCTCGACGGGCTGGACCGCTGGCCGGAGCGGGTGCGGACCATGCAGGCCCGCTGGATCGGGCGCAGCGAGGGCGCCCGGGTGCGCTTCCCCTTGACCGACCCGCCCGACGCCGGCACTCAGGCGGAGATCGAGGCGTTCACCACCCGTCCGGACACGCTGTTCGGCATGTCGTTCGTGGCGCTGGCGCCGGAGCATCCGGTCTCTGCCGTCGCCGCGGCACACAGCCCGGCGGCGGCGGCCTTCGTGGCGCAGTGCCGCAGCATGGGCACCAGCGAGGCGGTGATCGAGTCGGCGGAGAAGCAGGGCTTCGACACCGGCCTGCGGGTCGGCCATCCGCTGATGCCGGGCCAGACGTTCCCGGTGTGGATCGCCAACTTCGTGCTGATGGAGTACGGCACGGGCGCGATCTTCGGCTGCCCGGCGGGCGACCAGCGGGACCTCGACTTCGCCCGCAAGTACGGCCTGGCGACTCCGGCGGTCGTGCTGCCGCCGGGCGAACCGGCGGAGGGCTTCGCCGTGGGCGACGCCGCCTATGACGGGCCTGGGACGATGATCAACTCCGGGTTCCTGGACGGCCTCGACACCGACGTGGCCCGGCGGGCGGCCATTGAGGCGCTGGAGCGCGCCGGGGCCGGGGCCGGCGTGGTGAACTGGCGCATGCGGGACTGGGGCGTGAGCCGCCAGCGCTATTGGGGATGCCCGATCCCGGTGATCCATTGCGCCGCCTGTGGCGCCGTGCCGGTGCCGGACGCGGACCTGCCGGTACGGCTGCCGGAGGACGTGCGTTTTGACCGCCCGGGCAACCCGCTCGACCACCACCCGACATGGAAGCACGTGGCCTGCCCGCGCTGCGGAGCCGCCGCTGCGCGGGAAACCGACACCTGCGACACCTTCGTGGACAGCTCCTGGTACTTCGCCCGCTTCTGCAGCCCCGGCGCCGCCGTGCCGGTGGTGCGGGGGGCGGCGGACCATTGGCTGCCGGTGGACCAGTACATCGGCGGGATCGAGCACGCGATCCTGCACTTGCTGTACTCGCGCTTCTTTGTGCGGGCGATGCAGGCGACGGGCCATGTCGGCGTGGCTGAGCCGTTCGCCGGGCTGTTCACCCAGGGCATGGTCACGCACGAAAGCTACAAGGGCGCCGACGGGCGCTGGCTGTATCCGGAGGAAGTGGACCGCCAGCCGGACGGCACCGCCCGGCACACCGAGACGCAGGAGCCGGTGACGGTGGGGCGGATCGAGGCGATGTCGAAGTCGAAGCGCAACACGGTCGATCCCGCCGCGATCATCGCCCGCTTCGGCGCCGACACGGCGCGCTGGTTCATCCTGTCGGACAACCCGCCGGACCGGGACATCGAGTGGACCGAGAGCGGGGTCGCCGGCGCGTCGCGCTTCATCCAGCGGGCGCACCGCCTGGCGGCAGGCGTGGCACGGGTGCCTTGCCCGCCGGCAATGCCGGACAGCATGGGGCCGGCGGCAGCGGCGCTGCGCCGCGCCACCCACCGCACGATTGCGGCGGTGACGGAGGCGCTGGAGACGTTCTCCTTCAACCTGACCGTGGCGCGGCTGTACGAGCTGGCGTCGGCGCTGGGCGAGGCTGAGCGCGCCGGAGAAGGGGACGGCCTGGCTTGGGCGAGGCATGAGGCCGTTTCCACCATGGCCCGGCTGCTCGCGCCCATGGCGCCGCATTTGGCGGAGGAGATCGGGTGGATGCTCGATCCCGAGCGCGCGAGCCTGGTGTGCGACCTGCCCTGGCCGGAGGCGGAACCGGACCTGCTGGCGGTGGAGACGGTGACGCTTGCGGTGCAGGTGATGGGCAAGCTGCGCGCGACGGTGGCACTCCCGCCGGGCGCGGACGCGGCGGCAGCCTTTCAGGCGGCGGAGGCGGACCCGAACGTGCAGCGCGCGCTGGAGGGACGCCGGGTGGTGAAGCGCATCCATGTGCCGGACCGGATCGTGAACTTCGTGGTGGCGGGCTAGGGGGGTGGCGGGCGCGCGGCATTTGGCGCGGCGAACCGTGC
>CAXUJE010000615.1:0-2431 GCA_964251035.1 uncultured Acetobacteraceae bacterium
CGGCGGGGCCCCGGCCCGCCCAACCCCGCGCGGCCCGCCCCGCCGCGCCCCGGCCAGCCCCGCCGGCGTCTGACGCACACGCCGGCGACTCGCCCATGCGGTTGGCGCAGCACGTCCCGGGCCCGGGCGCAGCGGCGCCAGGCTACGGCCCGGCATCGGCGCCCCCGGTCTCGGCATCGGTCCTGGGCGGCGCCCGGCCGCTCCTGCCGCCGCCCGTGCCTTATGGATCGGCGGTGGCCGCATCCGGCGCAAGCGCACGCTGAAGTTCGATGAGCTCGCCCGCATGACCGACATGCAGCCTCCTGCCCCACGTCCCGACACGCCGTACCCGGGTCCGCGTGGATCGCAGCGGCCCGCCGCCGCGCCTGACTCCCGCCACGCGGCGATGGACAAGACGCGCGGGCGCCTGGTGATCGCCTCCCTGGGCTTCCTCATGCTGTTCGGCGCGGTCGCGCTCAAGCTTGCGGGCGCGACCGTGCTGTTCCCGATGCAGTCGAAGCGCCTGGACCACCTGGCGCAGCTTCCGGCCCCCGCCAGCGCCGAGCCTGGGCCGGACGGCGCGCAGCCGGCGCCGCCGCGGGACCCCGGGCCGCACACCAGGGCGATGGTCGTGGACCGCAACGGCGAGATCCTGGCGATCTCGCTCCCCACCGCCGGGCTGTACGCCAACCCGCGCGAGATGATGGACACCGACGACGCCGCGCAGAAGCTGAAGACCGTGCTGCCCCGCCTCGACCAGGAAGTGGTGCGCGCGCGCCTGGCCAGCGAGAAGCAGTTCGTCTATCTCGCCCGCAACCTGACGCCCTCCGAGCATCTCGCGATCAACAACCTCGGCATCCCCGGCCTCTACTTCCAATCGACGGAGCGCCGCCGCTATCCGCAGGGCCGGGTGGCGGCGCACGTGCTGGGGGGCGTCGATGTCGATGCGCGCGGCATCGCCGGGGTGGAGCGCGCCTTTGACGGGCGCCTGCGCGACAGCCCGGAGCCGCTCAGGCTCTCGATCGACGTGCGGGTGCAGGCGGCGATGCGGGACGAGCTGTCGCAGTCCATGGCGGAGTTCCACGCCATCGGCGCCTGCGGCATCGTCATGGACGTGCACACCGGCGAGGTGATCGCCATGGTCAGCTTGCCGGACTTCGACGCCAACGGGGCCGGCGAGGCGACAGCCGAGCAGCGCTTCAACCGCGCGCTCACCGGCATGTACGAACCCGGCAGTACCTTTAAGCTGCAGACCGCCGCGATGGCGCTCGACAGCGGCGCGGCGCAGCTCTGGAGCTCGTTCGACGCGGCGCATGACATCCACATCGGCCGCTTCACCATCCAGGACTTCCAGGGCAAGCACCGGGTGCTCTCCTTCCCCGAGGTCATCGCCTATTCCAGCAACCTCGGCGCCGCGCACATGGCGCAGCAGGTGGGCACGGAGCGGCAGCGGAGCTGGCTGCAATCCATGGGCATGTTCACCCGCGTCGGCATCGAGCTGCCGGAGCAGGGCCAGCCCATCGTGCAGCCGGCCGCCAACTGGAAGGAGGTCGCGACGCTCACCGTGGGTTTCGGGCACGGCATCGCGGTGTCGCCCCTGCACGTGGTGCGCGGCACGGCGGTGCTGGCCAACGGGGGCATGATGCTGCGCCCGACCATCCTGGAGCGGGAGGCGCCGCCCGAGGAGCGCCGGGTCATGCAGCCATCGACCTCGGACACGGTGCGCAAGCTGATGCGGCTCGTGGTGACGGACGGCTACGGCAAGCCCGCGGACGTGCCGGGCTACTTCGTCGGCGGCAAGACCGGCACGGCGGAGAAGACCATGGGGCACGGCTACCGCAAGCACGCCAACATCAGCGCCTTCATGAGCGTGTTCCCGATGAACGCGCCGCGCTACGCCGTGTATTTCATGCTGGACGAGCCGAAGGGCAACGCGAGCACCGGCGGCTACTCGACCGCAGGCGCCGTGAGCGCGCCGGGCGCGGGCCGGGTGATCGCGCGGATCGGGCCGATGCTGGGCCTGATGCCGGAAACCGTGACGGCGGCGGCGACGCAGGCAAGCCTCGCGATGCCGCTGCGGCCTGGCCGTCCCGCGGGGTGGCGG
Organism: uncultured Acetobacteraceae bacterium; assembly: GCA_964251035.1. Lineage (GTDB taxonomy): Bacteria > Pseudomonadota > Alphaproteobacteria > Acetobacterales > Acetobacteraceae > CAHJXG01. The sequence continues at coordinate 2,084 of CAXUJE010000615.1, forward strand.
CCGTCCCAGGACACCTCCCTCGCGCACGGCCCGCCGCATCCGCAGGCCACGCCGGCCACGGCGCCCGCTCCGCACGAGCCGGCCCCGCCACGGCAAGAGGCCGACCTTCTGGCCGCCGCCCCCCTGGCCACCTCCGTTGCGGCTCGTTGACATGCTGAGGCGCTTGGGCATGGCATCGCCACCCGGCTTGCCGGACGTCACCGGCATGACGGCCGATAGCCGCGCCGTCCGCCCGGGCATGCTGTATGCGGCGCTGCCCGGCGCCCGCTTGGACGGGCGCAGCTTCATCGCCGACGCGGTGGCGCGCGGCGCCGCGGCCGTGCTGGCGCCATCGGGCACGGCCTGGCC
>CAXUJE010000616.1:0-2419 GCA_964251035.1 uncultured Acetobacteraceae bacterium
CGGCCATTGTGAGGGGAAGCAGCCCGCCGACATAGAACACCGACGGCCAGCCCCAGGTCGGCAGCAGAACCGACGCGACCAAGCCGCCCAGCACTGCGCCCAGCGGCATTCCGGTGAACAGCAGCGACACGAAGATGTTCTGCAGCCGCTTCGGCGAGTACTCCGCCGTCAAGGCCACCACGTTCGGCATCGCGCCGCCGAGGCCGATGCCTGTCAGGAAACGAAGGATCAGCAGCCCGTTGAACGACGTGGCCTGGGCGGTCAGCACCGAGAACAGTCCGAAGCACAGCGTCGAAAGGATCACCGTCCACCGCCGCCCCCAGCGGTCGGCCACCGGGCCGAGAACACTCGCGCCGCACATCAGGCCGAGCAGGCCGGCCACGAACACCGGCGAGAAGGACTTGAGCGGCACGCCCAGGGACTCCGCGATGGACGGCGCCAGGAAGCCGATGCTCTGCGTGTCGAAGCCGTCGAGCACGGCCACGAAGCCGCACATCGTGATGGTGCCGATCTGGAACCGGCTCGGCGGCTGGCTATCGACCACCTCGCTGACGGTCATCTCCCGCACGGTCTCGCTCATCATTCCCTCCCAGGACTCGTTGTTTTTCTTTGTGGTGACGGCAGCGTGGTCAAGCTGCCTTCTGCCCTTCGTTTGACAACGCGGCGGCGTCCGCGCCAGTCCAGGCTGCCGCGAGCAGGGCTTCGACCGCCCGGCTCGTGCCCTCCGCGTCGTCAAGCGGGATCGCAGCGGCCACGTAGTGGTCCGGTCGCAGCAGGAGCGCATGGCCGGGATAGCCGGCCAAGGCCGTGCCGAGCGCGTCGTCGATCTCGGCGGCGACCTCCACTCCATCGGCAGGCTGGACCGCGGCGTCCATCGGCAGCAGCGCCACCCGCACCGCGCCGAGCACGTCCCAGACCGGCTGGCTGAGTCGCGCGAAATCCTCGGTCGGCCGCGCCGTGCGGAGCAGCAGCACGAAGCGGTTGCCCAGCACCTCGTCCAGCAGCACCTGCCGCCCCTCCGCCGTGCGCACCGTCGGCTGCGGCAGCAGGCGTCCGATCATCGTCCGGCGGCCCTTGCCGTCTGGGACCAGAAAGCCCGCGTTGAAGCGCGGCGGCGGCTTGTATTTCATCTGCGCCACGTAATCGCGCGCCGGCGGCCAGACGTTCAGCGCCAGGAACCCGGATTGCGTCAGGAAGCCGCGCAGCCAACTGGGCGGCGACATCACCCGGCCCATGCGGAGCGCCAGGTGGACCATCTGCCAGATGTGGTCCTTGCGCTCCTGCTCGTAGCTGTCGAGCAGCCCGGGGCCGATCCGCCCGTCGAGCACGGCGGCCAACTTCCAGGCCAGGTTGTGCGAGTCCCGGATGCCGCTGTTCATGCCCTGCCCGGCAAAGGGCGGCGTCAAGTGCGCCGCGTCGCCCGCGAAGAACACGCGGCCGACCGACCAGCGCGGCGCCACGCGGGCGTGGAACCGGTATACCACCTTGCGCCGGATCGTCGCGGCCGGGTCGGCGCCGTGCGTGCGCAGCAGGCGCCCGACCATCGCAGAGTCCAGCAGGTCCTCGTCCGTCTCGCTGTCCACGAGCTTGAACTCGAACCGTCGGGTCCGGTCAGGACCGGGCAAGGTGATGCAGGGACGGCGCTTGTCGCAGAACACCTCGGTGTGCTCCGTCGTGTTCTCGTTGTTCTCGAGATCGACGATCAGCCAGCGCTCGTCGAAGGTGGTGCCTTCGAGCTTGACGCCCTGCTGCTCCCGCACCCGGCTCGCCGCGCCATCGCAGCCCACCAGGTAGTCGCAGGTGGCTTGCCGCGTCTCGCCGGCCGGGCCGATCAGATGAAGCGTGACCCGGGCTGCGGACTGCTCGTAGCGGTCCAGCCGCCAGCCGTACAGCGCATCGACATGGCTGAACCGGGCGAGCGCGTCCTTGAGTTGCCGCTCCAGGATCGGCTGGCGGAAGGCGTTGCGCCGCGGGTAGCCGTAGGGCCGTCCTGTCGGCTCCACCTTGGCGAAACAGACGCCGCTGGGCGAGTAGTAGTGCGAGCCGTAGCCCGGCACGATGGATTTCGCGACCTCCTCCACCACGCCGGCCGCCTGCATGGTGCGCAGCGACTCGTCGTCGATGGACACGGCGCGCGGCTCCTGCACCGTGGTCGCATTCCGCTCCACGACGAGGCTCTGCACGCCGAGGCAGCCCAGCAGGTTGGCCAGCGTCAGACCGATCGGCCCGCTGCCGATGATGACCACGGGATAGTGCTGGGGCGATGGCTCCATCGGCTCGCGTCTCCACCCGGCGGGATCGTGTGTTCAGGCCTCGTCGGCGACGCCGTTGCGGAGCAGGCCGACCTTGTCGATCTCCACCTCTACGGTGTCGCCGGGCTTGAGCCACAGCGGCGGCTCGCGCTTGGCGCCGACGCCGC
>CAXUJE010000617.1:0-2415 GCA_964251035.1 uncultured Acetobacteraceae bacterium
CTCGGGCCGCCACGGGCCACGGCGGGCGGGCTGGACAGCCTGTGCCTCGTGCCCGCCGACCAGGCCCGGCCGCTGAACGCCGGCTATCTGCCGGCGGCGCTGCAGCCCGCGGCGCTGCTTGCCGCGGCGTCCGCCCGGGCGATGCGCCGGCCAGGGGTGTGGGGCCGGATGCCGCCCGAGGGCCTGCCGGCGCTGCGGGCCTGGTTCGCGGCCGCGGTGCCGGGCGCGTTCGGACCGCACGAGGTGACGGTCTGCCCCGGCACCCCGGCCGCCAACGCCGCCGCATTCCGCGCCCTGGCCGCGCCGGGCGACCCGGTCCTGGTGGAAAGCCCGACCTATGTCGGCGCGCTGGCGGCGGCGCAGGCGGCCGGGCTGCGCGCAGTGCCGGTGCCGACCCGACAAGGACGGCGTGCGGCCCGAGGCGCTGGCCGAGGCGTTCGGGCGCACGGGAGCCAAGGTGTTCTACTGCCAGCCGACCTACGCCAACCCGACCGGGGCGGTGCTGGCTGCGGAGCGCCGCGCCGCCGTGCTCGCAGCCACGGCAAAGGCCGGGGCGTTCCTGATCGAGGACGACTGGGCGCGGGACTTCGCCCTGGACGGCGAGGCGCCGCCGCCGCTCGCGCCGGAGGACGCGGACGGCCACGTCGTGTATGTCCGCTCCCTGACCAAATGCGCGGCGCCGGGCCTGCGCGTCGGCGCCATTTGCGCCCGTGGCGCGGCGCTGCAGCGGCTGCGGGCGGCGCGACTGGTGGACGACTTCTTCGTGCCGGGCCTGCTGCAGGAGACGGCGCTGCAGCTCGTCACCGCGGCGAGCTGGCCCCGGCACCTCAAGGCGCTGCGGGCGGCTCTGCGGGTGCGGCGCGATACGCTGGCGGCGGCGCTGCGCCGCCATCTCGGTCCCGGCTGCCTGCCGCACCTGCCTGCGGGCGGGCTGCACCTGTGGGTCGCGCTGCCTGACGGGGTATCCGATTGCGAGGTCGAGAGTCGGGCGGCAGCATGCGGCATCCTGGTCAGCGCCGGGCACCACTGGCACCCCGCCGAGCCTGCGGCGCCGTTCCTGCGGCTCAGCTTCGCCGGAGCGCAGCCGGAGTGGATCGACGGCTGCATCGCCGAGCTGGCCGGGATCGTCGGCGGGGCAGCCTGATCGTCGAAGCGAACCGGCGTGCGGATGCCAACCCGGGAACGCTGCGGCGGGGTTGGCCGCTGCCGTCCTACCCCAACGTCCGCGCCACCAGCCGCCCCAGCCGCGCCATTCCCTCCGCGATCGCCGGCTCCGGCTGCCGCGAGTAGCTCAAGCGCAGCGTGTTGCGCCCCGAGCCGTCGGCGAAGAACGCGGCGCCGGGCACGAAGGCGACCTGCTCCTGGTCCAGCGCCCGGCGCAGCAGGTCGGCGCCGTCCATGCCTTCGGGCAGCGTGACCCACACGAACATGCCCCCGTCGGGCCGCGTCCAGCGCACGCCCGGCGGCATGTGCGCGCCCAGCGCCGCCAGCATGGCGTCGCGCCTGGCCCGGTAGAGCGCGACCACCCTCGGCACCACCGCGTCGTACTCGGCGGAGGCGACGCGTTGGATGACCATCTGGTTCAGGCTGGGGCTGTGCAGGTCCGCGGCCTGCTTCGCCAGCACGACCTTGCCCACCAGGTCCTGCGCCGCGCAGATCCAGCCCACGCGCAGCCCCGGCGAGATCGTCTTGGAGAAGGTGCCGCAGTACACCGTCCGTGTCCGGTCGATGTGCCCGCGCCGCCGCACGTCCAGCGCCAGGCAGGACGGCACGGGGGCGCCTGCGAACCGGATCGCCGAGTAGGCCGCGTCCTCGATCAGCGGCACGCCGAGCCCGTCGGCCAGGTCGAGCAGCCGCAGCCGGGCCGCCTCGTCCATCGTCTCCCCGGTCGGGTTGGCGAAGTCCGGCACCGCGTAGGCGAACGCGACCCGGCCGGCCGTCGCACGGGCCGCGTCGGCATGGGCGGTGGACGTCATGTTGCCGTTGAGGTCCAGCGTGTCGTAGCGCGGTTCGTACGGCGCGAAGGCCTGCAGGGCGCCGAGGTAGGTGGGCGCCGTCACCAGGGCCGTGTCGCCTTCCGTCAGCAGCAGCTTGCCCAGAAAGTCCAGCCCCTGCTGCGAGCCGCCCGTGACGACGATGTTCTCGATCCCGCACGGCACGCCCATGCGCGCCATGTCGCCCGTGATCCACTCGCGCAGCGGCTTGTAGCCTTCGCTGACCGAGTACTGCAGCGCGGCCGCCCCCTGCGCCGGGTCGGCCAGGATGGCGGCGCAGGCGGCAGCGATGGCCGCGGTGGGGAACAGCGCCGGATCGGGGATGCCGCCGGCGAAGGACAGGATGCCGGGCTGGTCCAGCAGCTTCAGCAGCTCGCGGATCTCCGAGGCGCGCATCCCCTGCGCCCGGCGGGCATAGGCG
>CAXUJE010000618.1:0-2414 GCA_964251035.1 uncultured Acetobacteraceae bacterium
CTAGACGGAACCGCCCGCGAGATACAGGCAACCGGCCTGACACGCTCGCCCTTTTCCAACGAGGATTAGATGACCATTGCTCGCATACCCAGGCGACAGACAAGCGATATACAATCGGAAGACGCTTTCATCGAAGGCAAGGCGCTGCCTCGGACGCTGGGCAAGCGCGCCAACAAGGTCTCGATCATGCTGCGGATCGACCCGGAGCTGCTGGCCGAGATCACCCGCGAGGCGCAGGTGGCCGGACTGACGCGCTCCGCCTGGATACACTCCACGCTGACCAAGGCAGCCAGGGCCAAAGGTTGAGCATCCTATATACTGGTGTCCGCCTTGGGTGAGGCTTGCGCCTCCCGCCTGCGCTTTTCGGCGATCAGCACCGTTTCCACGAAGTTGGGGATGGAGCGGTTCTCCTCCTCGGCGGCCTGCTGCACGAAGCGAAGGACATCCGGCTTCAGCCGCAGCGTGAAGGCATCGCGTCCGGACATGGCGTTCTCCCGACGCCTTGCCGCAACCCGGTTTGGATCAAGTCGCCGGAGGGCATAGCGTGGACGACAAACGGCCATAAGCGGCTGAGAAGCCATAACGCACCGCTACGAACCGGATTGCATCACAGATTTGCAACAAAGCAAGCCCAGAAGCAACGAATGCACATCGGCCGCTTCGCGCACCGATCCGGTTTCCCGTTTCCAGCCGTTGTGACGTTTCAAACGGGCGTTTGTACCGTCTGGACGGGGCAGGGGAGGGGCAGTAAGGTTGGGATTGAAGTCCAAGCTAGGAGCATGGTCCCATCGGCCAGAGGTTCGTCGTCTACTACCGCGTCAGCACCGACAAGCAGGGCCAGTCCGGGCTCGGGCTGGACGTCCAGAGCGCCGCCGTCGAGCAGCACGCCGGCTCCGTGGGCGGGACGGTCGTGGCCGAGTTCCGCGACGTGGAAAGCGGGCGCAAGGCGGACCGCTCGGGCCTCGCGGCCGCGCTGGCCGCGTGCCGCGCCCGGCGGGCGACGCTGCTGATCGCCAAGCTCGACCGGCTCGCCCGCTCAGTGGCCTTCATCGCCAACCTGGTGGAAAGCGGCGTGAACTTCACCGTGGCCGACATGCCCGACGTCAACCGCCTCACCATCCACGTGCTCGCCGCCGTCGCCGAGCGCGAGCGCGAGATGATCAGCCAGCGCACCCGGGCGGCGCTGGCCGCGGCGAAGGCGAGGGACACACGGCTGGGCAGCCCCCGGCTGCCGCCTGCGGGCACGCTGGCGGCCGCGCCGGAGCCGGCCACGTCCGGCGGGGCCGCGCGGGCGAGGGCAGCGCAGGAGCGGGCCGTTGCGGCGTATGGAACCGTGGTGGACGCGGCCCGCGACGCCGGAGCGTGTTCGCTGGGCGACTACGCCCAGGCGCTGCAGGCCGCACGCCTGCCGGCGCCCCGCGGCGGGGAGCGCTGGTCGCGGCCTTCTGTCGCCCGCGTGCTGCGCTACTGCTCGCCCGTCGGCCGCCCGTTGCAATCCGGCCTGCATCCAGCGACACCCAAGCCATGATGATCGACCGTCTGCTCACGCTTGGCTTGGCGCTGCTCGCGGCGCCTGCCCTCGCCTTCGCGCAAGCGCCAGCGTGCCCGCAGCTTTTCGCTGGCGGGCAGCCGCCGGCGCTGCTCAATCCCAAGTTGGGACAGCGCACCACCCTGCTGTGCAACGACGCCTATGCCGTGCTCGCGTCCGGCGTCACGCGCGGCGCGCTCTGGTCGGCCGAGCACCCGACCGCGGCCAGCCTGGACGCGGCGCACGAGACCCCCCGCGAAGGCCAGTTCCATGCCGAGGACCGGCTGCCGCCAGGCGACCAGGCGCGGCTTGAGGATTATAGAAGGTCCAGCTTTGACCGCGGCCACATGGTTCCATCCGGTGACATGCCAGACGCCGAAAGCCAGTAGCAGACCTTCTCGCTCGCCAACATGGTGCCGCAGACCCCGGAGCTGAACCGCGGCGTGTGGGCCGGCATCGAGATGGCGGTGCGGCACCTGGCGCAGCGCCGCGGCGAGCTGTTCGTGGTGACAGGGCCGGCTTTCCAGGGGCAAGCTTTGAAGACGATTGGCCCCGGTGCCGTGCTGGTTCCGTCCGCGACGTGGAAGGCGGTGTATGACCCTCGGTCGGGCGGCGCGGGCGCCTACGTGTGCAGCAACGCCGCCGCACCGCGGTGCGGCACCATGTCGATCGCAATGCTGGCCGGCACGGTCGGCATCGACCCGTTCCCGGCATTGCCGGACAGCGTGAAAGGGACGGCGATGACGCTGCCGCGCCCGGAGGCAAGCCCCTATGCTCCGGGGCGTCGGCGTTCCCAGCGTGAACCGTAGGGCCGATGCGGCAGGCGCCGGCCGGGAGGGATGAGCATGACCAAGATGACGCCGTTTGCCGACGATGCCGCTTCCAC
>CAXUJE010000619.1:0-2411 GCA_964251035.1 uncultured Acetobacteraceae bacterium
CAAATCAAAATGCTCACGTCAGACAGCAGGAGATGCAGTATGAAGCCACGTAGTTCCACACCAGAACCAGGCCGCTCGCATCCCAAACAAGGATCTTCACCCGGTCCGCCCGCTTGGCCCGGAACACCACCACCACGCCCGAGAACGGGTCCTCCCCCAGCACGGCGGACACCAGGGCAGCAAGGCCGTGGGCTCCTTTCCGGAAATCGACCGGCCGCGTCGCCAGCAGCACGCGCACGCCAGAAGGAATGGTGATCATGCCCCGCCCGCCGACGCCCGCACCGCGCGCAGCACCGACGTGAGCAGGGCCGCGTCCATGCCGGCCCGCACGCGCACAACAGCACCGGCGACCTCGACCTCGATCACGGGACCAGAAGCCGCCTCCGGCGCGGGGGCCGGCGCCGGCACTGCGGGCAACGCCGCCGGCTCGGCAAAGATCGGCACGAAGGCAGGCACCGGCGGCCCGGCAACAGGCGTGCCCGACGGCAGCGCCGGCAAGCCCGCAAGCCCGCAAGCCCCTCGCGCCGCCACCCGAACACCTGCTGCGAGCTGAGCTGCCACCGCCGCGCCACCTCGGAAACCGTCGCTCCCGGCGCCATCGCCTCGGCGACGATCTGCGCCTTCTCCTCCGCCGACCAGCGCCGCCGCCGGCCCGGACCCGTCAGCACCTCGACCCGGCGATACTCCGCCTTCGGGTCATCCTTACCGTCAAACATAATGTCAGCTCGAAGCTCCCTGCCTCAAGCAAACCAACCACAGTCACCCCTCAATCAGGAACAATGGCCGCAGAGCAACGCTTACCCTGGATCGTGCGGCTCCCTCGGTCGGCACGTCTCAGCCCTCTGCGTCCTTCCTCGCCGCGAACACCCGTTCGGTGACGTTGTTGCGCCACAGGTCGGCGGGGCGGAGGTAGGCGAGCGCCACCTGGGTGCTCTTGTGCCGGGTTTGGCGCATCAGGTCGGGCAGGGCGGCACCCGCGTCGGCGGCGGCGGTGGCGAGGCCGGCGCGCAGCGAGTGGCCGCTGTAGCGCCCGGGGTCGAGGCCGGCGCGCCCGGCGGCGCCCTTGACCAGGCGCGCGACCGCCTTGTCGGCCGGGCCGGCGCCGGGGGCCCGCCGGGCGTGGGCCCGGGCCCATACCGGGGGCCGCTCCCGGCGGGCGGTCTCGGTGCCTGGCCCGTCGAGGTCGCACGCCTGCGTCCGGTGGCCGAGCCAGGCATCGAGCGCGATGGCGGGGCAGAGCAGCGGCTCGGCCGGGTTGGCCCAGATCGCGACCTCCTGGCCCTGCCCGTGCTGGTCGGTCTTGGAGCGGCGCACCAGCAGGTGCAGGCCGCGGCCGGGCACCGGCTCGACGTCGCCGATCCGCAGCGCCACCAGCTCCGAGCGGCGCAGCGCCGCCCCGAAGCCGAGCAGCAGCATGGCGCGGTCGCGCGCGCCCAGCGTGCCACCCACCGGGGCGCAGGCTGCCAGCAGCAGGCGCAGCACGTCCGGCACGGCGGGCGCCGCCTGCTTGGCCGGCCGGGTGCCGCGCCCGCGGGTGATGCCCTCGACCACCATGGCGAGCCTGGGGTCGCGCAGGTGGCGCGGGACCCCGGCGAGCAGGTGGGCGGTGCGGATGGCGGCGAGGTCGATGCGCAGCGTGCTGACCGCGACCTTCTGGTCGGCGCGGCGCGTGGCGTACATAGCGATCAGCTCGGGGTCGCCGGCGAGCGGCTCGCGGCCGAGGGAGCGGCACCACGCCTCGAAGCCGCGCCAGGCCGAGCGGTAGACCCGGCGGGTGCCCGGCCCGCGGGCGCGGGTCGCGTAAAGGGCGGCGCGGGCGGCGAGGGCTTCCAGCTCGGCGGCGCGTCCGGCGCCCCCAGGCACCTGCAGGTCGCCCAGCAGGTCCGTGTGCAGGGTGAGGGCGCCTAGTGGTGCGTCGGGTGGGGCCGCCAGGCCGGGCAGGGGAGGGGCGGCCGGGTCCGGCACGGCGGTCATCCTGGCCGGAACGGGTTGCGGATCGTCAGGCGCCCGTCGATCACCTGGCCGTCCCGCATGTCCTCGGTGAGCACCGTCTCGCAGCCGGCCTCCAGCGCCGCAGCGAGGATCAGGGCGTCATAGAATGCGTAGCCCGTCTGCTCGGCAAGGCCGAGGGCGGCCTCGTGCATGGCCGTGGTGAGGGGCAGCGGCGGCGGGCACAGGGCGCGCAGGGCGGCCAAGGCCTGGCGAACCTCCGGCCAGGTGAAGCCGAGCTTGCGACGCGCGATGGTGGCCACCTCGTTGAGCACCTGCACGCTGATCGTGCCGCCCGCGGCGAGGAGGGCTGTCGCCGCGTCCTGGCGCCGGTCGCCCTCCGTCAAGGCGTAGATCGGCACGTTGTTGTCGAGGAAGGGCAGGCTCACCCGGCCGGCTCGTCGCGGCCGCGCGCGTTGGCG
>CAXUJE010000620.1:0-2411 GCA_964251035.1 uncultured Acetobacteraceae bacterium
GTCCTCCCCCATGCTGCGCGCCCCCGTGCTGCGCCCCGCCGTGCTGCGCGCCATATGGCGATGCCTCGCCACCTGCGTCCGGCGCGCGGGGCGTGAGCAACTGCGCCGGCACCAGGGGGGCCGTGGGCTGGACCGCCATGGTGAACGAGGGCGGCATGGTGGAGGGGGGCGGACCCGACGGCGCCGTGGCCGGGCCGGAGGAGGCCGCGTGGGTCGTGCCGCCGCCGCCCACCGCGACCAGGCGTGGCTTCTGCGCTTCCTGGGCGATGTCGATGCCAGTCGCGACCACCGAGACGCGCACGCGCCCGACCAGGTTCTCGTCGATGGCCGAGCCGAAGATGATGTTCGCGTCCTCCGCCACCTCCTCCCGGATGCGGTTCGCCGCTTGATCGACCTCGAACAGCGTCATGTCGTCGCCGCCGGTGATGTTGATCAGGAGGCCGCGCGCGCCCCCCATGCTGGTGTCCTCCAGCAGCGGGTTGCTGATCGCGGCCTCGGCCGCGCGGATCGCGCGGTTCTCGCCCTCCGCCTCGCCGGTGCCCATCATCGCCTTGCCCATCTCCGCCATCACCGTGCGGATGTCGGCGAAGTCGAGGTTCACCAGGCCCGGCGCCACCATCAGGTCGGTGACGCCGCGCACGCCCATGTACAGGACGTGGTCGGCCATCTTGAACGCTTCCTTCCAGCCGGTACGCTCATTGGCCAAACGGAACAGGTTCTGGTTCGGGATCACGATCAGCGTATCGACGAACTGCTGCAGCTCGGTGATCCCTGCCTCGGCCGCCTTGCCCCGCCGGGCGCCCTCGAAGGTGAAGGGCTTGGTGACCACGCCGACCGTCAGCACGCCGCGCTCCCGCGCCATGCGGGCGATGACTGGCGCCGCGCCGGTGCCGGTGCCGCCGCCCATGCCGGCGGTGATGAACACCATGTGCGCGCCGTCCAGGTGACGCATCAGCTCGTCGGCTGCCTCCTCCGCGGCGGCACGGCCGATCTCGGGCTTCGCGCCGGCACCGAGGCCCTGCGTCAAATGCGGGCCCAGCTGCACCCGGCGGTCGGCCCGGCTGTGCTGCAAATGCTGCGCGTCCGTGTTGGCGACCACGAAATCCACGCCCTGCAGGTTCAGCGCGATCATGTTGTCAACGGCGTTGGTGCCGCCGCCGCCGACCCCGATCACGGTGATGCGCGGCGTGAAATCGGTGTGGTACTGCTGGGGGAAGGTGAGATCCAGGGTCATTGAGGCTCTCCCAAGCTTGGTTCTAGTGATAAGGTAGAATTAACGTTAATTACGGATTAGCACAGGTTTCGCGGCGGTTGAAGCGTCACAGTCTGTTGCGGATCAATTTGACGGCGCGGCTGATCCAGCCGGCCGGTTGGTCGTCGGACGTGTCGATGTCGGCCAGCGTCCGCCCGACGCCGCCCGCCCAGTTCAGCAAGCCCGCCGCGGTGGCATAGCCCGGGCCGGACACGTCGTCCGCCAGTCCCCGCAGCGGCAAGGGGCGGCCCAGGCGCACCTGGCGGTCAAGCACCCGGCCCGCCATCTCCCGCGCCCCCGCCAGTTGGCTGGCGCCGCCGGTCAGCACGACGCGGGTGCCCACCTCCCGCGCCATCCCGGCCCCGTCGAGGCGCTCGCGGACCAACTCGAACGTTTCTTCCAAACGGGGGCGGATCACGTCCACCAACTGGCTGCGCACGATCTTGGCGAAGTGGTGCTCCTCCTCGCCCACCAGCGGCACGGACAGGATCTCCCGCTCGTCGTCCGGGCTGCCCTCCGCGTTGCCATAGACGGTCTTCAGCCGCTCGGCGTCCGCGACCGAGGTGGAAAGCACCCGCGCCAAGTCGTTGGTCACGTGGCTGCCGCCCACCGCGAGCTGCGCCGTGTGCAGCAGGTTGCCCTCGCTCCACACGCCGATCCCCGTGGCGCCGCCGCCCATGTCGATCACGGTGGCGCCCAGTTGCCGTTCGTCCTCCACCAGCGCCGACAGCCCGGCCGCCAGTGGGGCGCTGACCAGCTCCGAGATGTACAGCTCGCAGCGCAGCACCGTCGTTTCCAGGTTGCGCAGCGCCGTCGTGGCGGCGTCCACGACGTGCAGCCGGGCGGACAGCACGTCGCAGTGCAGGCCGCGTGGATCGGCGATCCCAAGCGTCCCGTCGGCGGCGAAGCCGAGCGGCAGGGCGTGGATGGATTCCCGCCCTTCCGAGGCCGCGCGGGCACGGCCCTCCTGCACCACGCGCCGCACGTCCGCCTCAGTGACGGCGCGCCCGCCCACCGGCCACTGCACGCCGAACACCCGGCTTTCCGGCGCGCCGCAGGTGAGGTTCACCACCACCGAGCGCAGCCGGTGGTCCGCCTGGATTTCCGCGTCGCCCACCGCGCCGCGCACGGCCTGCTCCGCCCCGTCCAGGTCGGTGAT
>CAXUJE010000621.1:0-2407 GCA_964251035.1 uncultured Acetobacteraceae bacterium
GCCGCCGTGCTGCTGACCAGCCTGGCCGCGGCACGCGCGGCCGGCATTCCCGAGCAGCGGTTGATCCACGTCCACGGCGGGGCCGCCGCTGCCGAGCCGATGGACTGGATGGCGCGACTGCTTCGCGCACGCGGCCGGGCTGGAGACCGTGCTGGATGCCGTGAACGGCGGCGGCCCGGTCGCGTTCGGCGTGCTGGAACTGCATAGCTGCTTTCCGGTGGTCCCGAGGATGGCGCTGCGGCGCCTCGGCCTGCTGCCCGGCACGCCCGTGAGCGCCGCCGGCGGGCTGTCCTTCCATGGCGCGCCGCTCAACAACCATATGATCCAGGGCGCAGCCGCCTGCGTGCGCGCCTTGCGCAGCGCCGGCACGCCCGCGCTGGTGCTCGGCCGCGAGCCGGCGCCCTCGGCCTCCGTGCTGCGCCCCTCCGACCGGCAGGCGGACGCGGTTCAGCGCCGCGGTCGTCGAGGACGCTGCTGGTGCAAGCACCGAGGAGTTCGGCTGCGAGGTGGACGCCGCCGAGCGGCCGGTCGCGCTTCTACAAACCTTCGACGACCCGGGCCACTCCGTTTCGATCTGCTACCCGGCGACGCTGCACGGCAGTCGCGGCAAGCGCGTCCTGGGCAGGGACGAAACACCCGAAGTCGGAAACCTTCGCTGGCTTGCAACATCGCTGCCCCAGTCCTATCCCAGCCACCTCGTTTACCGCGACCTGCTGGAAACACTGGACCGCGGTGGGCTGGGAAGGCATCCGTGTGCTCACGCAGCACGTTGGCGGCCGTGACATGGCCCAAGCGCCGCCGGATGGCGCTACCGGTTCCGATGCTCCACTCACCTGACGCACTGCCGCCGACCTGTCGCAGCATCATTCATTGGTGGGCAGCGTAACCGGTCCGCTCGAAGGCATGCTCGAGCACGGGGAGTTGGCTTTCGACCGCGGCGTCGTTGGCGGCGAGGCCAAGGTCGCTGTGCGCGGTGCGCAAGCCCGGAGATCTGGACATGAGGGCAGCCTTGACCTTGCCCCGCTCAGGACCCGGCCAGGCTACCGCCGCCGCGATCGCTGCTCCACCACGCGGCTGTACAGCGACAGGGCGAAGCAGCAGGCGAAGAAGACGAGGCTGACGAAGGTGAAGCCCTCGGCGGCGAGGCCAGGCCACGCCGGGTCGCGGAGCGCCTGCGACATGGTGCCGAGCAGGTCGAACAGGCCGATGATGCTGACGAGGGTGGTGTCCTTGAACAGGTCGATCACCGTGTTCACCAGGCCCGGGATCGACTGCCGCAACGCCTGCGGCAGCATCACCAGCCGCGTCACCTGCAAGGGGCGCAACCCGAGGCAATAGCCGGCCTCGTCCTGGCCGCCGGCGACGCCCTGCAGGCCGCCGCGCACCACCTCGGCCATGTAGGCGCTGTAGAACAGCGACAACGCCACGACCGCCCGCAGCAGCCGTCCGGCGCTGACGCCGTTGGGCAGGAACAGGGGCACCATGACGGCCGAGACGAACAGCACGCCGAGGAGCGGCAGCCCGCGCCAGGTCTCGATGAACACCGCCGACGCGGTCCGCACCACCGGCAACCGCGACTGCCGCCCGAGTGCCAGCACCACCCCGAGCGGCAATGCGGCGGCGGTGACCAGGAAGGCGATGACGATGTTCAGCATCAACCCGCCCCAGGCATCAAGGTCGACTGCCGGCAGCCCTGGCACGCCACCCACCAGCAGCAGCGCGGCCAGCGCTGGAAACAGCAGCAGCAGCGCGGCCAGGAACTGCCCGCGATGCCGCCCCTGCCGCAGCACCGGGACCGCGAACACCATCAGCGAGGCGCCGGCCAGGGTCACCCGCCACCGCTCCGCCTCGGGGTAGTGGCCATAGACCAGCAGCGGCAGGCGCAGGCGCACGAAGTTCCAGCAGGCGCCGCCGGCGGCGCAGCCCGTGTGGTCAATGCCGCCCCAATGCGCCGCGAGCACGGACCACTGGAGCAGCGGCCGGGCCAAGGCGACGAGGGCCGCCGCCGACAGGACCGTGAGCACCGTGTTCGTCACCGAGCTGAACAGGTTGCGCCGCAGCCAGCCGCCGGCCGCGGCCCGGCGCTCCAGGCCGGTCATCGCGTCATCGGCGCCATACGTCGGTTATACCAGTTCATCAAGGCGGCGACGGCGAGGCTGATGGACAGGAAGATCGCCGCGAGCACGGCCATCGTCTCGATCTCGCGCCCCGACTGGTTCAGCACCGTGCCGCCGAAGATCTGGAACAGCTCCGGGTAGGCGATGGCGGCGCCGAGCGAGCTGCTTTTCACCAGGTTCAGGTACTGGCTGGTGAGCGGCGGCACCATCATCCGCACCGCCTGCGGCAGCACCACCGAGGCCAACACCCGCGCCGGGCGCAGGCCGAGCGCGCGGGCGGCCTCGGTCTG
>CAXUJE010000622.1:0-2396 GCA_964251035.1 uncultured Acetobacteraceae bacterium
GATCAACAACGCGGGGACCGGCAGCAACGAGACCATCATGGAGGCTCCGGACGAGAAATGGCAGTCCTATTGGGATCTGCACGTGATGGCGGCCGTGCGGCTGGCCCGGGGCCTCGTTCCCGGCATGCGCCGGCGCGGCGGCGGCGTGCGCCGGCTTCTCCAATTCGTCGCGCCGGGCCGTCAGCGCGCGGACCTGCTCGGCCATCTTGGCAAGGTCGGAGAGCCTCGCCTCCACCGTCGCCTTGTCGGCCTGGATCACCCGGTCCTGCTCGGCCGACTGCGCCTGGATCTGGGCGAGCTGCCGCCGCGCCTCCGCCAACTGCGCCGCGGTCTCCGCCGCCTGCTGCCCGGCCGCGTCCGTGCGCCCGGCGGTGTCGGCGACGCGCGATTGCAGTTGCTGGTTGCGCGCCGCCGCCGCCTCCGCCTGCGCCTGCGCGTCGGCGAGCCGGGCGGACAGGCGGTCGCGGTCGGCGCGGACAGCGTCGCGGTCGGCCTGCATCCGGCTGCCCTCCTCCCGCAGCGCCGCGAGGTCGCGCGCCAGGCCTTCCCGCACCGCGGTGGCCGCCGCGAGGTCGGCGTTGAGCTGGTTGACGGACAGTTGCAAATCGCCGCTCCGCCCACGCTCCAGCGACAGCATGTCGGTCAGCTCCGCCACCTGCCGGTTCAGCCGGTCGAGCGCCCGGTCCCGCCCGGTCAGCGCCACCGACAGGAACGCCTGCGCCAGCACGAACACCAGCAGTACGAAGATGATGACCATCAGCAGCGTGGACAGCGCGTCCACGTAGCCGGGCCATGGGTTCAGCTCCTCGGTGGCGCCTCGGCGGCGGAGGCGGGCCATCAGCGGTCCATGGTCACGGGCCGTAACGGGCCGTTACGGGGCCAGGCGTCACATCCACCGCGTGGCGTAGATTGCAAAAATCCCCACGCCCAGCAGTGCCAACGGCGTGGCGATCAGTTCGAGAAAAAGCCAAGGATCAAACATCTCTGAGCCTCCCTAGCGTAAATTGGGCCGCAACGTGGAACGCAACGCTGATAAGGAACAACGTTGGTGCTACAGGATACAATGTGGCCTTCAACGGCGCGGTTCCATAGAGGGCAGCCGCAACCGGCGTGACAACGCCGGTGACGGCGATCGCGACACCCGTGTTGCTGAGTGCCAGCGCCAGGAGCTTAACCCGCTCGTTATGGATCACGCTCACGCGCCCATCACTGCGGCTGACCCTCCGCCAGCGCCGCCAGGGTGCGGGTCAGCACGCGGATGTCGTTGCGCAATTCGGATGTACTCTGCACCCGGCCCTGCTCGCTCTCCGACAGCAGGCGCTGCATGTACTGCTCGATGTTGCGCAGGTGGGCGCGCGCCGCATCGTCGCCCTGGGGCGCGCGCAAGTCGCCGAGCCGGGTCAGCGCCGGGGCAAGCTGCGCCTGGGCCTCGGCGATGCGCAGCATGAGCTGCTGGTTGGCGCGCATGGTGTCGGACAGCGTGCCGATCTTCTCGGTGAGCGCCAGCACCGCGAGGTTGGACTGGCTGCGCCCGTCCTCCCCGCGCACCAGGATGGATTGCAGGTTCTCCATGTTCTCGGCGGTCTGCTCCAAGAGCGCCTGCACGTAGACCGGCACGGAGCTGTCGCCCTCCAAAGCGCCGGAAGACAGCCTGGTGAGGCCTGCGAGCCATTCCTCCAACTCGTTGAAGAACCGGTTCTGCGCCTGCCCCGCCGTGAGGTCGAGGAAGCCCAGCACCAAGGCGCCCGCCAGGCCGAACATGGAGGAGGAGAACGCCGTCCCCATGCCCTTGAGCGGACGGCCCAGCCCGGTCTTCAACTGCTCGAACAGCGCGTTGAGGTCGCCCGACCCCACCGACATGCCGCCGATCACGTCGGCGATGGCGCTGACGGTGAGCAGCAGGCCCCAGAAGGTGCCGAGCAGGCCCAGGAAGATCAGCAGCCCCGTCATGTAGCGGGACAGCTCGCGCCCCTCGTCGAGCCGGCTGGCCAGGCTGTCGAGCAGGCTGCGCATCGCCGGCGCCGAAAGGCTGATGCGGTCGTGCCCGTCCCGGCTCTTGGCCTGGCGCGCCGCCAGCATGCTGGCCATGGGCGCCAGCAGCCGCGGCGGCGGCAGGGTGGCGAGGCGCACGCGGGACTGCTGGAAGGTTTCGAGCCACGTGACCTCGGGCGCCAGCCGGCTGACCTGCAGCAGGTTCCAGGCGACGCCGATCAGCAGCACGATGAAGATGAGGCTGTTGAGCAGCGGGTTGCTGGCGAACGCGGTGGACAGCGCGCCGGACAGCAGGGCGGCGACCACCAGCACCGCCAGCAGGAAGGCCAGCATGCGGATGAGATAGACCCGGGGCCGGGTCATGGCGCGGCAGCCGGGGCGGAAGTGGGCGCTGGGGCAGGGGG
>CAXUJE010000623.1:0-2388 GCA_964251035.1 uncultured Acetobacteraceae bacterium
GTTCTCCATCCACTCCCGTGGAAACGTCTGAACAGCAACCTATGGCGACACGGCAACCCAGGCTGGGCCGAGCAGCGTTGCTCGGTTTGGTCCATTGGGTGGCGGCGCGCCGTGAAGCAGGCACCTCCCGCAGCGATCATGACCTGGACGCAGCTGCCGGCCGCCACGCGCCGGCGGCTTGCAGTCCTGCTCGGCCATCTCGTCCGCCGCCCTCTGGTGCCGGAGCCCGCCGGAGAGGGCTGCGGCCATGACCGGCGCACAACCGGCGAGGAGGAGCGCGATGAGCGTCTCGGAGAAGGTGCAAGGCCGCCGTCAGGACCGCCTGGCCTTGGTCTACGTCCGGCAGTCCACCCTGCGGCAGGTCGAGCAGAACCAGGAGTCGACGCGCCTGCAATACGCCCTGGTCGAGCGCGCCCTCCAGCTCGGCTGGGCGCGCCAGAGAGTGGAGGTGATCGATGACGACCTGGGCCGCTCCGGGACCACGACGGCCAACCGCCCCGGCTTCCAGCGACTGATGACCGAGGTCGGCCTGGGCCGTGTCGGGCTGGTGCTGGGCGTCGAGATGTCGCGCTTGGCGCGGTCGTGCCGCGACTGGCACCAGCTGCTCGAGATCTGCGCGCTGCTCGACACGCTCATTGCTGACACCGACGGCGTGTACGACGCGGGCGGCTTCAATGACAGGCTCCTGCTTGGGCTCAAGGGGACGATGAGCGAGGCGGAGCTGCACGTGCTCAAGACCCGCATGCTGGAAGGGCGCCGCGCCAAGGCGCAACGCGGCGAACTGTTCTTCAACCTGCCGTGCGGCTACGTGCGCAGCCGCGCAGGCGAGATCGTGTTCGACAGCGACGAGCAGGTGCAGGCGACCATACGCCTGGTGTTCGACACCTTCGAGCGCCGCCGCACGATCAACGGCGTGCTCGCCCATCTCGTCGCGCACGACATCCAGCTGCCGCGCCGTGTCCGGGCAGGGGCAGCGAAAGGTGACTTGGAGTGGCACGCGCCGAACCGCCTCACGCTTTCGGAGATGCTGCAAAGCCCGCTGTATGCCGGCGCCTATGCTTACGGACGCCGCCGCGTCGATCCGCGCCGTCAAAAGCCCGGACGCCCTGGCACAGGCCAGAAAGCCAGCAGCCCGGCGGTGTTGATCAAGAACCGCTGGCCTGCCTACATCAGCTGGGAGGCATACGAGCGGAACCTGGAGCAGATCGTGGCCAACCGCAGTGCACAGCGCGGCATCCCCCGGGGCGGCCCGGCCCTGCTTGCGGGCTTGATCGTGTGCGGCCGGTGCGGCCAGCGCATGGCGGCGCAATACCCGAATGGGGGCCGTTTCCGGCGCTACTGCTGCTCGCGGCTCGCGATGAACTATGGCGCGCCCCTGTGCCAGTCCCTCAGTGGACGGGCGCTGGACGCGCTGGTGGGCGAGCTGATGCTGCAGGCGCTCGCGCCGGCCGCCTTGGAGGTCAGCCTGCACCTGGCCGAAGACCTCGAACTGGAGCGCACGGCCCTGCACCGGCAATGGCGGCAGCGGCTGGAACGGGCGCGCTACGAGGTCGAGCGGTCCCAGCGCCAATACGACGCCGTCGAGCCCGAGAACCGGCTCGTGGTGCGCACCCTGGAGCAGCGCTGGGAGGCGGCGTTGGCCGACGAGGTGCGCCTGAAGACCGAGCACGAGCGGTTCCTGGCAGGCCAGGCCTTGCCGCTGACGAGCGACGAACGTGCCGCGATCGAGCGGCTGGCGTCGGACATCCCGGCGCTCTGGACGGCCCCCACCACCACTGCGGCTGACCGGCAGGCCATCGCACGCTTGATGCTGGACCGCGTCGTCGTCACGGTGCAGGGCAAGAGCGAGATCGTCCTCGTCGAGTGCCACTGGGTCGGCGGCGTGCGGACGCAGCATGACCTGCGGCGGCCGGTGGCCCACCTGACGCAACGGAGCGACCATGCCGCCCTGCTGCAGCGCGTCCGCGATCTGAATGCCGAAGGCCACAAGGCCCCGGCGATCGCCGGCATCTTGAACGCCGAGGGCTGGACGCCGCCCAAGCGCCGGGCAACCTACAACGCCGTGATGGTGCGCAGCCTGCTGCGTCGCCTGGGCATGTCGGCTGCCTCTCGCCTGTCCTGGACGGCCCGGCTGCAAGGGCGTGAGCCGGGAAAGATGACCATCGACGAACTCGCAGCACGGCTTGGTGCGCCCCACACCACGGTTCATCGCTGGATCCAGCGTGGGGTGGTCGTCGCCCGTAAAGTGCCGGTGCTGACCCACAGCGTTTGGCTTGTCCAAGCCGACGAGGCCGAAATCGACCGCCTACGCCATCGCCGCCTGCATGGCGCAGGCCACCCTGCGACCCCTGATCACTCTTGAGACGCATCATGCTTGGCAGATCTCGA
>CAXUJE010000624.1:0-2378 GCA_964251035.1 uncultured Acetobacteraceae bacterium
AACGCCTGCTCGACGGCGAGGGCCGGCGCATCCACTACCTGAGCGTGCCGCCCAACGCGGCCCTGTCCGCCGTGCAGTTGCTGGCGCAGGGCGACCTCGTTGCCCGGTCCCGCATCATCATGGAGAAGCCGTTCGGCTGGGACTTGGCCTCCGCCGTGTCGCTGAACGCCCGGCTGCACGAGGTGTTCTCGGAGGACCAGATCTTCCGCATCGACCACTTCCTCGGCAAGGAGCCGGCGCAGAACATCCTCGCCTTCCGCTTCGCCAACGGGCTGTTCGAGCCGATCTGGAACCGCAACTTCATCGACCACGTGCAGATCGACGTGCCGGAAACGCTGGGCCTGGGCAAGCGCTCCGGCTTCTACGAGGCGACCGGGGCGTTCCGCGACATGGTGGTGACCCACCTGTTCCAGATCCTGGCGTTCATGGCGATGGAGCCGCCCACTGCCCTGGAGCCGGCGCCGATCAGCGAGGAGAAGAACAAGGTCTTCCGCAGCATGTCGCCGATCCAGCCGCACGACGTGGTGCGCGGGCAGTACACGGGATACCGGTCGGAGGAGGGGGTCGATCCGGAGTCGGACACCGAGACCTTCATCGCCCTGAAGTGCGGGATCGACAACTGGCGCTGGGCCGGGGTGCCGTTCTTCCTGCGCACCGGCAAGCGGCTGGCGGAAGGGCAGCGGATCATCTCCATCGCCTTCCGGGAGCCGCCGAAGAGCATGTTCCCCGTGGGGTCGGGCGTCGGCGCGCAAGGTCCGGACCACCTGACGTTCGACCTGGCGGATGCGTCCAAGATGTCGCTGTCGTTCTACGGCAAGCGCCCCGGCCCGGGCATGCGGCTCGACAAGCTGAGCCTGCAGTTCGCCATGCACGACACGGGCCTGATCGGCGACGTGCTGGAAGCCTACGAGCGCCTGATCCTCGACGCCATGCGCGGCGACCACACGCTGTTCACGACGGCCGAAGGCATCGAGCGGCTGTGGGAGGTGTCGATCCCGCTGCTGGACGCGCCGCCGCCGGTCCGCCTTTACGAGCCGGGGTCGTGGGGGCCGAAATCGGTGCACCAGCTTGTCGCCCCGCACGCCTGGCGGCTGCCGTTCGAGCGGGCCTGGCGGGACCGCAACGCCGCAGAGGGCTGAGCGGCATACCTCTTCCATGACAAGCGCGGATGCTTGCGTGCACGGCCAGGTTGTGCCATTCCGCCCTGACATCGATGGGCGCCAGCATGGGCCGTGAGGCGATCCAAAGCGGCATCCGCAGCGGGGAAACGACGTGCCAGATGGACACTCCGGAAACGGAAGCGGTCGTTCCGACCGCGCGGGCGCTCCTCGGACCGCTGTCGTCGTCCTTGGGATGCACAGGAGCGGGACCTCGGCGCTCACCCGTGCCCTGTCGCTGGCCGGCTTCGCCCTGCCGCGCCGCTTGCAGCCCGCGGCCGAGGACAACGCCGAGGGCTTCTGGGAACCGTCCTTTGTCGTGGCGCTGAACAACCGCGTGCTGGCCGCCCTGGGCCAGGACTGGACGGGCATCGGCGCCATCGCGCCGCATCGCTTCGAAGAACCCGGCATCGCGGCCCTGCGCGCGGAGGCCGAAGGCATCCTGCGGGAGGACTACGGCGACGCCCCCCGCTTCGTCGTCAAGGACCCACGCATGGCCCGGCTGATCCCGTTCTGGGCGCCGGTGTTCCGCGCGATGGGCGCCCAGCCCTGCTTTGTCCACCCGGTTCGCAACCCGGTCGAGGTGGCGCGGTCGCTGGCGCGGCGCAACGGCTTCGGGCAAACGCGCAGCCTGCTCATGTGGATCGACCACACGCTGGCCGTGCTCGGGGCGGCGCACGACGCGCCGGTCGCGTTCGTCGATTTCGACGCCCTGCTGGCCCGGCCGTCGGCCAGCGTGGAGGGGGTGCTCCGGCGCCTGGGGCTGGGCGTGTCGTTGTCCGAGGAGGCCCGGCATGCGCTCGATGCCGCCGTCAGGCCGGCCTTGCGGCACCACCGCGTGCCGGCAGCCGCGCTCGACCTCGCCGCGCGCACCGCGGCGGCGGCGCACGCGCTGCATGGCCTCGTGGGCCGGGCCGCCATCTGCCATGGACCGGCGCCCGTCCCGCCGCCTGAGATGTCGGACGCATGGACCGGCATCGTGGCGCTGCAGGCGACGCCGGGCCTTGCGGGCTTCGTCGCGGAACTGGACACGGGCTGGCGTCCGTCCGGACCGCCACCCGGCGACGCGGTCGCGGCCGGCATCAACAAGGCCGCCTCCCTGCTGGGGGACGCGCAGGCCGTGCTGTCGCGGCTGCTGCCGGCCGCCGGCCAACAGCCGGCGCCTGACAGACAATCCGAAGCCGGGCAGCCCGACGACAGTTCTCCGGACTTGGCCGACGG
>CAXUJE010000625.1:0-2371 GCA_964251035.1 uncultured Acetobacteraceae bacterium
TGCGCGGCCCGGACTGGCGCGGGTTCTCCAAGCAGTCGGACAAGAGCCTGTTCCGCCTGCCGGGCGGCACGGGCCGGCTCGCGCGCCTTGCAGTGTGCGAGGCGCCGATCGACGCGCTGAGCCTGGCGGCGCTGGAAGGCTTGCGTGCGGACACGTTCTACCTCGCGACCACGGGCGGCATGGGGCCGCTGACGCTTGCCTGCCTCGATGCGCTGCTGCGGGACCTCGCGGGCCAGCCCGAGGCCGTGCTGGTCGCGGCGACCGACGCAGATGCGGCCGGGGAGCGCTACGCCTGGTGCCTGGCGGAGCGTGCCGAGGCGGCCGGCGTGCGCTGGGAGCGGCTGGTGCCGCCGGGCGGACAGAACGATTGGAACGAGGTGATTGCCGACAGGAGGGGCGCATGAGGCCCGACCGCGCCTGGGTGCGGCTCGGCTCCGGCCGGCGGCTCGACCTGCTGGACCCTCGGCCCGACCAATGGACCGACCGCGACCTGGCCGTGGGGCTGTCCCGCACCTACCGCTGG
This sequence comes from uncultured Acetobacteraceae bacterium, assembly GCA_964251035.1. Lineage (GTDB taxonomy): Bacteria > Pseudomonadota > Alphaproteobacteria > Acetobacterales > Acetobacteraceae > CAHJXG01. Next base: position 524 of record CAXUJE010000625.1, read on the forward strand.
GGCGGGCACTCGCGCTGGGACCTGCCGCTGTCCGTCGCCCAGCACAGCCTGCTGGTGCTGGTGCTGCGCCAGCAGATGCAGCCGCACCAGCCGCTGACGCCGGGCGAGGCGCTGCGGGAGTTGCTTCATGACGCGGACGAACTGACCGGATTAGACCCCGTGGCACCGCTTCGGCCGCATCTCGGAGCCGAGTTCCACGCCCTCACGGCCCGGCTGCATGCGGCGGTCGCCGCGCGCTACCGGCTGCCCGACTGGCACCTGGACGACCACGTGCTGCACAAGCGGGCCGACCACCTCGCCGCCGCGTCCGAGGCCGTCCACGTCGCCGGCTGGCACCCGGGCGAGTTGTCCGAGACGCTCGACATCCGGCTCGCGCCGCTGCGGGACGACCCGTTGCTGCTGCTCGACGGGATGCAGCCTTGGGAACCATGGCCGGCTCGGCGCGCAGCCGCCCTGTTCCTGGGCAAGTTGCGCGAACTCGACGGCGCGGCCCATGTGGAGGCGCCGGCTGACCTGACGGCCGTGGTGGAGCGGGAAGCGACGCTGGCCCGGCTCGGCGCCGCCTTTTCCCGGCTGCCCCCTCGCTCGCGGCGACGCTGCGCCCGCCCGCTGACCGGCAACAGCCTGACCGACACGTTCGTCCATGTCGAGGCGGACGACATCTCGCAGCAGCACGTCGAGGGCGTGATCGTCGACGGCGAGCGGGACGAGGACGGCCAGTGGCTGCTGGACGGCGAGTTCACCGTGTTCACGACCGACGAGGAGCTGATCCGTGTGTCAGGCTTCAACTGTACAACCGAGATCCTGTGACCTGATGACGACCTGATGGGCGCTGGCGCGAGCCGCATCCGGGCAGACGAGGCGGCGAGACGGAGCGGAGGACAAGAGAAGCCCTGCCGCATCGCGCCGTGGTGCGCAAGGGCAAGGGCCTTCGGCCCGCGCGTGCCGCGCGCCCCTGCGCGCCCCGTCGCGAAGCGGCTGCCGGGCTGGGTCTTCGAAGACGCGAGGACGCAGCAGAAGGACGACAGGGATGAGGACGAACTGGATGAAGCGGCTGCGCCTGGCGCTCGGCGCAGCGCTGCTGGCGGCAATGGTGTTCGGCCTAATGGCGATGCCGGGGCTGGTGTCCGACCGGGATTCCACGGCGGCGCTGCGGCCGGTGCGGGAGGCAGGGCGATGACGGACCTGCTGCGCGAGATCGCCAGCCTGCCGCAGGTGGGCGGCAGCCTGTCTGTCGAGCTGCTGGCGGGCGAGCCGTCGCGACGCTTCTACCTGCTCCTCACCGCAACCCGCCCCGGAGCGGACCTCGCCGCGTTGCAGGCCGACGAGACCGAGGGCTACGCCCGGCTGCTGTCGGACGCCTCAGCCATGCTCGATCTGCTGGCGGTCGTGCTGCTGCGTTGGGACAAGGCCGTCGCGGCGGACGAGGCGATTGACGGCGACGAGGCTGCCGCGTGGTTCTCGGAGTTCGTCGTCGAGGTCCGTGCGGCGCTCCGGGGGATCGTCGGCCCGCGCATGCCGGAGACGGTGCCGTGAAGCGCAGGGTCAGCATCGCCGAGCTGATCCGCCAGGACATGCTCGACCTCCATCCCGAGCCGCCGCGTCCGCCGTGCCCGATCCTGCCCCGGCTGCTGATCCTGGCGTGCTCGGCCACCAAGGCGGCGGGGGAGGAACTGACCGCACGCGACCACTACCAGGGGCCGCTGTGGCAGACGCTGCGCGCGGCCGACCCGGACGGCAGCAAGGCTTTCGTCTGCTTCCTGTCGGCCAAGTTCGGCCTGGGCGACGTTCGTGACGTGCTGCCGCACTACGATCGCGTGCTGACCGACGCTGATGCCGCCCGCATGG
>CAXUJE010000626.1:0-2368 GCA_964251035.1 uncultured Acetobacteraceae bacterium
CCCATCGCAACCCTCACTGACCCTCGGGAGTGCGACGACCACTTGAACCCACCCAACACGCGCCGGTTTCTGGTCGCCACCGGATGAAAGATGGGGGGTAGGTCATCCGCCCATGACGGGATCAACAACCTGTTCCTGCTCCACCGTTCCCAACTTCCAGCCGCCCAGTATCGAGCCACCCGGAGCTAAGCCTTTCAGGTTTGGGCCGAGGTCCCCGGCGTTACCGTTGCGGCGTAGATGCCAGTATGCCGCCCTTTTCGCGCGTCACCGTGACTTTGATCTGACAAGTTGACGGTGCCGCTGCAGCCGGTGCCGCTGACCTACAGCAACCCAAGCCATACCCTCTTCTCCTATCTTGGATCGAACATCTGCGCGCCAGATGGGGCATACACCGCCACTCGCGCCGTCAACATCGGCCTGAACCATTGGAGCTTTGCGCCGGATTCCGCGCTGACCTGGCTCGCGACCCCGCGCACCCAGGCGTCGCTGCAGGGCATCATGGAATTCAACGCACAGAACGACGCGACGAAATACAAGAGCGGGACGGCGGTCAGCTTTGACTACGGCTTGGATCACATGCCATTCGAGGCATACAAGCGGTTCCATGTCGGAATCGGCGGCTATGCTTGCCAGCAGTTCACGGATGACACGGTGAACGGCAAGGTATTCAACAACGGAAACCGCGGCCGCGTCGTTTCGATCGGGCCGCAACTCCGTTTCGACTGGAGGATGGGCGGCATCGTCGCGAAATGGCAAAAGGAGTTTGCCGTCGAGAACCGGACCGCCGCGGATCGGTTCTGGATTCAGTTCGCCGTGCCGATCTTCTGATGCCGAAGAAGGGGTCGCCGGCCCCCGACCAGCGTTCCCGGCCGCGGGTCAAGCCGGGTCCGCGATCCGCGTCCGCAAGGTGCCGACCTGCCCGACCTCGATCCGTACCTCGTCGCCGGGCTGCAGGAAGACGCCCTGCGCCATGCCGACCCCGGCCGGCGTGCCGGTCGCGATCACGTCGCCGGGCAGCAGGGTGACGCGGGTGCTCAGATGGGCGACCTGCTCGGCCATGCTGAAGATCAGGTTGCGGCTGTTCGAGTCCTGCATGAGCCGGTTGTTGACCCATAGCCGGACAGACAGGTCGCCCAGGTCGGCGATGCCCTCCAGCGGCACGATCCAGGGTCCCATGGGCTTCGCGCCCTCGAAGCACTTCTGGCTCATCCAGTCCCAATGGAAGGGCGAGGCGACGGTCATCTCCGGCCGGCCCACCCAGTCGCGCGCCGACAGGTCGTTCACGACCGTCAGGCCGGCGACATGCGCCATCGCCTCGCCGGCCGAAGCGTTGCGCGCGGCGCGGCCCATGACGACGCCGATTTCCGCCTCCCAGTCGAGCTTGCCCGAATAGGCGGGGATGGCGACCGCGGCATCCGGGCCGACCACCGAATGCGATGGCGTGGCGACGAAGTGCCAGGGCTTGTCCCCGTCCTTGCGCCCGCCCTCGTCGGGTAGGCCGAGCACGCGGGCCATTTCCGCCACGTGGTCGATGTAGTTGGCCCCGGCGCAGAACAGGGCGCGGGGATACAGGATCGGCGCCAGCAGCCGGACTTGGCCCATCGGGCCGACGGGCGCCCCGAACCGCGCCGCAGCGAGGCTGGCGCGGACCTCGTCCCACCGTTCCAGCGCATCGAGCGCGGTGCGGGGCGTGGCACTGCCGAGGACGGCGCGCATGTCATGCACCGCCCCATGCCGGACCACGCCGGCTTGCGGCAGGCCGGTGCCCGGGGCGGCGTAGGTGATGGTCCGGACGTCTCCGATGGAAATCAAGCCGCCGACCCGAACACCTTGTCGAACAGCCGGCCCGGATGATGGCAGATCTCCCACCAGTTGCTGTCCATGTCGCGCAGCAGGAAGCTGGTCTGGTCGCCATCCCGGGTGACGTCCTGGATCTCCTGCATCCCGTACTCGTCCTTGAGGCGCAGGGCGGCGGCATGCGCCTCCTCCACCTCCCCAGGCGTCGCCATGTCCAGGCACCAGCGCACCGAGGGCGGCAAGGGCAGCATGGTGTCGCCGGCCATCACGGCCGCGACCATCCAGCCGCCGCCGCAGCGCGGCCAGATTGCCATCTCGCCGCGCTGCACCGTCTCCAAGCCCAGGAACTCGTTGTAGAAGCGGCGCGCGGCAACGAGGTCCCGGGTTTCCAGCGTGCCGTGCGACAGGGACAGCGTCAGGCTGCCGCTGGCCGGGACGGGGTGGGTCATGTCGTTCATGGGGGCCTCCGCGTGCCCCGGCCTTGCCGGCCGGGGCGGTTCCAGAAATGGGTTGGCGCTAGTTGAAGCCGCCGTCGCCGCGGGCGAACACCTCGTCCGTCGCCTCGCCGGGC
>CAXUJE010000627.1:0-2355 GCA_964251035.1 uncultured Acetobacteraceae bacterium
TGGAACAGCGAGTTGATGAAGCTGCACGCGTTGCCGTCGCGGTCCACGACGCACAGGTACACCGTGTCGCGATGCGCCGGCAGCGTGGCCTCGCCCGGCGCCGGCAGGACCGGCATGGCGCGCGCCGGGTCGATCAGGCGGCGGAGGGCGGCCAGGTACTCGGGGCTGGTCAGGCGGGCCACGGGCACCTCGGCCTGCGCCGGGTCGGCCAGGAAGGCGTCGCGGTCGCGGTACACCAGGCGGGCGGCCTCCACGTGGCGGTGCAGGCGCTCCGCGCCGAGCGGGCCGTCGCGCGCCGGGTCGAAGCCTTCGAGGATGCCGAGCAGCATCAACACCAAGAGGCCGGAGCCGTTGGGCGGGCATTGCCAGACCTCCATGCCGCGCCAGGCCTTGTGGATCGGCTCGACGAACTCGGCGCCCGTAAGCCCGGCGGCGAAGTCGGCCTCCGTGTGCAGGCCTCCATGGGCGCGGAGCGTCGCCGCCATGTCTGCGGCGGCGGCGCCCTCGTAGAAGCCGCGGGCGCCGTGCCGGGCGATGCCGCGCAGCGGCTCGGCCAGCGCCCGTTGCACGAACCGGTCGCCCTCCCGCGGCGCGGCGCCGCCCGGCAGAAAGGCGCCGGCGCCGGTGCGGCGCAGCTTGTCCACCGCCCCGCGCCAGTCGGCGGCGACCCGGTGGTGCACGGGCCAGCCCTCCTCCGCGAAGCCGATCGCCGGCCGCAGCAGCTCGTCCAGCCCCTTGGTGCCATGCGCCGTAAGCAGCAGCTCCCAGGCGGAGACGGCGCCGGGCACGGTGACGGCGTGGGCCGACGTGTTCTCAAGCGACGTGATGCCGCGCCCCTCGAACCAGTCGATGGCGGCCGCCGCCGGCGCGCGGCCGGAGCCGTTGAGCGCCACCACCCTTCCCTCCCCGGCCGGCGCGTACAGGCAGAAGCAGTCGCCGCCGATCCCGGTGGATTGCGGCTCGATCACCCCCAGCACCGCGGCCGCGGCCACCGCGGCGTCCATGGCGTTGCCACCCGAGCGCAGCACGTCGAGCGCGGTCAGCGTCGCCGCCGGCATGGAGGTCGCCGCCATGCCGTGCGTGGCATAGACAGGGCTGCGCCCGGCCAGGTGGAAATCGCGCGGCGCGGACGGGATCATGGCCGATTCCTGAAAGTCGAGGCGGGCAGCGAGGCTTGCATGGGGCGTCCGGCTTGGCAACCACGGGGTTAGCCCGGCATGATGCGCCCATGAACAATCCCGCGACCCTCGAAGACTTCCACCGAATCGACATCCGGGTCGGCACCGTGATCGACGCCCAGCCCTACCCGGAAGCGCGCAAGCCTGCGATCAAGCTGTGGATCGACTTCGGCGCGGAGCTGGGCGTGCGGCAGTCCTCGGCGCAGATCACCGAGCACTACGCGCCGGACGCGCTGGTCGGCCGCCAGGTCTGCGCCGTGGTCAACTTCGCGCCCCGGCAGATCGGCAAGTTCCGCAGCGAGGTGCTGACGCTCGGCATGCCCGACGCGGAGGGGGCCGTGGTGCTGGTGCGCCCGGACCAGGCGGTGCCGGCCGGCGGGCGGCTGTTCTGATGGCCCGCAGCTACGCGACCGTCACCTGGGACCAACTGCACCGCGACGCGCGGACGCTGGTCACGAAGCTGATGCCGCATGGCCCGTTCCGCGGCATCGTGGCGGTGTCCCGCGGTGGGCTGATCCCGGCGGCGATCGTGGCTCGGGAGCTGGAATTGCGGCTGGTCGAGAGCGTGTCGGTCGCGACCTACGACGAGGAGGAGCGGGCCAAGCCGCACGTCTTGAAGCCCCCCACTGCTGCTGGGGACGGCGCCGGATTCCTGATCGTCGATGACCTCGTGGACAGCGGCGTCACCGCGCAGGTGGTGCGGGACCTGCTGCCGCGGGCGCATTTCGCCTGCCTGTACGCCAAGCCTGCCGGCCAGCGTCTGGCCGACACCTGGGTGGTCGAGGTGCCGCAGGAGACGTGGATCCTGTTCCCCTGGGACACCGCGCCGCTGTTCGTGCCGCCTCTCGCCAAGCAGGGCAGCCCCGGCTGACCGTGTGGCATGCGGTGACGAAGCCCCTTGCGGCCTCCGGACCCCTGGGCTACATCGCCTGCCTCTGAGGCGCCCGTAGCTCAATTGGATAGAGCACCAGACTACGAATCTGGGGGTTGGAAGTTCGAGTCTTTCCGGGCGCGCCAGAAACCCTGACCTGATCCCCGTTGTTTCCTCCACTTGGAGCTAGGTGTTTGGTCTCGGGGAGTCGTGAAGCTACTTTGACCCGGGAGGGTCACGGGCGGTTCCAGGAGCGCGCGGCGGTGCAGCTCCTCCGCGCGACGCGCCAGGCCTGCACCCGCACCC
>CAXUJE010000628.1:0-1743 GCA_964251035.1 uncultured Acetobacteraceae bacterium
TCGCATTGCAGGCAGCGCCGGTGCCGCAGCTGCCCGGCTTTGCTGTCGTTTCCATACGGGCCAGTGATCTCGCCGATCAGCGGCAGGTCGCGGCCGGTGCGGTGCAGGAAGTGCAGGCCGACGCGGCTGGTGTAGTGGCCTGTGAGCGTCCGGCCGTCGGCCAGGGTGAGGCGCACGACGGCGCGCTCCTCGCAGGCGGCCCAAAGGTCAGGGCCGGGCGTCGCGGGCGCGGCAAGGTCTGCGTCCATGGCAGGCCTCCAAACAAGCGAAGGCCCGCGCGAGGCGGGTTTTGAGGGGCGTCCGGAGATGGCGGCGAGCAGGGTGCCGGCCCGTCAGGGGACGGCACCGCCGAGGAACGGGTCAGATCGTGTCGGCAACCGGGCGGCAGGTGCCGTAGGAGAGTTGCTGCTCCGGGGATACGAACCGATACCGCCCGGTCTTCAGGTCGAGGCTGAAGGTGACGACGGCCTCCTGCGTCCTGCTGTCGCGGTCTCCCCACGTCAGGGTGCCGTCCAAGGGCTGCACGAAGTTGACGAGGTGCCTGAACGTTGGGTTCCAAGCGCCGTCGCGCCAGTGTGTCGGCCCGTCCACGACCGTGCGCTCGGCGACGTCGATGGCAACCATGTGCCGGACGTGCTCGCGGCTGCTGCCGGCCCAGATGTCGCACTGGAACAGCAGCGGCGCCGCAACTGCATGGGTTGACGCGGCAAGTGTCAGGGCGAGCACGGCTGCAACTGGAACAGTTCGGCCCAGGCCCGGCCGTCTCGGCCGTTCTGGCTTGGCAAGCTGAGATATGGCGAAGCGGCCGTTCGCGGCAGAGGGCATGGCGAGGGGTCCTTTGCTGGTTGCGGGTTTTCCCGCCGTGCTGTGTCCTGTCAGGCCAGCATCGGCAAGCGTGTTAGAGGAAGGGACCCGCCAGCCAGCTGCGCAGCCGGTCGGGGTCGATTCCGGCACGCTCCAGCGCGTCGGTCACGTCGCTGTGGTTGTACGCATGGTCTTCAGCGTCGCGGGCGGCGCGCTCCGCTTCCCGGCGCGGCCTGTCCAGCTCGGCGGCCCGGCTTTCCGCTTGCCGCTGCGCTTTCGTCTTTGTGGTCATGGCTGCTTCCTTTCGGGTTTGTGCTGCTGTCTGCGCGCCTTGGACTTGCGGGACGGCTCGCAGGACCTGCACCGGCGCGGGAAGCCGGGCGGCTCCTCGCCGTTGATGATGTCGTCGAAGAACCCGCCGCAGCATTCGCAAACCGTGCCGTCCAGGATGTCCTCGGCTGCTTTGCCCATGGTCGCCCCCAATGTGGGATGGTGGGTCCGAACGTCTGGATGAGGTCGTGCAGGCCAGCTCCTTGCGTGGTTGAGGCTGGCCTTGGTTGCGGATAGCCGCTACTCGTCGGCCCGGCGGTCACGGGCGAGTTGGTTGAGCAGACCGTCCGGCACGGTCGCGAACGGCGCGACGGCCGCGATCACACTTGCGGGGTTGAGCACTTCGTGGAAGTCGGTGCCGACCCACAGCACGTCATAGGCATCGCTCTCCTCGTCGGCCGTGGTGTCGAGTACCTGGGCGAAGAAGGTTGCGAGGCCCGGGTCCCAGCCCACCACCACTTCGTGGACGGGATCGAACGGGATCAGATCGTGGCGGCTCATGACGGTCTCCAGATTGGGGGTGTTCCGGCGGGACCGGCCCGCTGGGCCGCCCCGGGCGGGGGTGGGGGCGAGGGGTAGGCGAACGGGGGGGCCACGCCCGGCGCAACG
>CAXUJE010000628.1:1753-2347 GCA_964251035.1 uncultured Acetobacteraceae bacterium
CCGACCGGGACCGGCACGGTGTCCGGTCCCGGTCGGGGCTGATGCAAGGGACAGATGGCCGGTGCTGCCGGGCCGGTCAGAACGGGATTTCGGCGTCGTCCAGGTCGTCGGTGCCGCCGGCTTCTCCGCCCGCCCCTGTTGGTGCTGGCTCGCCGTGAGCCGTGCGGTTCTCGGCGTCTCGCTTGCTGTCCAGGAAGATCAGGGCGCCGTTGAAGGGCGTGAGGTGGATCTCGGTGGGGTAGTGGTCCACGCCGTTGTTGTCGGTCCACTTGCGCGTCTTGAGCTGGCCCTCGACGAAGACCTTGGAGCCTTTCCGCAGGTATTTCGCGGCCAGATCGCAAAGGTTGGCGTTGAACACAACGATCTTGTGCCACTCGACCCGTTCCACGCGCTCGCCGGTCTGTTTGTTCTTCCAGCTTTCGCTGGTGGCCAGGTTGAACGTGGCGACGGCGCTGCCGTCCTGCTTGCTGCGCATCTCCGGGTCACGGCCCAGATTGCCGATCAGTTGCACCCGGTTCAGTGAATTGCTCATCTCTACTTGTACCGGCGCGCAATGATGGACGGTTCGGCGCGCAATCGAGGCAGTTCCCCAGC
>CAXUJE010000629.1:0-2344 GCA_964251035.1 uncultured Acetobacteraceae bacterium
CGTCAGGATCTGCCGCTGCGCGCGCAGCACGCCGACCGAGGCGGTCGAACTCGACCGCGGCACGTCGGCGCTGCTGCTCGGCGCGCTGGGCGAACTCGCGCGGGTTGATCCCGCGGTGTCGTGGCCGGCCGCGCGACAGGCGGTGCTGCGCGCCTTCTGGCGGATGCTGAAGGAACACGATCCGGTTTGACCACGGCGGCCAAGGCTGTCGCCGTGTTTGGTCCGGGCAAGCCGGGCCGGACAGCAAAACATACCGGGCGATCGTCGATCACCAGCGCCTGACCACCAAGCGGCATGATGCCCTGTTGGCGTATGGGCCTGCAGCAAATCGATCTGCGCTGGGCAGTCACGCCGAGCAAACCCGTGATTGCGTGACGTCATCGCCCGCGCTCCAACCCGGACGAGGGGGCCTGCAATGAACCGCGACGAGGACGCCACGCACCAGCCGACACTCCCGGACGGCCGGTGGCTGACGGAGAACCCGAGCGTCGAATACCCAGAAGCCTGGCTCTCGTGCGACCGCAACGGCGTGCTGGGGATAGGCACCCACGTGCCCAGCGGCATGCTGCCGATCTCCCGGGCACCCTGGCTGCTCTTGACCATCGCCGCGACCGGACTGGCGCTGCGTTCGCCGGATGGTGCTGCCTGGATCGTTCCAGATCTACCCGAAGCGGGAGAAAGCAGCGACGCCGCGCTCGATGCCGTGATGGCGTTCAAGCAGCGTGTGGACACCGCGTTGGAACGCCCGCCCTCGACGCGGCGGAACGACGTTTGAACCGCGGCAGCCTGCATGGACCGCCACCCCTGCCTGGAAGCTGCCGCCGCACTCGGCCCGGGCAACCGCCACGGACCGGAACGCCGACTGGGGGAGCGCGAGGATGTCTGACGCCGGGGAGGAGCTGAACGAAATCGCCGTGGAACTGGAGCGCCATGCGCTGCAGCTCCCGCGCCCTCTGGCCGCAATGGTGCTGGCCGTCGCGGCGGCGCGCATCGCCTGCGACGCGCCCCGGGTAGAACGGGAGGGGATCGTCGCCCATCACCGGCGCGGCTGGGACGGGACCATGGCGGACTGCGCGGCGCGCGACCAGGGCGCCAAGGCCTGCGACGGCTCGACGAGCAGCAGGAACGGCACCAAGCGGCGTTAACGCTGCTGATCGGGGGTACGCCATAGGGCGGGTGCTGGACTCACGCTAAGGCCTACTCCGGCCGTGTCGATGAACGCGACCGCCGAGTTCGACCGAGGCTGTGTCAAAACCCTGAGGAACGGGTACCCGGCTCGGGCTGAAGCTGCCAAGATCGCTCCGTTGCGGTGGGCGGAGGTCAGTGGCTTTCATGGCGCGCTACATAGAGGGTCGGGACCGGTCTCAAGCCTTTCTGCTGCCCGAAAGCATCGACGACTACATCGATGAGGACAATCCGGTTCGCGCGGTCGATGCGTTCGCCGGTGCATTGGACTTGGCCCAGCTCGGTTTCGGCAGGGCCATCCCGGCCGACACCGGGCGGCCCTCCTATCATCCTTCGGCCATGCTCAAGATCTACCTTTATGGCTACCTGAACCGCATCCAGTCCAGCCGGCGGCTGGAGCGTGAGGCTGGCCGCAACCTCGAACTCATGTGGCTGACCGGCCGTTTGGCGCCTGACTTCAAGACGATCGCCGAGTTCCGCCGCGAGAACGGGCCCGCCATCAAGGCGACGTGCCGCCAGTTCGTGGCGCTGTGCCGCCGCCTCGACCTGTTCACCCAGACTGTCGTCGCTGTCGACGGCAGCAAGTTCAAGGCGGTCAACAACCGCGACAAGAATTTCACGGCGACCAAGGTGGCCAAGCGGATGGAGCAGGTCGATGCCAGCATCGCCCGCTACCTTGCCACGCTGGACCGGGCGGACCGCGAGGGCAGCGATGTCACCGAAGCCAAGGCAAGCCGCCTCAAGGAAAAGATCGAGGGTCTGCGCGGCCAACTCCGGCTTCTTCAGGAGATGCAGCGCGCCGTCGAGGCCGCGCCCGACCAGCAAGTCTCGCTGACCGACCCCGACGCACGCTCAATGGCCACCAGCGGGCGCGGCACGGGGATCGTCGGCTACAACGTGCAGACCGCGGTCGATGTCAGACACCACCTGATCGTCGCCCACGAGGTCACCAACGAGGGTCACGACCGCACCCAGCTCGTGCCGATGGGACGCAGCGCACAGCAGGCGACAGGCTGCAAGGAGATCACCATCGTCGCCGACCGGGGCTACTTCAACCGCGACCAGGTGCTAGCGTGCGAGGGGACAGGGTTGTTGCCCTGCATCCCCAAGACGCTCACGTCCAGCAGCGCCAAGCGCGGGCTCTTCACGCGGCGCGACT
>CAXUJE010000630.1:0-2336 GCA_964251035.1 uncultured Acetobacteraceae bacterium
GCACGACATGGCCGGCCGACGTCAGCCCAGCCCCAAAATGCGGAAAGTCGAGTTCAGGATTCGTGCAAAAAGTTCGTATGCCGCCTTGATCGCTTTGGGGTCTCCCAGGCGTTCTGGCTCCGGTCATCCGGCTACCGTCCCTGGCCTTTCAGGATGGCGTCGAGGCGCGGATAGACCCGGCGCGCGTTCCCCTCGAACACCTTGCGCTTGTCCGCCTCGGGGATGGGGAGCGCGTCGATGTAACGTTTCGTGTCGTCGAAGGGGTGGCCGGTTTCCGGGTCGATCCCGCGCACCGCGCCCACCATCTCCGAGCCGAACAGGATGTTGTCGATGTCGATCACGCGGAACAGCAGGTCGATGCCGGGCTGATGGTAGACGCAGGTGTCGAAGAAGACGTTGCGCATGACGTGCTCGGAAAGCGGCGGCCGGCGCAGCATGTCGGCCAAGCCCCGGAAACGGCCCCAATGGTAGGGAACCGCGCCGCCCCCGTGCGGGATGACGAACCGGAGCGTCGGGAAATCCTTGAACAGGTCTCCTTCCAGGAACTGCATGAACGCCGTGGTGTCGGCGTTGAGGTAGTGGGCGCCGGTGGCGTGGAAGTTGGCGTTGCAGGAGCCGGACACGTGGATCATCGCCGGCACGTCCAACGCGGCCATCGCCTCGAAGAAGGGGTACCAGGCCCGGTCGGTCAGCGGCGGGCCGGCCCAATGACCGCCGGACGGGTCCGGGTTGAGGTTGCAGCCGATGAAGCCCAGCCCGGTCACGCAGCGCTCCAGCTCGGCGACCGAGTGGGCGATCGGGACGCCCGGCGACTGCGGCAACTGGCAGACGCCCGCGAAGTGCTCAGGGAACAGGTCCACCACGCGCTTGATCAGGTCGTTGCAGCGGCGCGTCCAGGCTTGGCTAACGGCCTCGTCGCCGACGTGGTGTGCCATGGCGGAGGCGCGCGGGCTGAAGATCGTCATGTCGGCGCCACGCTCGCGGAGCAGGCGGAGCTGGTTCGTTTCGATGGTTTCCCGGATTTCGTCGTCGGAGATGCCGGGATAAGCCGGGTTGATGTTTCCGCCGGCCTTGAAGGCGGCTTTCTGCGCGTCGCGCCATCCGTCATGGGCGGTGGGCGCGGTCGTGTAGTGGCCGTGGCAGTCGATGATCATCGGCTCTCCAATGGGTTCTCGTAAGGCAGCCCTTCCCAAACCTCTTCCACCCCGAGGGGCCGGGGCAGCAGGCCCTGCTCGGCCGCGCAGCGCAGGGCGAGGCCGATGGCGGGCTGCAGCGCCGCGCGGCCGATCAACAGGGGATCAGGTCCTGCGGCGCCCGGGGCGACCGCGGCCTTGGCGTCCCGGAACATGCGCAGCAGCTCAGAGATCAGATCCGGGCGGCTGTCGGCCAGCCCGCGCCGGACGGTGACGAGGTGGTTGACCGGCACGAAGCCGTGCCGGCGCCGGAACGCCTCGCCGGCCGCGGCGGGATCGGGGAAGACGGTGCGCAGGCCGGGGTCGTCCGGCAGGTCGTTGCCCAGGATCGCCGCATCCAGCTCGCCCGCGCGCAGCATGGCCAGCATGTCGGCGCCCGAGGGCGCGCGCTCGGCCCAAGGGGGGTCGCGATACTCGGCCACGTGCGCGTCCTCGAACGTGACCCAGCGCACCGCCTCCGGCCGCACGCCGTGGCTCTCCGCGAGGATGCCGCGCAGCCACATGCCCGTGGTCTGGCTGTAGGCGCGCACGCCGACGCGGCGGCCGGGGAGGTCGGCGGGGCCGCGCAGCGTGCTGTCTGCCCGGCACAGCAGGGCCGCCTCCTGGAACCGCGCCGCCATCGTCACGGGCAGCAGCACCAGCGGCTTGCCATAGGCTTTTGCCTGCAAGAAGGTGGCGATGGCCATCTCGCACACGTCGAAGCGGTTTTCGCGCACCATGGGCGCGAAGGCCCGGTTGACCGGCGACACGTCGGCGAAGTCGAGGCGCAGCCGGGCGGAAGCGACCTGGCCGGACCGGAGCGCCGCGGTGTGCTTGTAGGCGCCGAGCGCCGCCGCAAGCGCAGTCTCGCCCGGCACCGTTCAGCCTCCCGCGTCCGTGAAGGGACGGTAGGCCAGCCCCTTCTTCGCCAGCTTGTCCCGCATCCCGTAAAGGTCGAGGCCCAACTCGCCCGCCTGCAGCCGGGCGCGCGTGCCCGCTTCCTTCTGCTCGCGCGCCTCCGCCGCGCGCAGCACGTCCGCGGCGGCCAGGCGCGGCACCACCACCACGCCGTCGTCGTCGGCCACGATCAGGTCGCCGGGCCGGACGAGCTGGCCCGCGCAGCCCACGGGCACGTTGACCGCGCCGAGCGTTTCCTTGACCGTG
>CAXUJE010000631.1:0-2329 GCA_964251035.1 uncultured Acetobacteraceae bacterium
CCAACACCTCCGGCGCAAACCCTGCGGCGGGATGTCCACCAACACGATGGAGGATTAATGGGCCGGCACCATGGCCGCGCAGCAGAACCGCACGCTCAAGCTGCTGGAGGGCGCCGGCATCAAGCTTGCGGGCGTGATGAGCAGCGTGTCCGGCATGCTGATGTGCGCGCCCTGGCCGAGGGCAGCGCAGTCGCTGCCGCGATGGCCGACCTCGCCAAGCGCCGCTTGCGGAGCAAGATCGACCGGCCCGCCCTCGCCCTCGACGGCTTGCGCGCCGGGCACCAGCGCCTGCTGCTCAGGATGCACATCCGGCGCTTGGAAGAGATCGGGCGCGACCTCGCCGAGGTGGAGGCGGCCATCCACGCCGCCATGCGCCCCTTCGCCGCCCAGCAAGCCTTGCTGGTGACCATCCCCGGCGTGGACGCGCTGACGGCGGCGGCCATCGTCGCCGAGATCGGCGCCGACATGTCGGTGTTCGGCACCGCCCAGCGCCTGGCTGCCTGGGCCGGCCTGTGCCCGGCCAACCACGAAAGCGCCGGCAAGCAGATGCGCCGTGGCACCCGCAAGGGCAACCCCCACCTCAAGGCCACCCTGGTCACCGCCGCGGTGTGCGGCGCGCGAACCAAGGGCACGTACCTGCGCGACAAGTTCCACCGGCTGCGGGCGCGCATGGGTGCGAAGAAGGCCGCCGTGGCCATCGCGCACAAGATCCTGGTCCGCCGCCTCGACGCGCTCGGCTACGCCGTCATGCTCCGCGCCCCAAGCCCACAAACTGACACCGCCATGGCACATCAGCACGCCGGACCCAGCCCACCCGCATGAATTCCTGGGCCAGTCTCCATCAGACCGCGATGTTATCGAGCAAGCGCAAAGGCCCAAGCCGGACAGCGGCAATGAGCCGGCCTGCCACGAGATCGAAAGTGGGAAGCAGCGTGGCCTCATCCACCAATGCAAGGTAGTCCACCCCCAGGCCGCCCTGCTCCAGCCTGGTCCGGCCTGCTTCAAGCGCCGTATCCGCTGGCATCCCGGACCGCAGGTCGCCAGCAACTTGCTGCAGGCACGCAAACAGCAGCGGGGCGGCGGCCCGCTGCCGCACATCGAGAAAACGGTTGCGGGACGACATAGCAAGCCCGTCCGCCTCCCGCACCGTTTCCACGCCGACGATGCGCACCGGCAGCACCAGATCCGCGACCATGCGGCGGACCACCTGCAGCTGCTGCCAATCTTTTTCCCCGAAAAACGCCGCGTCAGGCCGTGCCAGGCCGAACAGCTTCGCCACCACCGTCGCCATGCCTTGGAAGTGGCCGGGCCGGTGGGTGCCCTCCCAATGCAGCGCCGGGCCTGTGGGATTGATCGTAGTGGCGTCACCTGGCGGGTAGATCGTGCCCACGCTGGGCAGCCAGACGGCGTCGCAACCGGCGTCCTCCAGCTTGCGAAGATCGTTTTCCTCGTCCCTTGGATACGAGGCAGCTATCTCGGCATTGCTGAATTGCGTGGGATTGACAAAAATCGAGGCAAGCACGCCGGCACATTCGCGCTGGGCCACTTCCACCAGTGCCAGGTGCCCATCATGTAGCGCGCCCATGGTAGGGACCAAACCGACCTGACCCAACATCGCTTCCCGAACCGCCATAAGCTCGTCCCGCGTTCGTATGATCCGCATTGTTAATCTGTTGACCCTGTCCTGATTGGCCGTAACTACGATACTGTAGGAGCGGATACTCCAGGGCAATCGAGTGAGTTGACCCAGATGGCTTTCCACGCGCAGCCACGCCCGGTCCAAGGGCCGCGGCCCGCTGCATATGGTTTCGGCCTGGGCGACCGGGCAACGGCTCGTGCCGGGGCAGGAAGCGGTGTCGGAGAAGTCCAACGAGATCACCGCCATCCCGCTGCTGCTGCAACGCCTGGAGCTGGCCGGCACCCTGGTCACCATCGACGTCATGGAAACGCAGACCGCCACCGCCCGGACCATTCTCGACGGCGGCGGGGGCTACGTGCTCGCGCTCAAGCAGAACCAGCCCGGCTCTTGCGCCAAGGTCGAGGCGCTGTTCGCCGCGCCACCGGCTGCAACGGCAGCCGGCACGCATTGGACCGTGGAGCGCGCATGGCCGTCTCGAAGCCCGCACGCACTGCGTGTGCCATGACGTCAGCGGGCTGCTCTCCGGCCGCGGGGTTCCGAACGGGCTGGCATTTCCGGGTTTGGCCATGGTCGGCATGGTCGAAAGCCCGACCGACCGCGACGGCAGGATCGGGCGTGAGCGGCGCTACTATCTCTGCTCGGCCAAGCTTGATATCGAAACCTTCGCCCGTGTGGTGCGCGGTCATCGGG
>CAXUJE010000632.1:0-2265 GCA_964251035.1 uncultured Acetobacteraceae bacterium
CTTCCGCAACCCGGAGGGCAGCCGCGCCTGGAAGCTGATCGACGCGGCCGGCGGACGCGGCCTCACGCGCGGCGGTGCCGCGTGCAGCGACAAGCATTGCAACTTCCTGCTGAACACCGGCGGCGCCACGGCGGCCGACCTGGAGGGCTTGGGGGCGGAGCTGCGGCGCCGCGTGCACGCGGCCTCCGGCGTCACGCTGGAATGGGAGATCAAGCGCATGGGCATCCCGTCCGGCCCGGCTTCGTGGCGTGCAGGAAGCATGGGGAGTGCTGCCCCATGAAGCGCGTCGCGGTCCTGTATGGCGGCATCTCCGCGGAGCGCGAGGTTAGCCTGTCCTCCGGCCGCCAGGTGATCGCGGCGCTGGAGACCGCTGGATTCGACGTGGCGCCGGTCCTGGTCGGGCCGGACCTCGGCGCAGTGGTCGCGGCGCTTGATCCCAAGTCGGGGCCCAAGCCCGACGCCGTGTTCAACGCGCTGCACGGGCGGTTCGGGGAGGACGGGGTGATCCAGGGCGTGCTGGACTGGCTCGGCATTCCCTACACCCATTCCGGCGTCCGCGCCTCGGCGCTGGCGATGGACAAGCAGGCCGCCAAGGCGGTGTTCGCCGCCGCCGGGCTGCCGGTGGCGCAGGGGCGGATCGTCGAGGTGGACGAGCTGGAGGCCGCGGACCCGGTGCCCTTGCCCTACGTGGTGAAGCCGGTGAACGAAGGGTCGTCCGTGGGCGTCGAAATCCTGCGCGGCGGCGACAACCGCCGGGCGGAGCTGGCGCGCACCTGGCGGTTCGGCCGCACGGCGATGGTCGAGGAGTACGTGCCCGGCCGCGAGCTGACGGTCGGCGTCATGGGCGGACGCGCGCTGGCGGTGACGGAGATCACCGCGGCGGCCGGCTTCTACGACTACGAGAGCAAGTACGCCGAGGGCGGCTCCCAACATTTGGTCCCGGCGGCGGTGCATCCAGACACGTACGCCCGCGCGCTCGACGTGGCGCTGGCGGCGCACCAGGCGCTGGGCTGCCGCGGCGCCACCCGGGCCGACCTGCGCTACGACGACACGGCCGGCGAGCCGGGCCGCCTGGTGCTGCTGGAGGTGAACACGCAGCCGGGCCTGACGCCGACCAGCCTGCTGCCGGAGCAGGCGGCGCATCTCGGCATCGACTTCCCGGCCTTGTGCGCCTGGATGGTGGAGCACGCGGCATGCCGCGCGTAGCGCCGCCCGACCGCGCGCCGGTCAGCACCGGCTCCGGCCTTCGCTCCCCGCGCACGCCGGCCAAGCCGCCGCGCCCGCTCGACACAAGGCCGTCGCGCTGGCGGCTGCTGCTGCGGCGGCAGCGCCGCGCAATCGCCCTTGGGCTGGCCGGCGTGGCGCTGCTGGCCGGCGGCGCGGCCCTGGTGCGGACGGTGCAGCCAGCCCGCTCCGTCGCGCTGCTGCGGGACTGGATCGCCGCCGGCACCAGCCTTCCCGTGCGGAGCATCGTGGTCGAGGGCCGGTCGCTGACGCCCGAGCCGAAACTGCGCGAGGCGCTCGGCGTGTCCAAGGGCGACAAGCTGCTGGGCGTGTCGCTGGACGCGGCGCGGGCGCGGATCGAGCGGCTGACCTGGGTGCAGCGGGCCACGGTGGAGCGCCGGCTGCCCGGCACCCTCGTGGTGCAGATCACCGAACGCCACCCCTTCGCCGTCTGGCAGACCGGCGGCAAGTTCGTGCTGATCGACCGGGCGGGCCAGGTCGTCGCCGATCAGGACCCGGCAAAGGACGCCGCCACGTTTGCAGCACTTCCCTTGGTCGTCGGACCCGGCGCCCCGGAGCACGCGGCGGCCCTGCTGGACCAGCTTGCCGCCCAGCCCACGCTCCGTGCCCGCGTGGTGGCTGCCGTGCGTGTGGGGGAGCGCCGGTGGAACCTCCGGCTCAACAACGGCGCCGACGTGCTGCTGCCGGAGGGCGCGGAAGCGCCGGCCATGGCCCGGCTGATGGAGCTGCAGACCGCGCAGGCGCTGCTGGACCGCCCGGTGCAGGCCCTCGACCTGCGCCTGCCCGACAGGCTGGTGGTCCGTCCGTTGCCGGAGCCGCCGCTGCCGGTGCCGCCCGACCCGCGCCGGCCGACGTGAGGAGGCGGGAATGAACGACATGACCCGCGGCGCCGAGCCTCGCGCCACCAGGTTGGTCGCCGGCAAGCCGGATGCCGGACGGTCGCTGGGGCCGCGCCTGCCGCCGCCCATGGTCCCGGACCCGCCGCCCCCCCCCCCCGTGCGCGCCGGGCGGGGGGGGGGG
>CAXUJE010000633.1:0-2238 GCA_964251035.1 uncultured Acetobacteraceae bacterium
CGACACCGGCAGCGGTGTGGACGTGACCTTGCGTGCGGTCACGCCAGGCCAGGCCCAACCGGCCGAGGACGCGGAGGTGCGGACGATCCAGGGGCGCTACCTCGTCGCGGCCGACAGCGCCAACTCCACCGTCCGACGCCGCCTCAGCATCGCGCGGGATGACCTCGGCTTCAACAAACGCTGGCTCGTGGTCGATGTCCGCAAGAAGCGTCCCATCACCCTGGCGTTCGACTGCGGGCAAATCTGCGACCCGGCGTGCCCGATCACCGTGCTGCCGCTGGGCAAGCGCCACCGACGCTGGGAATGGGCCATGCTTCCCGGGGAGACTGTGCAGGACCTGGAACGGTCGGAAACGGCATGGCGGCTGCTCGCCGACTGGAACGTGACCCCCGAGGACGCCGAGATCGTGCGGCAGCTCGTTTACACGTTTGAGGCCCGGCTCGCCACCGAGTGGCGCCGCGGCCGGGTGTTCCTGATGGGCGACGCCTGCCACACCATGCCGCCCTTCATGGGGCAGGGCATGTGCTCAGGCATCCGCGACGCACGGAACCTCGCATGGAAGCTCGACCTCGTGCTGCGCGGCGTCGCCGGCGATGCCTACCAGCAGGAGCGGCTGCCCCATGCGCGGGATTGGACCGTGATCTCGCTGGAGGCCGGCAAGATCCCCTGCACCCTCGATCCGGATGTTGCCCGCGAACGGGACACGAAGTTCAGGGCCGGCTGGCGTCCGCCCATGCCGGCCTTCCCCAAGCTTGAAGCCGGCGTCCTCGATCCCGACGGCCAAGAGCGCGCCGCAGCCCTCGTCGGCCAGCTCGCACTGCAAGGCCGCGTCGAGCGCGAGGGAACGGTTGGCCTTTTCGATGCCGTGTTCCAGCCGAAAAGTTTCACGATCGTCAGCACGGTTGCCGATCCGCGGTCGGTGCTGTCGGCGGCGCAACTCCGCGGCCTTGAACGCCTGCGGACAACCTTTGCCCACATCGGAGCGCCTGGAATGCGCGGCGCCGACACGGCCGACGTGGACGGCACGGCCTTGAGCCAACACCTTTGTCACCAGAGGCCATTTCGGGTTAGGCAGGGCCTATGATGCAGGTGCGTCTGTCGAGGTGAAGCTCGGCTGACGGTCCACGTGCATCCGGAACAGCGGCGCCGACGTTCCGCAGACGCTCGACTACGGAACAGGAACCTGGATCTTTGTTGTTCAAGGGGTTATACGTTCCGCAAGGGTGTTCCGCAAGAGGAGGGCGTTTCGTGCCGGCTGTGTGGGGCTATGCGAGGGTCAGCCGGGAGGACCAACAGCTCGCCCTCCAGCTTGATGCTCTGCAAGCGGCCGGCGTGCCGGAAACGAACATCGTGCAGGAAAAGGAGAGCGGGGCGCGGCAGCGCCCGGCCTTCGATGCGCTGCTGAGGAAACTGAATAGCGGCGACAGCCTGATCGCCTGGAAGGTGGACCGCCTGGGGCGTGACGCGCTGGCTGCACTGACGGTTGCGCGCGACCTCGACCACCGCGGCGTGCGCATCGTCATCACCACCCTCGGCGTGGACAGCTCGACGCCGGCCGGGCGCATGGTGTTCGGCGTGCTCGCCCAACTCGCCGAGTTTGAGCGCGCCACCTTGATCGAGCGCACGAATGCCGGCCTAGCCGCGGCGCGCAAGCGCGGTGCCCACTTGGGACGACGCTTCCGCCTTTCCCCGCACCAGCAGAAGGAAGCCCGGCGCATGCGGGCGGAGGAGGGCAAGACCTACGCCCAGCTCGCAGCCCTGTTCCGGGTGTCGCGGTCGGTGGTGTGGCGCGCGGTCAACGGCGCCGCCCGCGGCGAGGCGTAGCACCATGGCTCGCAAGGAACGGCCCGGAGCCCACTTCCCCGCCAGTGCCGCTGTTGGCCCGAGGATGACGATCCCGGCATGAGCGCCACGGCGTTCGACGGCGCCTGGGACCTGTCGCCTGCGGACCGCCTCGTGGTTGAGGCCAAGCGCTGGGGCAGCCGGCTGCGCTTCGCCGTCATGCTGCTATTCTACCGCGCCCGGGGCCGTTTCCCTCGCGACGCGGCCGAGATGGACAAGAACGCCGTCGCGGACCTGGCACACAGGCTCGGCGTGCCGGCGCCGGGCAGCCGGGCGGCGCTGCTGCCCGCCTCCGACGACCGCACGCTCAAGCGGCAACGGGCCGAAATACGCGCCCTACTTGTACCGGCGCGCAATGATGAACGGCCCGACGCGCAATCGGGGCTGCTTTCCGGC
>CAXUJE010000634.1:0-2237 GCA_964251035.1 uncultured Acetobacteraceae bacterium
GGTCGTGGATGTCCTCGGCGGCGGGCTTGCCGCCGTACCAGTAATCCCACTCGTCGGCGGCGAGGTACTTCCTCGCGGTGCCGGGCTGCGCGGAGTAATAGCCTTCCCGCGCGACGAAGGCGCCGGGGAAGCCCGAGCCGTACCAGTTCAGGTATTCATAGGCGCAGTCCAGCTTCAGCCCGCTCAGGTGCTTCATCATGCCGAAGTGGTAGCCCCAGCCGCGGTAGCCTTCCTTCAGCGGCTGGAACACGCAGGGGATGCCGCGGGTGCGGACGGCGGTGACGGCGGGGGACCACATGGACTGGATCACCACCTCGCCCGAGGCCATCAGGTTCACCGACTGGTCGAACGACCCCCAGAAGGAGCGGAACTGCCCGGACCGCTTGATCTCGGTCATCAGCGCGACCGTCTTGTCGATCTCGGCCCGGGTCATGTTGCCCTTGTTGCCGTACTTGATGTCGCCCCGCGCCTCCACGGCCATGGCGACGTCGATCACGCCGACGGTGGGGTTGTCCTGCAGCGCGGCGCGGCCCTTGAAGGCCGGGTCGATCAGGTCCGCCCAACTGCCGATGGGCCGGCCCGTCAGGTCGGGCCGGATGCCGAGCGTGTCGGCGTTGGTGATGGTGGGCACGCTGGTCAGGAACTCGGTCGGCGCCGTCGCGAACTTGGCGCCCGTGGCGTCAGTCGCGTACAGCACCGTGTAAGGCGCCGTTCCCTGCGTCGATGCCTTGCGCCCGTCCGCGTACTCGCTCCGGGTGAACAGCGGCAGGGTCTGGTCCCATTGCTTGAACTTGGCCACCGGGATCGTCTGCAGGATGTTCCGGCCCACCAGGTATTTCAGGTAGGGCAGGCTGATGTCGGCGATGTCGATGTTGGCGGATTGCGTCAGGAACCGGTTCAGCAGGTCGGCGCTCTCGGTCGCCTGCATCGTCACCTTGAAGCCGAGGTCCTTGGCGGCCTGGTCGCCGATGGCCTGGATCGCCGTCACCGGCTGCCCGGCGTGGCGCAGTTCCACGTCCTTGATGTTCTGCGCCCAGATCGTCGGGAAGCCGCGCAGCGCGCCCGATCCCGCCGCCGCTCCCAAGGTTGCAGAGGCCGCGGTGAGCAGGCGGCGGCGGGACAGGCCGGGCTTCACGGGATCGGTCATGGCGCGCTCCTCAACAAGGGTCAGGCGGCGAGCGAAGGGCGGCGGCTGTGCATCAGCGGCTGGATGCGGGTGCCGAACTGCTCCATGCCGACCACGAAGTCGTCGAAGGTCAGCATGGCGCCCTGCACGCCGGGCACGGCGGCCAGCTCGTCCAGCATGGCGGCGACACGGGCATAGCTGCCGACCAGCACGCCCTGGCTGGTCGGCAGCTTTTGCGCCGTCGTGGGCGTGAAGCGGCCGGCGACGGATTGCGGGTCCTTGCCGGGGTCATTGGTTGCCTGGCCGTCGCGCCAGGCCAGCGCCTCGTAGTCGGTGCCGGCCTTGTAGTGCTCCCACTTGGCCATCGCCGCGTCGTCCGTCTCGTCCGCGATCACCATGATGAGCACCAGCGCGCCGCAGGTCCGGCCGGTCCTGGCCGTCGCGTCCACCAGCCGCGCGACGGGGCCGGCGATGTTGGTTGGCTGGTTGATGCCGCTGCTGGCGACGAAGTTGTAGTCGGCATGCTCGGCCGCGAACCTTGTGCCGCGGTCGCTTTGCCCGGCGCAGACGATGGGGATCGGCTGCGACGGCAGCGGGCTGCACCGGCAATCCTCCATGGTGAAGAACTCGCCTTTAAAGTCGGAGCGGCCCGTGGCCCACAGCTCCTTCATGATGGTGACGTATTCCTCGCAGTACTCGTAGCGGCGGCGGTAGTGCTCGTCGCCGGGCCAGATGCCCATCTGGCTGTATTCGGTCTCCTGCCAGCCGGAGATGACGTTCACGCCGAAGCGGCCCTTGGAGATGCTGTCGATGGTGACGGCCATGCGGGCGACCAGCGGCGCCGGCATGGTCAGCACGCCGATGGTGGCGAAAAGCTGGATGCGGCTGGTCACGGCGGCCAGCCCGGCCATCAAGGTAAACGATTCCAGGTTGTGGTCCCAGAACTCCGACGGGCCGCCGAAGCCGCGCAGCTTGATCATGGACAGCGCGAAGTCGAAGCCGAACCGCTCGGCCTTTTCCACGACCGTGCGGTTCAGGTCGAAGGACGGCATGTATTGCGGCGAGGTCGTGGAGATCAGCCAGCCGTTGTTGCCGATGGGGATGAAGACGC
>CAXUJE010000635.1:0-2235 GCA_964251035.1 uncultured Acetobacteraceae bacterium
ATGTGGGCGATCATGGCATCGGCGTGCGTGATGCCTTGGGGAAAGACATAGCCATCCTCGGACAAGTGCCCGCGCAAGGCGTTGATGCGCTGCGTGCGGCTTCGCACCAGCAGGCCCCGCGCCCGGAACACGACCCCGTTCGCCTGCCGTGCCTCGCTCTTCACCGGCGCGAAACGCATGCGCGGCCGCTGTGCCGCCTCGCAGACCGCCTCGGCATCCGCCGCGTCGTTCTTCTGCCGCTCCACCTATGGCTTGACGTGGGCCGGCGGGATCAGCCGCACCACGTGGCCCAGCCGGCCGGCCTCACGTGCCCAATGGTGCGCTCCGGCGCAGGCCTCCATCGCCACCGTGCACGGCGGCTGGGCAGCGAAAAACGCACGCAGCCTCGCCCGCACCAGGCGCTTGCGGAACACCACATGGCCGGACGCATCCGCCCCATGGGCTTGGAAAACCCGCTTCGCGCTGTCCAATCCGATCGTGCTGGCCTGTTCCACGGACGCCTCCTTGGGTGGTCGGTCAACACCTCCACCTTGGCACGTAGATGCCGTCGGGGGCGTCCACCCCAGCACGCTGATCCCAGCGCACTTGCCGCCGTCAACCTCGGCCTTCTTTGTCCAATACTGCAACGTTTGCGCGGCACAGCCGATCTTGGCCGCAATGGACACCACGGCCGTCCAGCGCGTCGGGCAATCGCCCGCATGGTCCAGCACCATCCGCACCGCACGCTCGCGCGCCTTGCGAAAACTTGTTCGTTGTCGCCTTCGCCGTCATGGCCCCTCCTTCTCAGGAGTTGGAGCCTCCGGGAAACCCGGCGCGGTTCAGTTGCGAGAACCGCCTTGCCTTGTGGCGCGAACGGCGCGCAACGCTGCTCCAGCGGCCCTCGGCAGGGACATCGCGGGCTGGCCGAATGGTAGACGGCCCCGGCCAAGACCGGGCCGCAACTGGCCAGATTGTTGGTCCAGCCCGCCGCGTCCCCTGGCGCCACCAACGCGATCACCGCCGCCGCGGCGCCCTGGCCGACTGGTTTTCTACTGTCCTCGGCCCGGACTGCTGTTAGGCTGCGTCAAACGAACGAGCAGGGAATGATCCATATGGCAGAAGCGCCCCAGCCCCGGCGGCGAGACCTCCTCAACGCGACGGTGCTGGCCGGGGCCGCCCTGCTCGCCGGCGGCGCCACGGACCTCCCGTCCCCCGAAGCGCCGCCCGGCCTATGGGCCGCCAGCTACTGGGCCACGAAGCGCCGCGACGGCCAGGACATCCGCCTCGCGATGTATCGCAAGCGCGCCGGCGCCCCGGCCCTAGGCGACGCGCCCCGCCCCGTCCTGCTCCTCGTCCACGGCTCCTCGCCCGCGGCGCTCGCCAGCTTCGACCTTTCGGTGCCGGGCCACGACGAATACTCGCTGATGAACGTCTTCGCGCGGCTCGGCTACGACGTCTGGGCCCTTGACCACGAGGGCTACGGCCGCTCCACCCGGACCGACGCCAACTCGGACATCGCCAGCGGCGTGCAGGACCTGATCGCCGCCACCGACCTCATCCGCCGGGAAACCGGCCAGGCCACCGCCCACCTGCTCGGCGAGTCGTCCGGCGCCATCCGCGCCGCGGCTTTCGCGATGGAGAAGCCCGACCGCATGGGTCGCCTCGTGCTCAGCGCCTTCACCTACACCGGCGCTGGCTCCCCCACCTTGGCAAAGCGCGCCGAGCAGACCGAATACTTCCGCACCCACAACCGCCGCCCCCGCGACCGCGCCATGCTTGAAAGCATCTTCACCCGCGATCACCCGGGCACGACCGACCCCGACGTCGTCCGGGCCTTCGTGGACAAGGAGATCGCCAACGGCGACACCGTGCCCACCGGCACATACCTTGACATGACCGCCCACCTCCCGCTTGTCGACCCGGCCCGCGTCCTCTGCCCGGTGCTGCTGGCCAAGGGCGAGTATGACGGCATCTCGACGCTCGAGGACCTGCAGGCTTTCTTCGCCAAGCTCCCGAACGGCGACCGCCAGTTGTCGATCATCAAGGGCGCAGCCCATTCGGTGATCGTCAGCCGCAGCCACAAGGCGTTCCAGCACGTCGCCCAGGCTTTCCTGTCCATCCCGGACGGCGCCGCCACCGGCTGATTTGGAGGAGCAATCACCATGCCTTGCACAAACCGTCGCATGCTGCTGTCGGCCACAATCCTCGCAGCCCCTCTGGCGCTCCTGCCCCCGCCCGCCCGCGCCCAAACCAGCC
>CAXUJE010000636.1:0-2231 GCA_964251035.1 uncultured Acetobacteraceae bacterium
CCACGGGGCCGCAGGCAGGCCCTCAAACCTGAATTGCAGTTTCGGTTCCGCTGCTACCGGACCCCCTGATCAGGAGGGCGCGAGGCGTTCCGGCACGAAGAACGGCGTGTCCTGCAGTTCCGGTTCGGCGAACGCTTCCAGCGCCCGGCGGACATGGGCGATGTCCTCCGTGAAGAAATGCGCCGCGACCGCGTGGGCCAAGCGTTCCGCCCCGGCAGACACGCCCGGGATGTCCGACGCGATGGCGCCGAGGCTCGCGAAGGCGGCATGGTTGAAGGCGTGGATGCGGTCGAGGCCGGGGCAGGCGCCGGGGGTGCGCTCGGTCAGCTCGAACCCATCGCCGAGCCAGGGGAAGCGGCCGAGTTCAGGGCGTTGCAAACCGGCGGGCGGCGTGTAGCGGTCGGCCCAATTGGCGATGGCGCCCGCGACGGGCGCCAGCTCCGGCGCCCGCCGCAGGTCGATGTCGAACCCCGTGCCCAGGATCAGGAAGTCCGCCTGGGCGGCGGCGCCGTCCGGCAAGACGAGGCGGACGCCGCCCTCCGACCGCACGGCGCCGCGCAGCGCGGTGCCGAGGTGGATGCGGAACCCGGCCTGGCGCACCGTGCGCAGCACCGTCTCGTGCGGCGGCGGGGCCTGCAGGTCATGCAGGTAGGCGAGGATGCGCCATTTCTCCGTGGCCGGCAGGCTGGCCCAGCCCTCGAAGAAGCCAGGCGTCGCCGACCCGCGGCCCTTGTTGACCTGCGGCAGCTCCCGCCGGCGGACGTACATGTCAACCCGGCGCGCCCCATGCTCCAAGGCCGTGGCGGCGTTGTCCCAGGCGGACGGACCCGCGCCGACCACCGCCACCGCGCGCCCGCGGAGCGCGTCGAAGTCGATGGCCTCCGCCGTGTGCGCCGCCCGGTCCGGCCACAAGGCGCGGTCCACCCAGTCCGGCACGGCGAAGCCCATGCCGGCCCGGCCGCTGGCAAGCACCACGCGGCGCGCATAGAGTGTCCGTCCGACGCCCGCCTCGGCGACGCTCACGGCGACCAGCCCGGCGCCCGGGACGATGCGCTGCACGGCGACGCCGCTCCGCAGCGGCAAACGGAGCACGCGGCGCACCCAGGTCAGGTAGTCCTGCCATAGCCCGTTCGGGATCTTCACCAATGCGTCCCAGGCGGCTGTGCCGAACCGGGCCTCGTGCCAGGCGCGGTAGGTCAGCGACGGGATGCCGAGGGCGATGCCGGGCAGGTGCTTGGGGCTGCGCAGGGTTTCCATGCGGGCATAGGTGACCCAGGGGCCTTCCTGCCCCTCGGGCGCGCGGTCCAGCATGACGATGTTGCAGATGCCCTTCATGGCCAGGGCGGCGGCCGCGGCGATGCCGTACATGCCGGCGCCGACCACGGCCACGTCGAACGCCGCCGCCCCGTCCGGGCCGGCGACGGCGCCGGTCCAGGCCGGAGGCGGCAGGCGCAGCAGGTCCAGGTCCCGCGCGACCTGCCGGTCATGCGCCGCCGCGCCAGTGGCGTCGGTCACGCCGCGTCCGGCCCGGCCCCGATCCAACGCCGTGTCAATGGCGGCGGAGTGCTGATGTCGTTGGTCATGGCGATCTCCGGCCCCTGCAGGATGACATGAGGTGCGTGTTGTGCATCGCAACCTCGGGCCATCGCCCGTCATGCCGCAAGGTGGCGTGGCTTCCTGAGCGACGACAGGCCGACCCGAACGGGAGCGTTGAGCCGCCCATGGGCGAAGACGACCGCTGCTGCAAAGCTGCCCGCCCAGTGTCGCCCAATTCCATCGCCCACACCATTGTTTCTCGTTCGGCAAGCCAGGCTGCATGCTGGCACCGGCTGACATTGCGCTCCCCGTCCACAACAGGCGTCGCATTGGCGCAGTAGCGGCTGGGTTCATGCCTTCAAGGCAATTTCTAACAATCTTCGGTGCATCCAGATTATCTCGGCACGAGTATATATACAAATGTCAACGAAATTATTCAAGTCCTGAAAGAAAGCTTCCCTGACGTCTGCTATGGCTGTTCCAATAGCAGCAGAGGACTTTGCAAGTTCCGCAATTGAACAACTTACGATCAATGTTGCGCCTATGATGTTGTTGACCCAAGCATAGGATTTTCCTTCTTGACAGATACATTGAAGCTGAACCTCTCCGAGGATGCGTACCAGGGCGACGCGCAGTTCACCGCCACGATCGACGGCGTGTCGCTCGGCGCGGCCCAGACGGTCACGGCCTCGCAC
>CAXUJE010000637.1:0-2223 GCA_964251035.1 uncultured Acetobacteraceae bacterium
GCCCGGAACCAGTGCCGGCGGTCCCGTCCCAGCGTGTTGCCCTGCCGGAACTCCGGCGCCAGCGGGTCGCGCGGGATACGCTCCAGCAACAAGCCTCTCAGAGCCGCCAGGAGGCGCGCATCGGCCTTCCCCTGCCATCCTACCGGGTCCGCCCGCTTGGCCCGCTGTACGGCCGCCAGGAGCCGTTCTAGCTGGTCCAGGAACAGGGGATGGGCATGGAGGCGCCAACCGTGCCGCTCCGGCCCGCTCGGCGCCTCCCGTTTGGCCACCCGCTACAGGCTCACCTCGCCCTTGATGGGCGCGTCCGGGTCCACCTCCCCCACCTCGGCCGCCAGGGCCTCCAGGCGGCCCGTGAGGCGCTTCGGGAGCGGGCGCACGGCCTGGGCCGGCCGGGCAGCCAGGTCGGCCTCCAGCAGCGCCAGGAAGGGCGCCAGGGCCGGGTCCGCGGCCTCGTCCTGCTCGGGCGGCAGGGCATGGACGGTGACGCGGCCCCGCGCCACCCGGAAGGCGATGCGCCCGCCATAACCCACGCCAAGGGCCTGGCGCACGGCCCTGGGCACGGTGGTCTGCCCCTTGGCGGTGATGGTGCAGACTTCCTCGACCACGGCGGACGGCATTGTGCGGCTCCCAAACAGTTCCCAATAAGAGCGCAGACGTAAGGCGTCTTCCTTACCTTGTCAGCAGCCTTCTGTTCGACCCTGGCCGGAGGCCGCGGGTTGAAAGGTCGGGACGCCTTCCGTCCCGACGCCTCCTGGCGGCTGCGGCGCGCAGCGGAGGGCAAGGGCGGCGCCGCTTGGCGCCGGGACCGGAGCCACGCGCAGCCACGCGCAGGCCCGGCTTCGGGCCGAGCATGGCGAGCATGGCGAGGACCCACCCCTTGCCCGCAGCGAGCACCGCGGCATGAGCTGCGCTTGTCGAGTTATCCCGGTTATCCCCGTATTGCCGCGACCAACTACCGGAGAAGCTAGCGGTACTAAACTAACGGGTTGTCCACCAAAGTGCCCGTGGTCTGCTCCACCAAAGTGCCCGTGGTCTGCTCCACCAAAGTGCCCGTGGATAAGTCGTTGATCCACAGGGTTTCCCCGCAAGATGGCTGTGCCCAGCAATCAGGGAATCTGCACGACGATCCCGGTGCGGCCTTTCACGGGCGGCGGGCTGCGCCGCAGGATCATCCCCCGCCCGTCCAGCTTGATGTCGGCCGCCCGATATTGGCTGTGCACGACCTGCAAGGTTTGCCGGAACACGGCTTTGAACTTGTCCATGCGGTCGTAATGCCAGCCGAACTGGGCCTTGAGCGCCGCCCACGGCACGAATACGCGCTTGCCCCACTCGATCCGGTGCAGCCGCTGCGCCAGCCACGCATACACGTCCAGCCCCATCGCGGACCCTGACAAGGCCATCAGCGCCCGGTCGTGCAGGGGCACCGCGTGCTTGGCCAGGCTGTCGAAGTACTCGCGCGACAGGCACACCGTCGAAGGCCAAAGGACGCGCTGCCCGTCCTCCTTGGGAAACCACAGGTCGAAGGAATGCACGATCTGCGAGTTGACCGTGATGGCCCGGCCATCCCGCACGACCCCGAGGCGCATCGAGCACGCCGCCAGCCGGGCGAGCTGGTCCTTGATGGTGTTGATCGTCCGGCCGCCGGCGTCGAGCTTCAGCCGCTTCACGAACGCGGTTAGGCTGGCCTCGACCTCAACCTGCGGCGATTGCTGCCGCAGCGCCTCGCCGTTCAGATGAGCCAGGATCAGCCGTGGCTTCGGGCCGTAGGGCAAGCCGAGTTGCACGAAATCTGCTGCGCCGGGGTTCCACGCGCTGCCCGCTTCGACTTGCAAGCCGATCTGGCCGTTGGTGCGCTTCCATGTCCGCACGTCGTCGCCCGGGTTGCGGTAGGGTAAGCCCGTTTGGGCCAGCACCGAGTGCTGGAAGGCAACCGCCTCCGGCTCGTGTGTTGTCGCCTCGGCCGCGTCAAGCAAGCGCCGCCGCCGCCGTTCCCCTGTGCCTTCGATCTCATCCGTCACGTCGTCCTCCCAACGTTTTGGGTAAGTGTTTGCCCCAGCCTGGCCGCCTGCCCTGAAGGCCGATCACTGCCTTCAGGGCAGTCTCTGCGGGTGATCCCGATTCGCTCCCACCCCACGCGGGCGTGGCCGGGGATGGCCCGCTCGTCAGTCGTCGTCGGCGATCAGGTCGTCGCACAGCGACGCCAAGGCGCGCTGCTCGATGCAC
>CAXUJE010000638.1:0-2221 GCA_964251035.1 uncultured Acetobacteraceae bacterium
AGCCATGCTGGCCACCCCGCCCCCCTGAGCCTCAAGCCGACCACCGTAACCGCCCTTGGCAGCCCCGCCGTCCCACGCTATGCTCAACCGTGCATAACGACAAAAGGGAGGCACGACCATGGACATCTCCGTCACGCACGGGAAGCTCGGCGCGGACGCCGCAGACTTCATCGCCAAGCCCCGCCGCCTGCTGATCGACAACGAATGGCTGGAGGCGCAGTCCGGCAAGCGCTTCGCCGTCTTCGACCCGGCCACCAGCCAGCAGATCGCCGAAGTCGCCGAGGCCGACGCCGCCGACGTGGACCTTGCGGTCGCCGCCGCCCGCCGCGCCTTCGACGGCGGCGAGTGGGCGCGCATGAAGCCGTCCGCCCGCGGCCAACTGCTCTGGCGCCTGGCGGACCTCATGGAGGCGCATGCGGACGAGCTGGCGGAGATCGAGAGCCTGGACAACGGCAAGCCCGTCACCGTGGCCCGCGCCGGCGACATCCCGCTCGCCATCGACATGTTCCGCTACATGGCAGGCATGGCCACCAAGGTGCGCGGCTCCGCGCTGAACCTGTCCGCGTCCGGCGACTACCACAGCTACATCCTGCGCGAGCCGGTGGGCGTCGTGGGCCAGATCATACCATGGAACTTCCCGCTGCTGATGGCGGCCTGGAAGCTGGCGCCTGCGCTCGCCGTCGGCTGCACCGTGGTGCTGAAGCCGGCCGAGCAGACGCCCCTTTCGGCGCTGCGCCTGGGCGAGCTGATCCTGGAGGCCGGCTTCCCCCCGGGCGTGGTCAACATGGTGCCGGGCTTCGGCGAGACGGCAGGGGCGACGCTCGCCAACCATCCGGACGTGGACAAGGTGGCCTTCACCGGCAGCACGGAGGTGGGCAAGCTGATCGCCCGCGCCGCCACCGGCAACCTTAAGAAGGTGACACTGGAGCTGGGCGGCAAGTCGCCGGTGGTCGTGTTCCCCGACGCCGACCTCGACCGCGCCATCCCGGGCGCCGCCAGCGCCATCTTCTTCAACCAGGGCCAGACCTGCTGCGCCGGGTCGCGGCTCTATGTGCACAAGGAGGTCTATGACCGCGTGCTGGACGGCGTGTCGGAGATCGCGAGCCGCATCAAGATCGGCCCGGGCCTCGACCCGGCGACGGAGATGGGGCCGCTGGTGTCGGACGAGCAGTTCAACCGGGTGACGGGCTTCATCAAGAGCGGCCGGGCGGAGGGCGCCCGGGTCGCGACCGGCGGCGGCTCCGGCGCCGAGGCCAGCGGCGGGGGCGGCTGGTTCGTGCAGCCCACCGTGCTGGCGGAGACGACGCCGGGCATGGAGGTGGTGCGGGAGGAAATCTTCGGCCCCGTGCTGGTCGCCTCGCGCTACGACGACGACGACCTGGACCGGATCGCCAAGCAGGCCAACGACACGATCTACGGCCTGGCCGGGTCGATCTGGACGCGCGACCTCGGCACGGCGCACAAGATGGCGCGCCGCATCCGCGCCGGGGCGATCTGGATCAACTGCCACAACGTGTTCGACGCCTCCTTGCCGTTCGGCGGCTACAAGCAGTCCGGCTGGGGCCGCGAGATGGGCGAGGAAGTGCTGCACAACTACCTCGAAGTGAAGGCGGTCACGGCGGCGCTTTGAGTCGGTGCCGAACGTTGGGTGGCAGGGCGACCTGCCGCCGACTTCACCAGGGAACGACCCCCGCGCCCATTCTTCCGAGACGGAGTCGTGCGAGGCGGTCGAAGGGCTGACGTCGTGGACCGTATCCGGCGACGGGGAGCGGATACGGCTCGGCTTCGAGGACGGCGTCGGCCGACGCCGCCGCTTGGACCTGCCGTTCGATGCCGTCAGCTCCCTGCTGCTCACGATCCCCCGCATGCTGCGCACGGCACTCCGGGCGCGGGGCGATCGCAGCGCCCGCGTGGTCCAGCCGCTCGGCGCATGGGGTCTGGAGCGAACTGCAAATCCGGGGTGCCTGATCCTGACACTTTCCACGCCATCTGGCTTCGATGTCGCTTTCGCAGTCGCGCCGCACCAGCTCGCCGCCATGGGCGAGGCTGCGGGCAGCGCAGACATCCCGCAGGACATGTTGAATTAGCGGCCTGTCCGCCACCGCCGACGGTGCCGACAAAACAAACCTACACCTCCAACAAGGTTCAAGGAGAGCGGTCATGCGCGAGTACACGCGGTTCTACATCAACGGCGAATGGGTCGAGCCGGCCGCCCCCAAGA
>CAXUJE010000639.1:0-2214 GCA_964251035.1 uncultured Acetobacteraceae bacterium
GCGGCCAGCAGCAGGGCCAGGCAGGCGAGGGTGGCCTGCGGGACCGCGGCGCGCCCCCCGGGCGGCCGGGTGCCGCCACGCGCGGTGCCGATGGGGATCTGGCGCTTGACCTCGTGGCCCCGCTGCGCGGCGTCGGACTCACCTCGGCCGAGCAGCCCGAGCTTTGCTACGTCCTGTCGGGCAGGACCGCGCAGGCGATGCGGCTGGCGATCAGCACGCCCGGCCAGGCGCGGCCGTTGGCGAACCTCGAACTCCCGCGCGCCCAATCGCCCAGCCTTGGGATCGTGCGCCTGCGCGACCATGGCATCCGGCTCGCCCCGGACCTGCTCTGCGTTTGGTCGTTGACCGTGGCGGTTGACCCGCGCGCTCCATCCCAGGATCTCGTCGGCAGCGCCCTCATCCAGTACCGGCTGGGCGGCCCGTCAGTTGGAACGGCACCCTTGGACCGCCACATCGATGCGCTCGTGCAAGCGGGATACTGGTATGACGCGGTAGCCCTGGCCGAACGGAACCGGGATAGCGATCACGGAACCGCGCTGGCCCGGCTGTTCAGGCAGGCGGAGCTGCGCGTAGCGGTCGGCCCCGACATGGGCGCGGCCCGGTAGACAATGGGTACGGCCCGTCCTCAGAACACGCTGGTGACGATGCGGAAGCTCAGGCCCTTGTCCTGGAGGGAGGTGCCGGCGCCCACGACCCGGCGCAGCCCGTATCCGTAGTATACCTCGGCCGCCGTTCCGAACCCGATCAGCCAGCGCACGCCTAGGCCGACGCTCGTGAGGTTGGTGTTGGCCAAGCTGACGCGGGACAGCCCCGTGCGGCGCGCGTTCCAGCCGAAGCCCTGGTCATAGAACGGCGCGATCTGGACGGTGCCAGCCTCCGTGTTGGCGCCGAGCAGCGGCAACGGCACCCGGCCCACGGGCACGCGCAGCTCAAGCGTGCTCACCGCGGCGTTGTCGGTGGCCGACAGGTATTCCCGGTAGCCGCGCACGGTGGAGAAGCCGCCCAGCACGAACTGCTCGATGGGGAACAGCGGGTCGCGGCTGAGCTGCAGGCTGCCGCGGGCCAGCAGCTCCCAATCTCGGAACACGCGCCGGACGTACTGGGCCTGGCCAAGCCAGGCGAAGAAGCGCCCGGTCGGCGGCGTGGAGGTCGCCGTGGCGCCCAGGGCTTCGACGCCCACGCTGAAGGTCGACCTCAGGGCAACGACCCGCTCGGCGTTGCGGTCGAGCCAGTCCTGGTAGAACCGCAGCGCGGTGACGTTGGTGCGGCCGTTGTCGGAGCCGGGCGAGAAGGAGAAGGGCTGGCCCCCGGCAAACGTCTGGCTGCGCCGCCATTCCGCCGACAGGCCCAGGGTCAGGGCCTGCTCCGGCGTGCGGTAGAAGGGCCGGCTCAGCCCGAGGCCGATGCTGTCGTAGCGGCTGGTGATGTTTGCGGGACCAAGGCCCTGGGCGACGACCAGGGTGTTGTTCGCGTCGTAGCGCAGGCTCACCCGGGTGTCGTCGGGGGCTATGGGCAGCGAGTAGCTGGCGGCGCCGTCGTTGATCCCCTGGCTGCGCCCGTATTGCAGCGCGAGCAGGTCGCCGACGCCGAGCAGGTTGCTGACCGCGCCCTGGATCTGGCCGCGCACCTCGCCCACGGTGGGAGACTGGCTGTTGGCGACCTGGAGGGTCAGCGAATAGCGGCTGGCTTCCAGGGCGTCCCCGACCAGCCGCGCCTCCCCGGGCACAAGGCCGGGCTGGATGCTGAGGTTGAGGCGGAGGAGGCCGGGGTCCTGCAGCAGGATCTGCTGCTGCCGGCCCAATTCGTTCACGTTGAACGGCACGGACACGCCGCGCTGCAGGCGGTCGGTCAGGTAGGAGGAGCGGTAATGCCGGTTCCCCGTCATCTCGACGCCCGTGAGCTTGCCCTCGACCGCCTGCAAGGTGAGGACGCCGCCGGCCACGGTCTGGTCAGGCACCACGACGCCGGAGTTGATGTAGCCGCGGTTCACGTAGAGCAGGGTGAGCTGGCGCCGGAGGTCCTCGATGTCCTGTAGCCCGACCGGGCGTCCGAGGAACGGCGCCGCCACGCGGGCGATGTCGGCCTGGCCGAGCACGGTGCTGCTGAGGAGGCGCACGCCGGTGAGTCGGAAGCGGGCGTCGTTCGGCAGGCCGGTCCGGACCGTCGCAGGCGGCCGGGCGGGCGCCGCCGGGCCAGTTGGCGCCGCCGCCGGGC
>CAXUJE010000640.1:0-2206 GCA_964251035.1 uncultured Acetobacteraceae bacterium
GCGCGGACGGCGCGGCGCGACTATTTGGAGACGCCGGCGCCGCACGCCGCAGCGGGGGCGACCACGGATGAGCAGCGGCGGCAGGCGGTGGCGGCGCAGTTGGCCGACGAGCAGAAGCTCGCCGAGAGCGGCCGGGCGCAGATGGCGCTGCTGTCGCGCCAGGTGGACGAGCTGCGGGCGCAGATGGCGCGCCTCGCCGCGTCGCTCGCGGTGTCGGAGGCGTCCGGGCACGACAAGGACACGCAGGTCGCCAACCTCGGCGCCCGGCTGAACGCGGCGCTGGCGTCCAAGGTGGAGGAGCTGCAGCGCTACCGCAGCGAGTTCTTCGGGCGCCTGCGCGACGTGCTGCAGGGCCGGCCCGGCATCCAGGTCGTCGGCGACCGCTTCGTGTTCCAAAGCGAGGTGCTGTTCCCCGCCGGCAGCGCCGACATGACGCAGGCCGGGCAGGACCAGGTCCGGGCGCTGGCGGCGACGCTCAAGGACATCGGGTCGCACATCCCGCCCGACCTCAACTGGATTTTGCGCGTCGATGGCCACGCCGACCGCCAGCCGGTGACGCGGGCCAACTTCGCCTCCAACTGGGAGCTGTCGGCGCAGCGGGCGATCAACGTGGTGAAGCTGCTGGTCGAGGAGGGCGTGCCGGCCCGGCGCCTGGCCGCCACCGGGTTCGGCGAGTTCCAGCCGCTGGACAAGTCGGAGGGGCCAGGGTCCTATGCGCGCAACCGGCGGATCGAGCTGCGGCTGACGGACCGGTAGCTCTTACCCCTCCCGGCGCAGGACGATCCAGGTCGTCATGTCCCAGGCGTTCCTGATCCCGGCCAGCAGAAGCAGGCAGACGCCAAGGGCCAGAAGCGCGCAGGCTGCTTCGGTCCAGATGCCGAGCGCCGCGCCCGCCATCGCCAATACGAGATAGGCCGCGGCCGGGACCATGGTGTACCAGACCCGGTCCTCAAGGTCGATGGACTTGGCGATGCCGCCATGCAGCATCCGGCGCCATACCCGCCATGAATAAACCATGCCGAGCAGCCCAATGCCCGCGAGCAGGAAGCCGGGTACGCCCCGGTTGGACACGGGAAGGACCCCGATCAGGCTCGTCGCCAGCACGACGCTGAAGGCGACCACGGTGGGAGACAGGAAGGTGCGCAGCCCAACCTGCCGTTCGGAGGTGAACACGCCGGTGCCGACCGAGGCGGCCACGAACATAAGCCCGACCAGCGTCGCCGAAGCGGTTCCGACCAGCGTGTAGAAGTCGTGCCAGGGGCTGAATATAGACTGGGTCACTTGCATCCCTGAACTTGGCGGCATGGAACATGCGGGAAGGCGGCGTTGTCACAAGGTGCGGATGCGGGTGTCCGCAAAAGCCGGAGGCCGAACAGCAAGCCGATCATGCCCCGTCCGCGACGACCCATTGGAGTGAGGGGCCATTCAAGAAACCTATGCCGCCGTCGCGGCAGCGCCTACGTTCCGGCCAGCAAGGAGGATACGGCCTTGGACCACCCTGAACAGGATAAGACCTCGACGGCCCGCCAGATCGGGATGGCGGAGTTCCGAGACGACGTGGCCGGACACCTCCGCCAGGTCCGGCAAGGCGCGTCGTTCCTGATTGTGTCCGAGCACGAGGTGGTGGCGGAACTGCACCCACCATCGGGGCCGTTGCCGTCGAAGCCACCCCGCCGTCTGGCGGGCGCGATGCGCGGCAAGATCTGGATGGCAGACGATTGGGAGACCTGGCCCGAGGGCTTCATCGAAGCCATGGTGGACGGGCCGATCTTCCCGGAGGAGGACAAGGGCGGGTGAGGCTGCTCTTGGACACGCAGGCGCTTCTTTGGATGCTCAGTGATGACAAGCGGCTTGGACCGAAGGCCCACGCCACCATCATGGATTCCGGCAACGAGGTCATGGTAAGCGTGGCCTCCTTGTGGGAAATCGCCATCAAAGTACAGGTTGGCAAGCTCAGAGCCGGAATTCCCAGGATTGCCGTCATTTTGGGACAAAACGACGTAGCCCTGCTCAGCACAAGCGTGGCTCACCTGGTCATGCTGACCAGCCTGCCCCGGCACCACAAGGACCCGTTCGACCACCTGCTGATCGCCCAAGCCATCGTCGAGGGCGCGACGCTGATGTCGGAGGACCACTGGATGCCGAGCTACCCTGTCCCGGTCATAAGCTGCTCAGCACAAGCCCCACAAGGAACCCCGCTATGCCC
>CAXUJE010000641.1:0-2195 GCA_964251035.1 uncultured Acetobacteraceae bacterium
CGCCCCACAGCGCCCGGCGCCGCCCCGCGCGCCGGACGCTGGGCCGGGCGCGGCAAGACCGAGTGCGGCATCCATCGGCCGCATGTCCCCACCGAAGCCCTGACCGAGACGAGCCGCCACGCATGAATGCCCTGTCCCCGCGCACCGACGCCCTCGCGGCCCCCCGGCTGGCCGCAGCGCCGCACCTGCGGCAGTTGGAGGCCGAAAGCATCCACATCATCCGCGAAGTCGCGGCGGAGTGCCGGAACCCGGTGTTCCTTTACTCGGTCGGCAAGGACTCGTCGGTGCTGCTGCACCTGATGCGCCGGGCGTTCTACCCGGGGCGCCTGCCCTTCCCGCTGCTGCACATCGACACCGGCTGGAAGTTCCGCGAGATGATCGCGTTCCGCGACGAGACCGCGCGGCGCCACGGCCTCGACCTCATCGTGCACACGAACCAGGAGGCGCGCGCCCAGGGCATCAACCCGTTCGACCACGGGGCGTTTTACACCCACGCCATGAAGACGGAGGCGCTCAAGGCGGCGCTGCGCCGCCACGGCTTCGACGCGGCGTTCGGCGGCGCGCGGCGGGACGAGGAGAAATCGCGGGCCAAGGAACGCGTGTTCTCCTTCCGCACGGCGGCCCAGCAGTGGGACCCGAAGAACCAGCGGCCGGAGTTCTGGCGCCTGTACAACGGCCGCGTCGCGCCGGGCGAAGGAGTCCGCGTGTTCCCGCTGTCCAACTGGACCGAGCTGGACATCTGGCAATACGTGCTGGCGGAGGACGTGCCCGTCGTGCCGCTGTACCGCGCCGCGCCCCGCCCGGTGGTGGAGCGGGACGGCCACCTGATCGTCGTCGATGACGGGCGCATGCGGCTGCGCCCGGGCGAGGTGCCGCAGGAGCGCATGGTCCGGTTCCGCTCGCTCGGCTGCTACCCGCTGACCGCCGCCGTCGAGAGCGCCGCGCAGTCGCTGCCGGAGATCGTCGGCGAGATGCTCGCCTCCCGCACCTCCGAGCGGGGCACGCGGCTGATCGACAAGGACGAGGCGGACTCCATGGAGCGCAAGAAGCGCGAGGGGTATTTCTGATGGAGCGGCGCCTGCAGTCCTCCGTGCGCCTGCCCGGCCTGAGCGGCACAGCAAAGCTCGGCCTGCTGCGCTTCCTCACCTGCGGCAGCGTCGATGACGGCAAATCGACCCTGATCGGCCGGCTGCTGTATGACACGCGCGGCATCCTCGACGACCAGCTCGCGACGCTCCGGCGCGACAGCAAGCGCCATGGCTCGACGGGGAACGACATCGACCTGTCCTTGCTGGTCGATGGGCTGGAGGCGGAGCGCGAGCAGGGCATCACCATCGACGTGGCCTATCGCTTCTTCGCCACGCCGCGGCGCCGCTTCATGGTGGCGGACACGCCGGGGCACGAGCAGTACACCCGCAACATGGCCACCGGCGCGTCCAACGCGGACCTCGCGGTGATGCTGGTCGATGCGCGCAAGGGCGTTTTGACCCAGACCCGGCGGCATGCCTTCATCGCCGGGCTGATGGGCATCCGCCACGTCGTGCTGGCGGTGAACAAGATCGACTTGGTGGGCTTCAGCGCGGCGCGGTTCGAGGCCATCGCCGCCGAGTTCCAGGCCAGCGCCTCGGGCCTCGGCTTCAGCACCCTGCAGGCCATCCCCCTTTCCGCCCGGCACGGCGACAACGTCATCACGCCGAGCGCCGACACGCCCTGGTACAACGGCCCGAGCCTGCTTTCCTACCTCGAAGGCGTGTCGGTGGAGCAGGAGGCGCTGTCCCGCCCGTTCCGCATGCCCGTGCAATGGGTGAACCGCCCGGATGCCGACTTCCGCGGCTATTCCGGCACGGTGGCGAGCGGGCACGCCCGGCCGGGCCAGCGCGTGGTCGTGCAGCCCTCCGGCATGGAGGCCGAGATCCTGCGCATCGTCACCATGGACGGCGCGCAGCCTTCGGCCAGCGCCGGCGACGCCGTGACGTTCGTGCTCGACCGGGAGATCGGCGTGTCCCGCGGCGACGTGCTGGCTGCGGCCGACGCGCCGGTGGAGGTCGCGGATGCGCTGTCGGCGCGGCGGGTCTGGCTGGCCGGCCCGCCGCTAGCCGCCGGGCGGGGGGGCCGGCGGCGTCGAGGCTGGCGGCCGGCGCGTCCAGCACCAGGAGCCGGGGCGAGCCGCACAGGGCGCGCGCCAGGCCGACGCG
>CAXUJE010000642.1:0-2192 GCA_964251035.1 uncultured Acetobacteraceae bacterium
TCCGGGGTGCGGCGGGGCAGCCGCTCCACCGTGGTCCAGGGCCGGGCGGCCGGGGTCCTGGTGGCCGTCGTGCTGGTGTGGACAGCCCCAGCCGCACTGTTCCACTGCCCGGCGCGCCGCGCCATCAAGGTGGCGCCGCGCACCGAGGGCATGCGGATCTGCTCGTTGCCCGCCTTGGTGATCCGTCCCAGGCGCGCCTTGCCGCCCGTGGAGTGCTGGCGCGGAACCAGACCCAACCAAGCCGCGAGGTGCCGCGCGCTCTTGAACAAGCCGATGTCCACAACCGTCGCCGCGACCAGCGAGGCGGTGATCGGGCCTACGCCTGGGATGGTGGCCAGGCGCCGCGCAGTCTCGTCTTGGCGCGCATGCGCGACAATCGGCGCTTCGAGCGCTGCGGCGGCTTCGCGCACCGCGCTCAGTTGCCCATGCAGCACCCGCAGAGCCTGGCGCGCCGCCTCAGGCATGCCTGCCTCCGCGACCTTATCGGTCCCGTGGACGTGGGAAGTGGCCTTGGCCGTATCGAGGCCGATCATGGAGGTGCTCATCGCGGATGGCTCCTTCTGCGTTGCTTTCAACAGCCCGCACTCTGGCACATCGATGCCGTCAGGGGCCGTCCACCCCAACCAACGACCACCCTACTGGACACGCACCGCTCACCCTACTTCCACACCAGTCGCAACGGCACCGTGCCGGAAACCGAAGTTCAGACCGACCGACCGCCGCCACCTGCCCACGCTTGACGCTGCCCGCCGGCCCAGCCTAACGTTTGTCAGATGACCGCGCTGGCCCGGACCGAGAGCGACCACGAGCCGATGGCGGGGTCGCGCCGCATTGTGCTCGACGGCGCCGCCCGGCTGTTCCGCCTGCACGGCTATGCCGCCGTCAGCATGCGCGACATCGCGGCGGCGTGCGGCATCAAGGCTGGCAGCCTGTATTACCATTTCCAATCCAAGGAGCAGATCGTCACGGAGGTGCTCGACACCGGGGTCGGCACGGTGTTCGAGGAAGCGCGCCGCAGCGTCGAGAGGCTGTCCCCGGCAGCACCCCTGGAACAGCGCCTCCGCGCCGCGATCGGCGCCCACCTGCACGCCCTGCTGGAACTCGACGACTACACCGGCGCCAACATCCGCATCTTCGGCCATGTGCCGGAGCGCGTGCGCAAGGCGGCCCTGGCGAGCCGCCGGCAGTACGAGGACTGGTGGCGCGGCCTGCTGGCCCGCGGCGAGGCGGAGGGCGCGTTCGCGCCGGGCACCGACCTCCGGCTTGTGCGGCTGTTCCTGCTCGGGGCGATGAACTGGTCGCTGGAATGGCATAAGCCCGGCTTGACCGATGTGGAGGACCTGGCCGACCGGTTGACCGCCATGGCGCTGCACGGCGTAGCGGCGCAGAAGCGCACGGCGCCGAAGCCTGGGCGGAAGCCGCGCACCGCCCCATGACCGTGCTCGACAGCGCCGTGTCGCCGCGCGACGAGCGGTTCCGCAGCAACCTGGCGCAGTACGACACGACGCTGCAAACGCTGCGGGCCGCCCTGTCGCACAGCCTGGCAGGCGGCGGGCAGGCGCACGTGGCCCGGCATCACGCCCGCGGCAAGCTGCTGGTCCGCGACCGCATCGACCGCCTGGTGGACCCGCTGACGCCCTTCCTCGAGCTCTCGCCGCTGGCCGCCTGGGGCCTGTATGGCAACGAGGTCCCGGCGGCGGGCATCGTCACCGGGATCGGCATCGTCCAGGGCCTGCCCTGCATGCTGATCGCCAACGACGCCACGGTGAAGGGCGGCAGCTTCTTCCATGAGACCGTGAAGAAGCACCTCCGCGCCCAGGAGATCGCGCGGGAGAACCGCCTGCCCTGCCTGTACCTGGTCGATTGCGGCGGCGCCTACCTGCCGGAACAGGACCGGGTGTTCCCCGACCGCGGCCATTTCGGCACGACGTTCTACGAGCAGTGCAAGATGTCGGCCGACGGCATCCCGCAGCTCAGCGCCGTGTTCGGCGGCTGCACCGCGGGCGGCGCCTACATCCCGGCCCTGTCAGACGAGGTCGTCATGGTCCGCGGCCAGGCGCGCATCCACCTGGGCGGCCCCAGCATCGTCAAGGCCGCGATCAACGAGGACGTGGACGGCGAAACGCTCGGCGGCGCCGAGATGCACACGCGGGTGTCCGGCGTGTCCGACTACCTCGCCGAGACCGAAACGG
>CAXUJE010000643.1:0-2190 GCA_964251035.1 uncultured Acetobacteraceae bacterium
AGGCGCTGGACGAGATCCTGGAGGAGCGCATGGCGGGTTCCCGGGGTCGGCAGGCGCCGCGCGGGGTCAAGCGCAAGATGGGCGGCTACCCATGGCGCCCACGCACCCCACCGCCGACCACGCACATCGACCTCAGCGCCGCCATCCGAACCGCAAAGTGAACAGTGTTGCCACTAGCTGGCGGATGCCAGAGTCCTTAACTCTACCGCATGAAGCAAAATTTTGTTTTCCATACTCGTAATGAGCTTGCTATCAACAGAATCATTAGTCCATTGACCATTGTGCTCAGTCTGACGGAAAATTGCCATTTTCAAATTCTCAGAACGCAAGGCGCTGGATAGAATATACACGGTCACTTTGAACTGCTCATTAGGGTTTGTTCCTGTTTGCCACCAACCCGTAATTATAACTCCTCCAAATGGATCAGCCGACTGTAATGGCATAAATGAGAGAGTATCAAGGGCTGCGCGCCATAGGTAAGCATTGACACCAATACCGGTTCTTGCTGACCGATCCTGCTCAGGATGTTTTCCTCCAATGTTCATGGAGACTCCATCATCGCCAAGAATTCCAGGCCTAGTGTCAGGTGACAAAGATTGGCGAGCATTTCCTGAATATTCTCTTGATGTCACCTCACGTGAACCCTGACATGCCACTAATGAGCACCCAAAGAAAACAAGCGTGACAAATCTCATTGTTTGTGATGACATCTTAGCTCCTGGAGTGCTTTGAGGGTTTGAGCTGTCAAACCCGTATTATCAAGCGAGTTAACCTCTGTCACACCAGGTATATGGTTACAGGGCAGGGCTTTCGCATCAAGCTGAGAAGCATATGGTTGAGGATGTCGGCGAGGGTCCGTAGGTCAAGCACGGCATCCCGCGCGGTGTGGCGGATGGAGTTCTTGCCTGTGGCGATGCGGACGGCAGTGAGCGCCACGCGTTTGAGGTTCGCGCGGTTACGCAGGCCGCGGTCACGCCGCGCCGCCCGTCGTCGCGACGGGCCGGCTGCCGTCGAACCTGTCGGGCGTCATAGGCCGGCGAAGGGCAACGTTCGAAGCCTGCACCCCAGCGCTGCACTGGCAGGGCAGCCCAGCCCAGCACCACCGTCCTTCCTCTCGGGTCCGCCTCGCAGCGCCGACCGGCTTGCCGCGACTTGCCGCTTCGGCCTACTCCTGCGGCCCGGGGCTGGGCTGGAGGGGTTGATGGTGCAAGCGAGAACAGCCGGCAGGCCGGGGCGCACTGTGGCGCCATCGCAGCCAGGCACCAGGCTGGCGGATACGGACCGCCTGCGCGAGCATGTCGCCGAGCTCCTGCTGCAGGCCGCCGAATTCATCTCGCCGGCCCGGGTGGAGGAGACGGCGCGCGGGTGGCTCTCGCGGGCCGAGCCTGTGGACGACGACCCCGGCCGCGAGATGCTGCTTGTCGCCGACGCGCTCGGCATGGCGACCGACCTGGCGCTGTTCACGCCGTCGGTTAGCGGCGCGACCGCGTTCGACCGGCTGTCGCGCCGTCGCGGCGGCATGGGCGCGGGCGAGGCGGCGCTCGACGCGCTGCGCCGGGCGCAGCTCCGGCTGCTGCGGGCTGAGGCGTCCAGCAGCGAGGGTGCTGCCCGGCTGCGCGACCTGGTCACGGACGAAAGGCTGTCCGTGCTCGACGAGAGCATCGGGCCGGAGGCCGTCGGGGTGGCGCTCGTGGTCCGGCTCGCCCCATTGGGCGATGGCCGACACGTGCTTGCCAGCGGGGCCGTGCCGCTCGACGGAGCCGGACTTGCGGTGGCCCAGGGCTTCGTCGGCTCCCGGCGCACGCGGGCTGCTGCCGCTTTGCTGCGCCGAGGCGGTCTACCGCCACGTGCTGCGCCACGGCACGCTGGAGATCCCCGGGCTGAACCGGCCGCGGAAGGACGGCCTGGACGAGCCGGGCGAACTGGACCTCCTGGCGCTCCGCTGGGCGGAGCCGGGCGCCGCGCACGACCCTGAGGACGTGCAGTTCGTCCGCACGGAAGCGAGCCTTGACGCGGTGCTAGACGTGTTCGGCTCCGCTGCCAACAGGCGCGAGCACAGGCTGGGCACTTTGTCGGACGCCTATGCGGCGATCGCGCTGGTGCAACTTGAAACCCTGCACCGCCGCGCCGCCGCTGGGTCCGGCGCGATCGGGTTGGACACGGTGAAGGCGGCGCTGGGAGCGGGCATCG
>CAXUJE010000644.1:0-2178 GCA_964251035.1 uncultured Acetobacteraceae bacterium
GCAGCGTGCTGGAGGGCAT
This sequence comes from uncultured Acetobacteraceae bacterium, assembly GCA_964251035.1. GTDB lineage: Bacteria > Pseudomonadota > Alphaproteobacteria > Acetobacterales > Acetobacteraceae > CAHJXG01. The sequence continues at coordinate 20 of CAXUJE010000644.1, forward strand.
CCCGGCCATGGTGCTGTTCGGGCCGCTGCTGTTCCCCATCGCCCGGCAGATCGGGGTGAACGAGGTGCACTATGCCGTGGTGGTCATCCTGGCCATGGGCATCGGCCTGTTCGCGCCGCCGTTCGGCCTCGGCTACTACACCGCCTGCACCATCGGCAAGGTGCACCCGGACGTGGCGCTGCGGCGCATCTGGCCGTATCTGGGCGTGCTGACGCTCAGCCTGCTGCTGCTGGCGGCGGTGCCGTGGTTCTCGACCGGGTTCCTGCCGTGACCGTCGTTTCGATCTCCGCCGCACCCTATGACGGCTACGAGTTCCCCCAGGCGCTCGACAGCATGGCGCGTTGCGGCGTCCGCCACGTCGAGCCGGCCTTCATCGTCGGCTACACCGAGCCGTTCGACGAGGCGGCCTTCAGCCCGGCGAGCGCCCGGCAGCACCGCGCCTGGCTGGACGCGAGCGGGCTGCGTTGCCATGCCCTGTCGTCGCACATCGACCTGGGCCGGGCGGATGCGGTGGCGGTGCTCACCGGGCGGATGGATTTCGCCGCGGCGCTCGGCGCGCAGGTCATCAACACCAACGCGGCGGCGCGGGTCCGTGAAGCGCAGTTCATGGCCAACATCGGCCGGCTCGCGGACCACGCGGCCTCGCTCGGCTTGGCCATCGGGTTGGAGAACCCGGGCAACGGCGAGGACAACCTGATCAACGATGCGGCGGACGGGCTGGCGCTGATCGGCCGTCTGGGGCTGCCGTCCGTGCGGCTGAACTACGACCCCGGCAACACTGTGTCGCACCGGCCCGGCCGGATCGACGCCGCCGCTGACGCCATTCGGGCTTTGCCAGGCTGCGTGCATTTCCACCTGAAGGACGTGCGGCAGGACGCTTCGGGCTGGCAGTTCGCCGTGCCGGGGCAGGGCGGCATTGACTGCGGCGCGATCATGGACGCGCTGGCGGCCCGGCCGGACCTGCCGTTCGCGGTGGAGTTGCCGCTGCGGATGCGGCGGGGGCCGGACGCGCAGCCGATACGGGTGTCTGAGCCGGTGCCGCTCCCGGTTATCGAGGCGGCGGTGCGGGATTGTCTTGCCTATGTGCGGCGGTGGATGGGTTAGGCAGGTCCGGCCCCACGCCCCAGGTTGTCCGGCCCAAAGGAATGCGGCAGCAGATCGGCCAGCGTGGTTTGCAGCAGCGTTTGCCCGGCCGCGTCCACGATGCGGATGACGGTTTCCGGCCCGGCGAACTCCCGCAGCTTCTGCCGGCAGCCGCCGCAAGGGGTGCAGGGCGCGTCGCTGCCGCCGGCCACCACCAGCTCGGCAATGCGCCGCCCGCCGGCCAGCGCCATGGCGGCGATGGCGCCCGCCTCGGCGCAGGTGCCCTCGGGGTAGGCGGCGTTCTCCACGTTGCAGCCGGCGTGGATGGCGCCTTCTGGCGTGCGGAGGGCTGCGCCTACGGTGAAACGGGAGTAGGGGGCGTAGGCCATGGCACGCGCTGACAGCGCCGCGTCGATCAGGGGGGCGAGGGACATCCTCAATACTTATAGCCGGGTTGAATGACTGCTCATAGTAGGAAGCGGACATGCAAGGCCATGTCCGTGCCGGCCTATTCTCAGCCGCCATCCCCGTGACCCGGCGTGCGTTCTGATGAACGCGCTGGCACCGTGAACACCAGGGCAGGTGCCCCGGCGCCCGGATCAGCGCCCAGCAGCAGCCTCCTCAAGGCTGGTCGCAACGAAGTCAGGGGTGAGGGAGGCGCAAACCTGGGCCTTGTTCTGGCCGACTTGAGTTCCGGCAGCTTTCATGATTTCGGTGAAGTCGGCCTCGGTGAGGTCCTGTTGAGCCTCTGACGCTCTGGCCAGGCCGGTCTTGATCTGAGCAGCTTGGTCGGGGGCAAGGCTGGTTTTGCAAGCGCCTGTCATGACGGCAAGGGTGCCATAGGCCAGCATACGCTTAGCATCGATCGAGAGCTCGGGGTCGGCGGCACGGGCCTGCGAAGCTAGCAGGGTGGCAATTGCGGCGGCGAAAAGAAGCGTCTTCATCTAAGTGCCCCAGTAAGGTTGCGGTGTTCGCTGGGGTGATAGTAACGTTATCATAATGAAATCTCAAGGAGCGCTCAGAGTCGAGGCTGTGGCAAAACGTGTTTGGGGGTGGGAGATTGAGGGACCGTGACT
>CAXUJE010000645.1:0-2177 GCA_964251035.1 uncultured Acetobacteraceae bacterium
AGACCAATCTCTCCGGGCCGCACACCGTCCATTGCCTCGGATCCGACATCATCATTTCCATGCTTGGAGACGCTGCCGGGAATGCACCAGGCGGGTTTCTTCACCTCAACAAAAATTTCGAAGTTGTTGGGCGTTGGGAGAACGACATCTCGGGGATGCAATATAATTATGACTTCTGGTATCAACCCCGCCATAACATGATGGTTTCGTCGGAATGGGGTGCGCCAAACACGTTCATGCCGGGCTTCGATCTCGAGGATGTTGGCAAAGGCAAATACGGCAGGCATCTCCACTTCTGGGATTTCGCCAGTAGGCGTATCGAGCGCTCCGTGGACCTTGGTGCCGAGGGGATGATCCCGTTGGAGGTCCGGTTCCACCACAATCCGGACTCGACGCACGGATATGTTGGCGCGGCTCTGTCGTCCAACGTGTTCCACTGGCACAAGGACGAGCAGGGCGAGGTACAGGTCGAGAAGGTCATCGACGTTGAGTCCATCGATGTGGAGGACTTCCCGGTGCCCATGCCGGGCTTGATCACGGACATCCTGGTGTCGATGGACGACAAGTATCTCTACTTTTCGAACTGGCTGCACGGCGACTTACGCCAATACGACATAAGCGATCCGTCAAAGCCGGTAATGACGGGGCAGGTTTGGATTGGCGGCTTGCTCGGGAAGGCGCCGGCCGTGAATGGGCGTGATGTGGCCGGGGCACCGCAGATGATCCAGCTCTCGTTGGACGGTAAACGCCTTTATGTCACGACGTCGCTGTTCTCGACGTGGGACAACCAGTTCTATCCGGCGATGAGGGATGCTGGAGGCGTGATGGTGGTCGTTGACTGCGACGTGGAGAACGGCGGCATGGCAATCAATGACAGGTTCCTCGTCGATTTCAGCAAGGAGCCGCGCGGTCCGTCCCGAGCCCATGAGACACGCTACCCGGGCGGAGACTGCTCATCGGACATTTGGCTTTGACGGCCCGAGCACCCGCCCATGCGTAAGTACCTCATTACACTGCGCAACCGCGGCCTGGTGTTCGAGGTAGGGGCGGACGAGGCGATACTGGACGTCGTAGAGGCTGCCGGCTTTGTTCTGCTGGTTGGATGCCGGTATGGCGGCTGCATCACATGTGCAGCCAAGCTAATTGTATAGTCCCGGGGTGGGATGGTGCGGGTTGATCTCAAACGATGACGGATCGGCTTTCCAGGCGTCGCAGATGGTTTGGAACGGCGTGCGCCATCTGAGTGCCTTGAGGTGCTTGGCGAAGTTGAAGGCGGCGACGAACGCCAGGACGTGGGCGCGCAGGGCTTGGGTGGTTGGGTAGTGGAACACCTTGGTGGTGGCGTCCTTGACGGTGCGGTTCATGCGCTCGGCCTGGCCGTTGGTCCAGGGACGGTAGGGCTTGGTGAGCCTGTGCTCGATGCCGTGCTGGTCGCAGATGCGGTCGAATGGGTGGCGCATGCTGTCCCACTTGGTCGAGGCGTTCTTGGTGAACGCGACGCCGTTGTCGGTGAGCACGGTGTGGATCTGGTAGGGGAAACGCTATGACGCCGCCGCGCATGAACTGGGCGCCGGTGGCCATCTCGGCTGTCGCGTGGAACTCGACATGGACGAACTTGCTGACGCGGCCGATGGCCAGGAACATGTGTGTTTTGCCCTCGGCGGAGCTGGGCGCTGTCGATGGGGACATAGCCGATCTTGGTGTCCTTGAACGTCTTGCGTTTGGAGCTGGCGTCCTCGTCTTTGGGCAGACGGGAGATGCCGTGACGCTGGAGGCAGCGGTGCAGCGCGCTGCGGGTGAGCTTGGGGATCTGGTCCTTGAGGCCGCCCATGACGTCGTTCCGGGAGGAACGCCGGGCGTCGTCGAGCGGCAGGAGCGTGCGTCGCCTGAACTCGGCGGTGATGGCCTCCTCGGCCTCGGTCAGCACGGCGCTGCGGGGCTTGGGTCCCATCGGGGCATCAACGGTGACGGAGCGCTTGCGCCATTTCAGGACGGTTTTGGGGTTGAGGCCGTGTTGGGCGGCGAGGGCGCGGGACGACGCTTGCGCTGCTTGGAGTTCGGCGCGAACGCGCGGCGTTGTTCGGGCGCTGCCGTGGAGAACTGCTGCCATGGTGCATCCTCCTCCTGACGGGTCAGGGGTAAGCCTGCTCCATCATGCTCCGGGACTGAACAGCTAC
>CAXUJE010000646.1:0-2177 GCA_964251035.1 uncultured Acetobacteraceae bacterium
CACGGAACCCCGCTATGCCCCAAGGCGCCCTCACCCCCGTCCCGCTCGACCTCACCGCCCTGCGCGTCGCCATCACCGCGGGCGCGGGCGGGATCGGCCGGGTCATGGCGGACAGCTTCACGGCCTGCGGCGCCGCCGTGTTCGTGTCGGACGTGGACGAGGCGGCGCTTGCCGCCTGCGGGCACCGGGGCATGCGGGCGGACGCGGGCCGGGCGGCCGACCTGGAGGCATTCATGGGCGCGGCGCTGTCCACCCTGGGCGGCCTCGACGTGCTGGTGAACAACGCAGGCATCGCCGGGCCGACGGCGCGGGTGGAGGATGTCACGCCCGCGGACCTCGACGCCACCCTGCAAACCGACCTCGCCAGCATGTTCCACTGCGCACGGTTCGCGGTGCCGGCGCTGCGCCAATCGGGCGGTGGCAGCATCGTCAACCTCAGCTCGGCGGCCGGCAAGTTCGGCTTCCCGCTGCGCAGCCCCTACAGCGCCGCGAAGTGGGGCGTGGTCGGCTTCACCCGGACGCTGGCGATGGAGCTGGGTCCCGACAACATCCGGGTGAACGCCATCCTGCCCGGCCTGGTGGACGGCCCCCGCATCCGCAGCGTGCTGCGCAACAAGGCGCAGGCCGCGGGGATCAGCGACAACGAGCAAACCGAGCGCTCCGTCAGCACCGTGTCGCTGCGCTGCTTCGTGGCCCAGCAGGACATCGCCAACATGGCGCTGTACCTATGCAGCCCCTTCGGCGCCACCATCAGCGGCCAGGCGATCAGCGTGGACGGCGGGATGGAGGGGTTGAACTGATCATCCTGCACTGGGTGGGCCGCCTCCCTTTTCAGCGGCGGCCCTGCGTAGTTCCTCGACCTGTGACGTGAGAAGCTGTTGCTGCCTTTGCACGCCCGAGATCATAGCCAGCAACTTCTCCATTTCTTCGCGTGTTTGGTGATTGTTGCCGACGCTATGGGTGATGGCGAAGTCGGCGGAGTTCCAAGCATTGCGGGCATCTTGTCTGACCAAATCCATGGTGTCTTGCAGGCTTTCTGTTTTTCTCAGGATTAGGGCACGCAACTGAGTTTGCTCCGCAGTCACCTGCTCAACGAGAGGTAGAAGCCTTTCACGAAACACACTGGAATTTTCAATTACCTGCCGAGCAGCTGCATCAATCATCTGCCTTGTGGCTTCATCAGCTACTTGCTTCTGCTCAAGCCACAGGATTTTTTCACGAATCGCAGAAGAATTTTCAGTCACTTGCCGAATAGCCTCGCCAACCATTAGCGTAGTCTCGCCAGCCATTTGCCTCATTCCTGCAACGGCTTGGGCTAGGTCTGACAAACCTTCCAGCTTGCCATCCAGCAATGCAAGCTTGGCGTCGAGTTCGGACGGCGGATCGTTCTGAGCTTCGGCCATGCCGACTATCCTGCCTTGTTTTCACGATCCGAAACAGCGCAGAGTTGAGTCGCTGTGCTTGACCGTCAAACGTTCGCCTGCGCCTCTGCCGGCGGATTGTCGTCCGGCCCGTAGTATAGCGCCGCGCACTCCTCCCGCATTACCCCTTCCACCACTGGCATGTCCTTCCGGTAGGCGTCACGGATGAAGTTCATGGTGTCGAGGTGGCGGTCCTCGAAGTACATCTGGTGCACGTCGTCGCGCCCGGCGCCATAGACGACACGGTCGACGTGGCTCCAGATGCTCGCCATGGTGCACATGCCGCAGGGCTGCAAGGTGGAATAGAGCGTAGCACCCCGCAGGTCCTCCCGCTCCAGCGCCGCCCCGGCCCGGCGGATCGCCACCATTTCCGCGTGCGCGGTGGGATCGTGGCGCAGGCCGACCTCGTTGTGCCCCTCCGCCACCACGCGGCCGTCGAGCACGATCACGCAGCCGATGGGCGATGCGCCCGGCGTCTGGTCGCCGCGCCGGGCGAGTTCGAGGGCACGGGCCATGAAGGCCAGGTCGGTATCCGTCGCCTCCCCGGGGGATTGCGCCCCGGGGGAGGCCGTCTCTGCAGGTGCGTCGGTCATCCCTGCCCCAGCGCCGCCGGGGCAGGAAAGTTGCAGAGTGTCGAACGGGTCCGCTTAGGCGCTCTTGGCGATGATCCCGATCATGCGCTCTTTGCCATGATCTCGTCCGCGATGTTGCGCGGCACGGGGTCGTAGTGGTGGAACTGCATGGTGAAGCTGGCCC
>CAXUJE010000647.1:0-2176 GCA_964251035.1 uncultured Acetobacteraceae bacterium
ATTCCGGCCATGCATGGCATGGCACTCGGACAGGAGGTGCAGGATGCGCCAGGACGCGCTGCTCGGCCTCGCGTTTGTCCCCGCTGCGGTGGTGGCGGGCACCTCCATCATCTTCTTCGGCTCGGACCTCGCCTCTTTCAAAACGGACTTCGCCCTTTACGACATCAACCTTCCCGCCACCAGGAAAGCCTGTGACCGGGCCGTCGAGGCGTTGCTGACCAGCCGGGACCCCGTCGAACTCCAGCGCAGCGGCATCCTGGTCCACGAGCTGGATTGCGGCATCAGCCGCAGGCTGCCCAAGGAGCCGTGAAGGGGATGCGACGAGAGCGGTGGGGCGGGTTGGGTAGGAAAGGCCCCGCTTGAGGGTACGTAGCGTTCAGGGCCGCCGGCTCCACTCCGGCACGCCCTGGTCCTGCCGCAGGCGCATCCGTTGCAGCGCCACCGCCGCCTGCACGGCCCAGTGACCGCGAAGCTGTGCGTTTTGGCGATCTGCGGCAGAGGCTGAACCCATCAGCAGCTTGTATGCTGCCGCGCTCCGGGCACCTATCATGTCTTCTGACATTTCGCCGCCCGGCACGTTTGGCGCGTGGTGACGTCGAGCCTGATTCCGTTGGAGATTGGGACCGGCACTCTTAACAAATCGCGTGTTCTGTAAAGAGCAGCACGCCTTGTCGTCGTCCAGCTGCCCCCGACCCTCCTCGGACATCCAAGCCAGAAGACCAGATGGCAGATGCTGGCCTATTACAGACGGTCCGGCGGCTTTGGGGTGACCGACCGCGAAAGGCAGACCTTCATCGGTCACTTTCCGCACGCCCTCAACCGATCAGCGATGCCAGGATGTGGCCGATCCAGGCGTCGAGCTTTGTGCTGTCGATCCAGCGCAGCACCGCAACCAGGCCATGGCCGGGATCGATCCAGGTGACGTTGCCGCCTGCGCCAACCGCGAAGAAGCTGTCGCGGGGCGCGGAGGGCTGATAGCTGCCGTCGCTGTTCAGCCACCAGAACAGGCCATAGCGCGGATTGAGCAGGCACGGCGCAACGGAGGCCGCAACCCAGCTCTCGGGAAGGATGCGCGTGCCGCCCCACCGGCCGCGGTCCAGCATTAACTGCCCGATCCGGGCCTGGTCCTCCGCGTGGATGAACACTCCGCCGCCCCAGTGCCCGCCGCCGGACACGGACTGCACCTGCCGGCCGCCGACGTCCACGAACGAGGTCCGGTAGCCTTCCCACTGCCAATTGCCGGAGGCCCCGATGGGCCGCATGACGCGCTCGGCGAAAACCTCGGGCAGGGCGCGGCCGAAGCGCCGCAGCAGCGCCAGGCTGAGCCGGTTCACGCGGACGTCGTTGTATTCCCAGAACGTGCCCGGCGCCTGCAAGGGGCGCGCGGCGCCCTTCGCCCCGGCAGGCCGGCCTGCCGCCTCGCTGGCCAGGCTGCGGTTGCGGTCGATCTGCTCGGACTTGCCGAACAGGCTGCCCTCCCATTCCGAGGTCAGCTGCAGCATCTGCCGCCAGGTGATCGCGCCGTTGTGCGCCCCCTCGAACCCGCCGTCATCGACGGTCCGACCGACCGGCTCGTCAAGATCGACGATCAGCCCGTCGGCCGCTGCAATCCCGGCAAGGATCGACAGGTAACTCTTGGCAACGCTGAACGTCATGTCGACCTGGCGCGTGTCGCCCCACGACGCCACCATCATGCCATGCCGCAGCAGCAGGCCGTTGGGGCTGCCTCGCGGCCTGACAGGACCGATGATCTCGTTGTCCGGCGGTGGCTCGAAGTTGCCGGCTTCCAGCTGCGCGCGCAGGTCCCTTCGCCACGGAGTCCCGTGCTCCTCCGCGAAGGCGACCGCGGCCGCAAGCCGGTCCGCATCGAACCCGGCTTCCTCCGGCGTGGCGCGAGGCCAGGGGGCGCCGTCGGGAGGCAGCGGAGACTGTTCCATCGGGCAGCGCGACTCCAGAGGCGAACGGAACCTAACGCGCCATCGCCGCCCGGACTACCACTGGTACTCCACTTCGCAGGAACTGATCAATGCGCGATCTCGGCGGTCAGGAACGCAACGCAGTCCGGCCACTATGGGGGCGCCTCAAAACCTGACCTTTCCGGGCCGCTGCTTGCGGTTCAAAGCAGCCAAGGCGAAGCGACCTCCCGTCGCGCGCGCGATGCGGTCGATCAACCCCG
>CAXUJE010000648.1:0-2175 GCA_964251035.1 uncultured Acetobacteraceae bacterium
TTCAGCGCGTTGGCGAACAGCCGGCCGAAGCGCAAGCCCCAGTCACGGATGCTCTTGTAGCCGCTGATTGAATACTCCCCGGACATACCGGGCGAAACCTCCCCAAGCCGAGCCTTGTGCCTGGCCCGCGGGGCCGGGCTGATCCGGCGCGATATGGCCTCCGTGAAACGGGGGCGGCGCCGATGGTCCGATTGGGAGAGCTTATGATGATCCTTGACCTGCACCGCCAAGGGCTGAGCGTGTCCGACATCGCCCGGCGCACGGGCTTTGACCGTAAAACGGTCCGCCGCTACATCGCGCGCGGGCTTGAGCCGCCGGCCTACACGCCGCGTCCGCTGCGTCCGACCTTGCTTGCCCCTCATCACGTTTACCTGCGCGAGCGCGTGGTCGCTTTTCCCGAGCTGCGGGCGAGCCGGCTGCTGCGCGAGTTGCGGGCCATGGGCTACCGGGGAGGATACACCCAGCTCACGGATTTCCTGCGCATCGTGCGCCCTCAAACGCCGGTTGGCTTTGAACAGCGGTTCGAGACCGCGCCGGGACAGCAGGCACAGGTGGACTTCGCCCATTTCCGTGCCGAGTTCACGGCCGAGCCTGGCGCGAGCCGGGTGGTGTGGCTGTTCTCGATGGTGCTGGGCCATTCCCGGCTGATCTGGGCACGGTTTGTCGCCCACCAGGACCTGCAGGCGGTGCTGCGCTGCCACGCAGCCGCCTTTGAGGCGCTCGGCGGCGTGCCGGGTGAGATCCTGTATGACCGCATGCGCACGGCGGTCAGCGGCGAGGACGAGACGGGCGTAATCTACAACCCCGTGCTGGTGGCCTGCGCCCGGCACTACGGTTTCCAGCCCCGGGCGTGCCGCCCGTATCGGGCCAAGAGCAAGGGAAAGGTCGAGCGCCCGTTCCGCTACGTGCGCGAGGACTTCTTCCTGGCCCGGAGCTTCCGCGACATGGACGACCTCAACGGCCAGCTTCGGCAATGGCTGGACGAGGTGGCCAACAAGCGCACGCACGCCACCACGCGGCGGGTCGTGTGCGAGCACTTCGCCGAGGAACAGCCCCACCTCAAGCCGCTGCCCGCCGGGCCGTTCCAGGCCGTGCTGAAACTGGAACGGCGCGTCACCCGCGACGGCATGGTGTCTGTGGGCGGCAACCTTTACAGCGTGCCGGACATGACGCGCCGGCGCGCGGTAGAGGTGCACACGCTGGCCCACGAGGTGCGCATCTTCGAGGAGGGCCGCCTGGTCGCGGCCCACCCGGTGCTGGAGGGGCATGGCGGGCGCCGCCTTGCGGCTGGCCACCGCGCCGCGCGCCGCGCCGCTGCGCGGCAGCCCAGCAACGCCCGCACCGAGGCGCCCATCCCCGGCCGCCCCGGCGATCAGGTCGCGCGCCGGCCGCTGGCGATCTATGCCGCTGTCGGCGAGCGCCTGGCGGCCGGGGCAGATGCCGTGGCCGAGGAGGCGCAGGCATGAGGGGGGCGGGACACCGATGCGGCGCCGGCGACCCTGGAGCGGGTGCGCCAGCACTTGGTGGGCCTGCGCATGCCGCGCGCGCTGGAAGCGCTGGGCGGTGTGGTTCAGCAGCTTGAGCGCGGCGAAGCCTCGGCGGTGGAGGCGATCGAGGCCCTGCTGGCGGACGAACTGGGCTGGCGGGAGGGCCGGCGGGTCAAGGCGGCGCTGCGCATGGCGCGCCTGGGCGCGGTCAAGACGCTGGACAGCTTCGACTTTTCGTTCCAGCCCTCGCTGGACCGCGGCCGCGTGTTGGCGCTCGCCCAGCTCGGCTTTGTGGACCGGCGCGAGGTGCTGCACCTTTTGGGCCCGCCCGGCACCGGCAAGTCCCACCTTGCCGTGGCCTTGGGCGTCGAGGCAATCCGCGCCGGGCGCAGCGTTTACTTCATGACCCTGGCCGACCTGATCACAGCACTCGCCCGCGCCGAGCGGGACGGGTCGTTGCGCGAACGGCTGCGGTTCCTGCGCCGGCCGCAGCTCTTGATCGTGGACGAGATCGGCTATCTGCCCGTCATACCCGGCGGCGGCAACTTGTTCTTTCAGTTGGTCAACGCCCGCTACGAGCGCGGCGCCATGATCCTGACCTCCAACCGCGGTTTCGGCGAATGGGATCAGGTTTTCGGCGAGCCGAAGATGTCATAATGCCTCCCATTTTGATTGACTGGTGTGTCGC
>CAXUJE010000649.1:0-2164 GCA_964251035.1 uncultured Acetobacteraceae bacterium
ACGTGGGCGCGTTCAACTTCAAGGGGTCGGACCAGCAGAAGAAGGTCGGCATCCTGTCGGGCGGCGAGCGCAACCGGGTGCACCTGGCGAAGATGCTGAAGTCCGAGAGCAACGTCATCCTCCTGGACGAGCCGACCAACGACCTGGACGTGGACACACTGCGCGCCTTGGAAGAGGCGTTGGCCGAGTTCGCCGGCTGCGCCGTGATCATCAGCCACGACCGCTGGTTCCTGGATCGCCTGGCGACGCACATCCTGGCGTTCGAAGGCGACAGCCACATCGAGTGGTTCGAGGGCAACTTCCAGGCCTACGAGGCGGACAAGCGACGACGGCTCGGCGCCGACGCGACCGAGCCGCACCGGATCAAGTACCGGCCGCTCGCCCGCTGATCCGCGCGCAACTTATCCACGCCTGGGGGTGCCGTCGTGACCCCGGCCTGGGTGATCCGGACCGGACGGCTGCTGCTGTCGCCCGTTGGCTGGCAGGACCTGCCGGATCTTTGCGCTTTGAAGGGCGACCCCCTTGTGTTTGGGCAGATGCTTGGCGGCGTGCGCTCTCCGGTCCAGGTCGCCGAGGAACTGGCGCAGGAGGCGGCGTTCTGGCCGGCGCATGGCGTGGGCATGTGGCTGGCGCGCGATGCGCCGGGCCAGCCCGCCTTCGGCCTGACCGGCGTGCATGAGCGCCCGGACGGCCGCGGCATGGGGCTTCGCTTCGCCTTCCGTCCGGAAGTGCGGGGGCGCGGGCTGGCGCGGGAGGCCGCCGGGGCGGCGCTGCGGTTCGCCCATGACCAGGCCGGGCTGCGCCGGGTGGTGGCGGTGACGCGGGACAGCAACTTCTCGTCCCGCGTCCTGCTCGGCGCCATCGGCATGCGGCCCTGCGCCACGTTCGAGCGCGACGGCCACCCCATGCTGGTGTTCGAGAGCGTGGCTACGCGGCCGCCTGCTGGCGCATGGCGTTGATCAAGGCGCCCACGTCGTTGTTGTTGCGGGAGATGTACGCCGCGTAGTCGCTGCGCTGGGTCACGCGCAGGCTGATGCCTTCCGCGACCACGTCGATGATCTTGGGCCGGCCGGTCGCCTGGCTGACCACCCACTGCACGTTGTTCGGCTGCTGGTTGGGACGGTGGATCACCGTGCCCACCAGGCTGTTGCCTTCCTGCTGGGTCGTGCTGGTCGGGTTGAACGTGACGCCCTGGAACTGGCCGAGCCTGCCGGTGATGTTGTTCAGCAGCACGGCGTGGAAGAGCTGGGTGAACTGCTGCTGCTGGGGTGGCGTCGCGGTCCGCCAGTAGCGGCCGAGGCAGAAGCGGGCGATGCCCTCCACGTCCACGGACTCTTCGATCAGGGGGCCGAGCTTGCGCTTCTTCTCCTCGTAGGAGCCGGGGCCGTTCACGATGCCGACCAGGGCGTTGCCGAGCTGCACCACGAACCCGGTGGCGTCTCCGGCCGGCTGCGCCCAGGCGCTTGCCCAAGGCCGGGTGGCGAAGACCGCCGTGGCGGCCACGGAGTAGGTCAGGAGGTCGCGGCGTGTCAGCATGGGTGGCTTGTGCTTTCGATGATCATGATTGGCGGTACTACGTCGTGCGGTCTATGGTCCCATAGACAGACCTGCGGAACGTGCGGCGAAGCATGACGTTGCGCGACGGCCGCTATGGACTAGATTGGCGTGGACAGCGCGCCGCGCCAGCATAGCCGGGATTGCAGACCATGAACCAGATCACCGCTCAACCGCCCGAGGCCGAGGCGCCTGCCACGCTGGAGCGCTGGCTGACCGGTCCCCGCTTTGCCGGGCTGCCCGCCCGCTCCGCCGCCTTGCCGCCGCCGGCGCTGTCCTTCGAGTTCTTCCCGCCGAAGAACGACGCGCTGGAGGCGCAGCTCTGGACCTGCATCCGCCGGCTGGAGCGGCTGGCGCCGCGCTTCGTGTCCGTCACCTACGGCGCGGGCGGCTCGACCCAGGCCCGCACCCATGCGACGGTCAGCCGGATCGTGAAGGAGACCGGCCTGACGCCGGCTGCGCACCTGACCTGCGTCGGCGCGTCGCGCGGGGAGGTCGATGACGTGGCCCGGCAATACTGGGACGCCGGCGTGCGGCACATCGTGGCGCTGCGCGGCGACGCGCCGGCCGGGGAGGAGTACCGGCCCCATCCGGAGGGCTACACCTACGC
>CAXUJE010000650.1:0-2161 GCA_964251035.1 uncultured Acetobacteraceae bacterium
AGGCCGTGGCGGCGCCGATCGGCAGGCTCGCCGCATCGGCGAACGAAAGCTGGTCTGGAATCGCGGCTACGATCCGGTGGTCGACAGCCACTCGCTCCGCCCAACAACCGTCTCGGGTCATGTCGCCGGTGCCGAAGACGCGATCGCCCACGTTGAACCGTTGAGCCGCCGGACCCGTGGCAAGGACCACCCCGGCAAACTCCCAGCCCAACAGGACCCGGCCGCCGGGCTCGGCGCTGCGCATGCTCCGGATGCCAGCTTCGCCAGGATTGACTCCGATGGCACGGACGTCGACCAGCACGTCGTTCTCGCGCAGCGTCGGCTCCGGCAACTCAGCAAGATGGACCGAGAAATCGGCAAGGCTATGCGCCTTCTCGTAGACGAGCGCTTTCACATGGACATCCTTTCGCTGAAGAGGAGCTTGATCCCGCCGAGCGGCCCGCCGACCTGCTGGAGCCGCCCGCCGATCGCAAGCGAGCCGAGATCGATGGTGCAGAAGCCGATCTGGTCGATGAGAGCGCCGACCCGTTGCTTGGCTTCCGCGTCGTCACCCGAAATGAAGAGAGCTGTCCGTGGCTTGGAGGGCGAGAAATCGGAAATCCAAGCCATCGGAACGGAGTTGAACGCTTTGACGACTTTCGCCCCGGGTGCGAGGTCAGCCACGATCTCGCTTGACGTGCGTCCGGAGATGTCGCCGAGCGCCAGGGGCGTATAGCTCGCGAACCTATTCGTCGCATCGACAAGCACCCGGCCTGACCAGTCGGCGACCGCGAACAGGGCCGGCTGCACGTTGAACCAGCGAGCGGCCAGAACGACAAGGTCCTGCTCGGCCGCTTGCTGGGGCGTCCCGGCCGACGCCCCAGGGCCAAGCTCCTCGACCAGCGCCGAGAGGGTGTCGGGTCCGCGGCTGTTGCTAAGCAGGATCTGGTGCTCGAAGGCGAGCACGTGTTTTGCAATCGTCTTTGCAACGGTACCCGCACCAATAAAGCCGATTTTCATGAAGGTAAACTCCTTTATCGCGGATGCGGCATCCGGACCCGCCTGCCCGTCGCGGCGCGAATACTATCCGGCCTCAGCTCGCCGCTTGGCGCGCCGGGCCACGAGAACGAGGTCAAAGCCGCGTGCCCCGAGGCGTTCGGCATACACTGCGCCAATGCCCGAGAACGCCCCGGTGACGACGGCGACCGGCTTGTCGGTGGAACTGGACGATGCAAGGGCACTCCCTATTGCTTGAGTGCTCAACCAATAGTCTTAGCCTCTCCCCTTTGCAATGCTGCGGCACTCAACTATTTTGCCCAGATGGCAAAAGCGAAGGTGTTGCGAACGGCCGAAGCTGGCGTCCAGTCCGATGTCGAGCTGCTCATGGTACCGGCAGACCTCAATTGCACCCATACATCCCTCCGGCGCGCGGCACGCCGGCTTGGCCAATTGTACGACGAGGCGATCGCCCCGGCCGGCCTCACCTCACCGCAAGCCCTCCTGCTGGCGCAGATCGACGTGTTGAGCGCCTTTCACGGCGAGGCTGGGCCGACCTTGGGGGTTCTGGCCGACAAGTTGGCGATCCGGATTTCAGCTTTGACCCATGCCCTGCGCCCCTTGGTCCGTGATGGCCTCATCGAGGTTCGCCAGGATGCCCAGGACAGGCGGGCGAAGCGCAGCGCGATGACCGCCCTGGGCAAAGCGCGGCACAAGCAGATGCTCGAGCTATGGATTGGCGCCAACAACCGGGTTGAAGCGGCTCTCGGGGCCGCCTCGACGGATAAACTCAGGAGCTTGGCCAACAGGGTCGCGTCGGAGGAGTTCCTTGATGCCTATACAGCGGGTGGGAGCCATGCCAGTCCAAGCTCCGCAGCAACTGGCGACTGATCCAGGTCCTAGCGAACTCTACCGCTCTCGCTCACGGGTTTTCATACACTTTCCGTTCCTGTCAGGCTGTAGTTTATTGCGATATTGGGGTACACCCAACATTGATGCCGTTGGCAAATTCGGAATTGGCCGCCTATTCACGATATCAATGATCTTGTGTAGGCTACTTTGCCGGTATTCGATCCGAGCTGTCAGCAGACGTGTGGCTCGCAAGCAACTCGGCCGCACGCGCGAGCACGGGGGCCGGCAAGCCCGCCAGTGCCGCCACCTTCAGCCCGTGCGACCGCCCGGCCCG
>CAXUJE010000651.1:0-2137 GCA_964251035.1 uncultured Acetobacteraceae bacterium
ATGGTGCGCGCCTGGTCGGCGATGCTGCGGGTGATCGCCTGCCTGATCCACCACGTCGCGTAGGTGCTGAACTTGTAGCCGCGGCGGTACTCGAACTTATCGACCGCCTTCATCAGCCCGATGTTGCCTTCCTGGATCAGGTCGAGGAACTGCAGCCCGCGGTTGGTGTACTTCTTGGCGATCGAGATCACCAGGCGCAGGTTCGCCTCGATCATCTCCTTCTTGGCCCGCGCGCTGTCCCGCTCCCCGCGGCTCACCGTCGCGTAGACCCGGCGGAACTCGCTGATCGGCAGGCCCGCCTCCGACGCCACCACGCCGATCTTGGCGCGGATCTCCTGCACGCCGTCGATGTGCCGGGTGACGAAGCCCTTCCAATGCTTGCCCGGCAACGCGCCCACCCGCTCCAGCCAGTTCGGGTCCAGCTCATGGCCGCGGTACTCGCGCAGGAACTCCTCCCGCCCAACCTTCGCCGCCTCCGCCATGCGCAGCAACTGGCCCTCCAGCCCGTTCAGCCGCTGGCTGATCTGCTTGAGCTGGACCACCAGCTCCTCGATCCGGTTGTTGTGCAGCCGGACCTGCTCGACCTTGCCGACGACCTCGTCCCGCTGCTTCTCGTAGGTGTGCTCGGACCGGAGGTTCATCTCCTCGCCGGAGGTGATCGTCTCCAGCCGCTTGGCCTGCACCTTCTGCAGCTTCCGGTACAGCCCTTCGATCTCCTCGAAGGTGGCCAGCACCTCGGGCTTCAGCTTCTCCTCCAGCGCCGAGAGCGACATGCCCGGCCCCTCGCCCTCCGCGTCCTCGTCCAGGTCCTCCGCCGGCTCGAACGTCTCGGCGACCGCGTCGGCCGGCTCGCCAGCGGCCTCCTTGGGACCGCCCTGCGTCGCTTCCAGATCGACGATGTCGCGCAGCAGCATGCGCCCGGCCTTCAGGCTCTCGTGCCAGGTGATGATGGCGCGGAAGGTCAGCGGGCTTTCGCACAGGCCGCCGATCATCATGTCGCGCCCGGCCTCGATGCGCTTGGCGATGGCGATCTCGCCCTCGCGCGACAGCAGCTCGACGCTGCCCATCTCGCGCAGGTACATGCGCACCGGGTCGTCGGTGCGGCCGAGGTTCGCCTCATCGACGTTGCCGGTCGGCTCGTCAGCGTCCTTCTCGTCCTCGCCCTCGGCCTTGTCGGCCTTGGCCGGGGCCTCCGGATCCTCGGTTTCCTCGCTCTCGACGACCTGGATGCCCATCTCGCTGAGCATCGCCATCACATCCTCGATCTGCTCCGAGCTGTTCTGATCGGACGGCAGCACGGCGTTCAGCTCGTCGAAGGTGATGTAGCCGCGCTCCCGGCCCTTCGCGATCAGGCGCTTGACGGCGACCGCGTTGGTGTCGAGCAGCGTGGTGTCGCCGTCCTGGTCGGCGGGCGCTGCGTCGGCGGTCGCGGCTTGCTTGGTCGCCATGGATTAGGGCACTCCAAAAATGCGTGCGGCGCGGCGTCCCGCGCGGCACATCAGGGTTCAGCCTCCGCGCCCTGGTCGGGCACGGACAGCGCGTCTCGGGCAGCGCAAAGCGCGATCAGGCGGCGCTGCGCCGCCTCATCGGGCCGGTCGATGAAGGCCCGGCCTGCAGCCGCCACCTCCTCGTCCAGCCGCGAGCGGTGCATCAGTCCAAAGATATGCCACCACCCGGCCTCCGCCTCCGCAGGCATGGCGTCGGCGTGGGCACAGGCCGGCAAGGGATATGGGGCCGACGACAGGGCCTGGGCCGCCTCTTCCATTGCACCAGATGCACTCAGGTGGGACAGCAAGGCTGCGGAATCAAGCACATTTCGTTCGGAAGCGTGCAGGTCGGCAACGTCCAGGACCGCGTCGCGCAGCCGCGACATGGCGGGCGAAAGCTCAAGGCCGGCGAACGCCTCCTCGATGTCGCGCAGCAGGTCCGGGTGACGCAGCAGGATCGCCACCAGGCACCGCCCGCGCTCGGCCTGCGTCGCGTCGAGGGTGGACAGCGTCCGCGTCGGCCGGGTCTTGGGCGGCGCGGTCCCGGGGCGCTTGCGGCTGGCGTAGAACCGGTGCAGCAGGGCGCCGCGGTGCTCGGCGGCGGGCGCGGGGGGGGGGCCGGGCGCGCCCCGCCGGCGCCCCCCCGGGCG
>CAXUJE010000652.1:0-2134 GCA_964251035.1 uncultured Acetobacteraceae bacterium
GGTTTGGTGGGAATAGTTTCGGTGGAGACAAGGCGGAATGCAAGGGGATTGCGGGCGGGCCGGGGCCGTGTTTCGCTTGTAGCCGTACCGCCCGCCTCCATGACAGGGGAAACCCGCATCCGCTCGACGCGGCCCGTCGCCGGAGCGGAGAATGCAGCCCTTCACTGACGGAAGCGGGCAATGGCAAGCGTGACACCCTTGATGAGCGGGGATCGGCCGAGGCAGGACGCCACGATTCCCGAAAGCTGCATCGAGTCGGCGGAGTACATCATCAAGGTCCATGAAACGGGCCGGGCGCCTGACTGGCAGTCTGGAACCAACAAGACGTTCGGCAGCGACGTTTGGCTGCATTTCGCCAACGCCCGCTTCAATCTACGCACGGCCGACCTGCTCGCCGAGGTGCCGCGGTATGGCGTCAAAAGCTTCGACTTCACCCAGTATCACACGCTCCGGGTCGGCGAGGGCATCGCTTTCCTCCGGCCGACGATGCGCGCGCGAAGCGGCTTCAACATGCACTTCCAGGCTATTCTGTCGGATGGCCGGGACTACACGCTGTCCAACGCCATGGAGCCCGAGGACGATGTCGGGCAGGCCCAGCTGTCCCAGAACATCGAAACGTTCGCGTATACCGGCAAGCGGATGTGGTCCGACCTGTGCGATGATTTCAGTCGCGCGCAGCGCGCCACCTATGCCGTTGGGCTGCTGACGACGGACCCGGACGCCGCATACGACAGGAGGGCCCCGCGCCGCCGGCGGTGAACCCCGGGGGTGCTGCGGCGTAGAACGCCGGGCAACGGGGAGCGAGGCGATGACGGTCAAGGCGGTGCTGACGGCGGCGATGCTTGGGTGGGCGTTGGCGGCAGGGGCGGCGGCGGCGCAGGGCACGCCGGACCTGCCGACGCGGCGGCCGGAGGAGGCGCAGGCCGACCCGATGCAGGCGTTCGACGTGAACAAGAACGGCAAGCTGGAGCTGGCGGAGGTGAAGAGCGCCGCCGCGGCGCGGTTCGACGAGCTGAACCCGGATCAGGACGACAAGCTGGACGAGCGGGAAGCGGCGCCGGTGCTGCCGGGGGAGGCGTTCCGGGCGGCGGACACGGACAAGGACGGCACGGTGAGCAAGGCGGAGTACCTGGCCTATGTCGAGCAGATGTTCAACGCGGCGAACCCGGACAAGGACGGGTCGTTGGAGCGGGCGGAGCTGGACAGCAAGGCGGGGCAGGCGTTGATGAAGATGCTGCGGTGAGGGAGCGGCAGGGCGGGCTGGTGTGAGTGCGCCCAACCTCCACCGCCTCGAAGGCGGGTGCTATTGCGGCAACATCCGCGTGGCGCTTGATTGGCCCGGGGCCGGGCCGACAGTTCCGGTACGCGCCTGCGGATGCGGCTTTTGCACGAAGCACGGGGCGGCCTGGACCTCGCACCCGGGGGGTTGGTTCCATCTGCGGATCGCCGATGACGCCCGGGCGACGCGGTTCCGGCTCGGGACGGAGACCGCGGACTTCCATGCATGCGCAGCCTGCGGCGTCGTGCCGGTGGCGACGTGCATGATGGGGGGCGCCCGGTATGCCGTCATCAACGCCCATGCCCTTGACGACCTGAAGGGCTTGCAGCCCATGCAAACGGCTATGGACTTCGAGGGCGAGACGACCGAGGCCCGGCTGGCCCGGCGGCTCCGCCACTGGACGCCGGAGGCTCACGGCGGGACCTGAGCGAGGTCGCGGGCCTACAGTTGCCAGGCGCGTTACGTGCATATACACGTAATCCGGCAACGGAGGGTTCAGGCATGAGGCGGGTGCATCCGGCGTGGACAGTGGCAGCGTGCACGTTCCTGGTGCTGCTGGTGGCGGCGGGGATACGGTCGGTGCCGGGGGTGCTGATCGTGCCGCTGGAGACGGAGTTCGGCTGGTCGCGGGCGACCATCGGCTTCGCGGTGGCGGTGAACATCGCGCTGTACGGGCTGATCGGGCCGTTCGCGGCGGCGCTGATCGAGCGGTTCGGGCTTGCCCGCACGGTGGGGACGGCGCTCCTGGTGATCGCGGCCGGCGTGGCGCTCACGCCGTTCATGCGGGCGTCGTGGCAGCTCGTGGCGCTGTGGGGCGTGGTGGTGGGCGGCGGCCGCGGGGTGGTGGGGTGGGTG
>CAXUJE010000653.1:0-2120 GCA_964251035.1 uncultured Acetobacteraceae bacterium
GGCGTGGGTGGGCGGGGATTGCAAGCCGAGCGGGAACTGCTGCGCATCGCCGAGGGCGTAGAAGGCGAGGTGGAGCTGGAGGCGCTGTACGACCCAAGCCCGGACTACGCGCGCACGCGGCCGCGACTGGTGAACCGCGGCGCCGCGCTGGGCTGGGCGTTCCAGCATGACGGCCAAGCGTTTTGTCTGCTCGCCGAATTGGACATGCGTCCGGCCGGGGTCGCTGTCGGGCTGGCCGGCCGGATGGTGCTGCGTCCGGGCGAGCGGCGACGGCTGTCGCTGTCGCACGCCACGCGCGACATGCTGATCATCCCGCCGATGGGCGCGGCCGCGGATCGCCGCATGGACCGGACCGCGCAGTGGTGGCGGAACTGGAGCGCGCGATGCAGCCTTGAGGGCGAGCACCGCCCGGCGGCGCTGCGGAGCGCCCTCGCGCTGAAGCTGCTGACCTACGGCCTGTCCGGCGCGGTGCTCGCGGCGGCGACCACGTCGTTGCCGGAGGCCATTGGCGGCGGCCGCAACTACGATTACCGGTTCTGCTGGCTGCGCGACGCGGCGACGACGCTGCGCGCCTTCGCCGACCTCGGCTTCAACGACGAGGGCCGGGCCTATCTCGGCTGGCTGCTGCATTCCACCCGCCTCACCCGGCCGCGTCTCGTGGTGATGTACGACGTGCACGGCCGGCCCTTGCGGTCCCTGCAGGAACTGCCGCACTTGGAGGGCTACCGGGGCTCGTCCCCCGTACGGATCGGCAACGACGCGACCGGGCAATTGCAGCACGACGTGTACGGCTCGGCGATCTCCGCCGCTGTCGCCTATGTCGAGTGCGGAGGCATGCTGGCGCGCGACGAAAAGCACCTACTGATCGGCTTCGGCCATCAGGTCTGCAAGACGTGGCGGGAGCCGGACAATGGGCTGTGGGAGGTGCCGGGTCCGCGGCGGCATTATGTCCACTCAAAGCTCATGTGCTGGTCGGCGCTGGACGCGCTGCTCCGCCTGGACGAGATGGGATGCCTGCGGGCGCCCCGGGAAAGCTTCCTGCGCGAGCGCCAAGCCGTGCGGGACGCCATCGAGACCCAGGGCTATCGCGCCGCGCCGGACGGCGGGGGCAGCTACGTCGGCGCGTTCGGCGAGGATTGGGCCGACGCGAGCCTGCTGATCATGGCCCGGCTCGGCTTCCATGACCCTAATCACCCGCGCATCGTGGGCACGGCGAACCGTATCTGGCGCGAGCTTGAGCGTGGCGGGCTGCTGTTGCGCTACCTGCCAGAGGTCGATGGATTGGGCTCGCGGGAGGGTGCGTTCGGCATCTGCGGGTTCTGGGCGGTCGAACTGCTGGCGCTACAGGGCCGGCTGGACGAGGCCGACGCGCTGTTCGGGCGCGCGGCCTCGCTCGCCAACGACGTGGGGCTGCTCGCCGAGGAATACGACCCGGCATCCGGCGCGGCCCTCGGCAACGTGCCGCAGGCGTTCACCCATGCCGGGCTGATCTCGGCCGCGCTGATGCTGGCCAAGGCAAAGGAGACGCGCGCATGACGGAAAGCCTCGCCCTGCTGCACCGCCTGGGCGAGAACCTGGATGCCGTCCTGATCTGGGCGTTGGTGGCGACCGCGCTGATGACGACGGTGCTGCAGGGCAGCCAGGGGCTAGGCTTGTCGCGCCTCAGCCTGCCGTTCCTGTTCGGCACCTTTGTCACCGCCGACCGCGGCTGGGCCGTGGTGATCGGATCGCTCATGTACCTGGCGGGAGGCTGGGCCTTTGCTGTGTTCTACTTCTTCGTCTTTGCGAGCCTTGGCGTAGCGACCTGGTGGCTTGGCGCCCTCCTTGGCGCCCTTCACGGGCTGTTTCTCCTGGTTTCGTTGCAGACGATGGCGGTGGTCCATCCGCGGATGGCGTCCGAATACGACGCACCTGCCATGGAGGCGAAGCTCGAGCCGCCCGGGTTCATTGGGCTGAACTACGGCTATCGCACGCCGCTGACCACCTTGCTCGCCCAGGTGCTGTATGGGGCCATCCTCGGCGGGTTCTTGCCGATGCGCTGAGATCGGATCGGCGCCCTTTTCGTTAAGCCAAACCCCCGACTGACGCTGCCGCTTCCACAACCCGCCGCAACGAAGCCC
>CAXUJE010000654.1:0-2104 GCA_964251035.1 uncultured Acetobacteraceae bacterium
CAATCCGGTAACGGCTATCAAGCACCCATCTCGGACCCAGCTGGTTTATCGCCTATGCCTAAACTCCGCCACGATATCGCTGTCATCGGGCCGACGTGCGACATCGCCGCGCTTCTGGTGGCGACGATCAGTGCCGGGTAAAGCCTTGGGCGGTGTAATGTGTCCGGCTTCAGCACAATTTGTTTCACGCTGTTAGATCCGTCGCCGCAGGCAGCGCCGTGGCATCAGCCAAAAGGGCACGGGTCCTAGCGCGTCTGCTGCGTGCTGATCGCGCATCGGCATATGCTGGCCGTCTCGCGGGTAGGCGCACCGTTGGCGCGCAGGCGGACGCGTCCCAGGCGTTAGCGGGCGCCCACGAACCGGCTGGGTAGCTGGGCCGCTGCCAGCAGTTCGGTCGTGATGCTCAAACCCAGCCGCGTGCGCCGCCCCCTTCGTAACCGGGCTCAAACTGGCACGGGCCGAGGTTTGCAGCTTCAGTGGGAACTGGTCCGGTCAGAATGAAGACTCCGGTTCTCCGCCCGCTGGGTCGCCAGCTGTTGCAATCCCTGGGCATCGGCCCTGATTGCACCTGCCGGGACGGAGTGGCATCGTCCGCGAGGCAATACCGGAGGACGGTCGTCGATGAGCAAAGTCGTGCGCTTTCATGAGATGGGCGGCCCCGAGGTGCTAAAGCTTGAGGAGGAAACGCCGCCGCAGCCGGGACCGGGCGAGGCACAACTCGAGGTTCGCGCGATCGGCCTCAATCGCGCCGAAGCGATGTTCCGGCGCGGCATCTACCTGGAGCAGCCGAGCCTGCCGTCTCGGATCGGCTACGAGGTATCGGGCATCGTCCGCGCGATCGGGCCAGACGTCACGGAGTTCAGGGTCGGCGATGCGGTCAGCACAATCCCAGGCTTCTCGCAAAGTCGCTACGGGAGCTATGCGGAGATCGCGCTGGTTCCTGCAAATGTGCTGGTACCGAAGCCCGATGCTTTGTCGTTCGAGCAGGCAGCCTCGGTCTGGATGCAATACATGACGGCGTATGGCGCGCTGATCGACATAGCGCATCTCGGAGCCGACGATGCCGTGGTGATTCCCGCCGCCTCGTCCAGCGTGGGATTGGCAGCGATCCAGATCGCGCGCCACGCGGGCGCAATACCGATCGCGACCACGCGCACGGGGGCCAAGCGAGCGGCGTTGCTGGAGGCGGACGCCGCGGCGGTGGTGGCGACCGAGGAGGACGATGTGCCGGCGGCCATCATGGCGGCGAGCGGCGGAAAGGGCGCCCGCGTGGTGTTCGACCCGGTGGGTGGACGGACGGTGCTGAAACTGGCAGCTGCGATGGCTCCATCGGGAATTCTGTTCCAGTATGGTGGGCTGAGCGGCGAGGAGACGCCGTTCCCGACTATGGCGAGCTTTGGCAACCGCCTGTCGATGCGCGCCTACACGCTGTTGGAGATCGTCAACGATCCGGAGCGCCGCGCGCGCGGCGTCCAGTATGTGCTCGACGGCCTCGCATCGGGCGCGCTTGCGCCGAAGATCGCCAAAACGTTCACGCTGGACCAGATCGTCGAAGCGCACCGCTACTTGGAAGGCAACGAGCAGGTCGGCAAGATCCTCGTTGCCGTGTAGCTGCAGCGCCGCGGAGTGACGCGCGTCCGACACTGACATCCCCGCCCCTGGCGTTGGTCATCGGCATGTCAATGGGGCTACGATCATGTAAGACGGCACGGAGCCGAGGAGACCGGAAGCGGTGGCGGGGGTCTCGTCTGGAATGCTAACGCGCCCATAGGTCCTAACCCGACGCGTCCGTAGCTTTTCCTGCTTGCGGCAATTGCATTATTGATTGCTTTGCGGGCAAGTTCTGGGGAACAGCGGGCCAAACGACCCTGTCCACGCCGGCGTCCGCGAATGCGCGTGTTGCGCCGAGCGTCTGCTATGCGGCGGTCGACAGCCGGAAGCGGATTGTCTGCCCTCGGCCAGGATGCGCTGGTGCGACTGGGTTCCCTCTGCGGTAGCCCAGCCGCATGTGAACGCAGGCTTCACCAAGGCCCTGCAGCCGCGAGCCGCCGGGCAGCCGATCTGGCAGCTGCCCGGCAGGTCGATGTCAGGCGGCGGCCGGGTA
>CAXUJE010000655.1:0-2086 GCA_964251035.1 uncultured Acetobacteraceae bacterium
CCGTCTCCGGCGCGAGCGGCGGCAGGAACGTGACCGCCGCCCCGGCCGCTACGCGGCCCGGCCGAGCGCCCGGCCCCCCCCGCCGCCCACCAGCCCGCCGCCGGACAGCCGGTTGCGCAGCCGCCCCCGCACCGACAGCGCGCCGCGGGCCCACGCGGCCGCGAGCGCCCATAGGCTGTCGAGGGCGATGGCCAGCGCCAGGAACACCGCCGACAGCGCCATGACCTGCGCCGCCGCGTCCGGGCCGGGCGCCACGAACTGCGGGAAGAACGCGCCGTAGAACAGCAGCGTCTTCGGGTTGGTCAGCGACACCAGCACGGCGCGCCCGAAGATCGCCCGCGCCGAGCGCGGCTGCGGCGGCGTGCGCGTGAGGTCGACCGGCGCCGCGCGCCATTGCTGCACGCCGATCCAGACCAGGTAGGCGGCGCCGATCCAGCGCACCCACGCGAACCCGTGCCCGAGGCTTCCCAGCACCCCCGCCATGCCGAACCCGGTCAGCCCCAACTGCACCACCATGGCCGCGCTGGTGCCCGCCACCGTGAGCAGCCCGTAGCGCCGCCCGTAGGCGACCGAGTTCGCCACGACCAGCGCGACGTTCGGCCCCGGGATCAGCATCAGCGCGGTGACGGCCAGCACGAAGGCCGGCAGGGTGGGAAGGTCTGGCACCACCCCATCATGCCAGACGCGCCGGGCCGCGGTCTATGCCAGCAGCGCGCGCAGCGCCGCCGGCTGCCGCAGCACCAGGCGTCCGTCCCGGTCGCCCAGCACCCCGGCCTCGTGCCATTGGCGGAGCTGCTTGTTCACCCGCTCCCGCGTCGCGGCGATCTGGGTGGCCATGTCGCGCTGCGAGAACGCCAGGCGGATCTGCACCCCGTCGGGCGTGGGGGCGCCGTGCGCGTCGGCCAAGGCCAGCAGCAGCCGCGCCAGGCGCACGGCGAGCGGCGCCAAGGCGAGGTCCTCGTACGCGGTGCTGTTCCGGCGCAGGCGGTCGCAGAGCAGTTCCATGAACCGCAGCATCAGCTCCGGCCGGGCGCGCAGGAACGGCAGGAAGTCGCGCCGCTCGACCGAGAGCAGCAGGCTGTCCGCCTTGGCCACCACGTCGAGGCTGCGCGGCCGGCCGTCGAGCAGGGCGACCTCCCCAAGCACGGCGCCGGGTTCCATCGTGCCGAACGTGACCTCCCGTCCCTCGATGGACACCGCACCCGCGCGGAGGCGGCCGAGCACCAGGACCAGAAGGGAGCAATCCGGGTCGCCGCGATGCGTCACGACGGTGTCCCGCGCCACCCGTCGCTCCCCGGCCAGGTCGGCCAGGGCCGCCAGTTCCTCGCGCCCCAGGATGGCGAACAGCGGCGTGGCCGCCAGCACGTCGCGCTTGGTGGCATGGGACAGCACCGGCATCACGCGGCTGCCCTGGCCGTGCGGGCCGGACGGGCGTGGCAGGCGCGCGGCAGGACGCCGCCGCGGGCGTGAACGGCGTCGAGCCTCTCGATGTCACTCCGCGCGCAGTGCACACTACGTCCCGTGTTTCTGGGTTCAGCCCTCGGCCGCGATCGGCAGCGCAAGCAGATTAGATGGAAAGGCGCCACAGGTGAACCCGGTAGCGCATCCTGCCCGATGCCGGTTCGAAAAGGCGCTGAACTCCGCGCGGCGCCGCGCCGCAGCCTGCGGGACGGCCGTCCTGCGTGGCGTGGGAGTGACCCAGGTCACAGCCGCGCCGGGCTGATGCGCGCATAGCTGCCGCCGTGGCCGGGGTTCCGCCATCAGCAGGGGGCGCAATGCACATCTCGAATTGGACACCAGAAACGCAGGAGAAGGAAGCGGAGGCGCAGGATCGCGCCCTCCTGCGGCTGCAAGCCATCCTGCTGGCCGCCAGCGCAGTGGCTTTCGTGACGGCGATGGCTTGCGGATACGCGAGCCATCACCTGTCCTGCACGGCGCTGCTGGCGGTTGCGCCATGTTGAACCATTGGAGCCGAGTCCCGAAGGCCCCCGGCCTCGGCAGTCGGGACATCGTGAACGCCATGAGGCCAGCGGCGGCGGCCGTGCGGGCCACGCGCATGCCCATGGTGATCTCGAACCCGCGTCAG
>CAXUJE010000656.1:0-2082 GCA_964251035.1 uncultured Acetobacteraceae bacterium
GAGGACATCGTGCTGTTCCTCGGCGCGGACGGGCAGCCGGCGGCGCTGGCGGACCGGTGCTGCCACCGCACGGCCAGGCTGTCGAAGGGCTGGGTGGACGACGGGCGCATCGTCTGCGGCTATCACGGCTGGACTTACGACAGCACCGGCGCGCTGGTCCGCATCCCGCAGTTCGACAGCGAAACCGTGCTGCCGAAGCATCGGGTGCCCCAGTTCCATTGCGCCGCCCGCTACGGCTACGCCTGGGTGGCGCTGGAGGAGCCGCTGCAGCCGGTCCCCGAGGTGCCGGAGGACGCCGACCCCGCCTACCGCCGCATTTTCCAGTTCTACGACGAGTGGCAGACCGCGCCGCTGAGGCTGATGGAGAACTCCTTTGACAACGCGCACTTCTCCTTCGTGCACAAGGCGACGTTCGGCATGGTCGACGCGCCTAAGCCGAAGAAATACGAGATCGAGGAAACCGGTTACGGCTTCCAGGCCACCACCGTCATCGACATCCTCAACCCGCCTGTGGCGCACCAAGTCACCGGCAGCACGGAGGCGCTGACGGAGCGGCGGATGCGCAACCATTGGTATTTGCCGTTCTGCCGCCGGCTGGACATGGAGTACCCGAGCGGCATCCGGCACATCATCATCAACTGCGCGACGCCCATCGACGACGGGCGCATCCAGCTCGTGCAGCTTCTGTACCGCAACGACACCGAGGCGGACTGCCCGGCGGAGACGCTGGTCGAATGGGACCGCGCCATCATCACGGAGGACCGGGAGGTGCTGGAAAGCACCAGCCCCGACGCCATCCTGGACGTGAGCCGCCGGGTGGAGCAGCACATGCCGTCCGACCGGCCGGGCATGATCATGCGCCGCCGCCTGCTGGAACTGCTGCGCGAGCACGGCGAGGAAGAGGTGACGCGCGCCTATGCCTGACCCATTCCTGGCTTTGCCGGCCTCGTCCCAACTGCTCCTCCGCCGCGCCCGCGTGCCGCGCTGCCTGCTGGACGCGCCGGCTGATACGCCCGACCTGGTGCAATGCGACATCCGCATCGCGGACGGCGCCATCGCGGCCATCGGCCCGTCGCTGGACCCGTCCGGCGGTCCGGCGGCGGACCTTGCGGGCGGCATCGTGTTCCCCGGTTTCGTGGACATGCACACCCACATCGACAAGGGCCACATCTGGCCGCGCGCCAGCAACGCGGACGGCACCCATGGCGCGGCCTTGGCCGCGGTAAAGGCGGACCGGGACGCCAACTGGAGCGCCGAGGACGTGGCGGCGCGGGCCGGGTTCAGCCTGCGCTGCGCCTACGCCCACGGCACGGTGGCGCTCCGCACCCACCTGGACAGCCTGGGCGACCAGCTCGACATCTCCTGGCCGGTGTTCAAGGCGCTGCGGGCCGAGTGGGCCGGGCGCATCACGCTGCAGGCCGCGGCGCTCGTGCCGCTCGCGGCCTACGGCACCCCGTTCTGCGAGCGGCTGGCGGACGTGGTGGCGGAGGCGGGCGGCCTGCTCGGCGGGGCCGGCGCGCTGGAGCCGGACGCGGCGGCCTTGATCCGCCGGGTGTTCGACCTGGCGGTGGACCGGAACCTCGACATCGACCTGCACGTGGACGAGACCGGAAACCCGGCCGCCCACACGCTGCGCCTGATCGCGCAGGAGGCAATCCGCCGCCGCTACGCCGGGCGCGTCACCTGCGGGCACTGCTGCAGCCTCGCGGTGCAGGACCCGGCGGAGGCGCGGGAGACGGTCGCGCTGGTGGCCGAGGCCGGGCTGACGGTGGTCAGCCTGCCGATGGTGAACCTGTACCTGCAGGGCCGCCGCGCCCCGGCGACGCCGACCTGGCGCGGGTTGACGCTGCTGCACGAGCTGCGCGCCGCCGGGGTGCGCGTGGCCGTCGCCAGCGACAACACGCGGGACCCGTTCTACGGCTTCGGCGACCTGGACATGGCCGAGGTGTTCCGTGAGGCCGTCCGCATCGGCCACCTCGACATGCCCGTGGGGGACTGGCCAGCCGCCGTGACGTCGGTGCCCGCGGCGGTGCTGGGCGTCCCGGCCGGTGCGCCGATCCCCGCCGGGCTGATCGACCAGGT
>CAXUJE010000657.1:0-2073 GCA_964251035.1 uncultured Acetobacteraceae bacterium
CCCGCGTCCCGACCGCCGGCCAGCACCGCCACGGTCTGCTCCTGCCCGTCGCGCAGGATGCGCAGGCTCAGTTCCCGGTCCGGGTTCGCGGAGACGATGCGCTGGATATCCTCGAACCGCGCCACCGCCGCGCCGTCAATCGCCTCGACGCGGTCGCCGGACTGCAGCCCGGCGCGGGCGGCGGCGCCGTCCGCCACCACCTCGCCGATCACCGGCACCGAGACCGGGCGGCCCACGGTCGCGAACAACGCCGCAAACAGCACGGCCGCGAGCAGGAAATTGGCTGCTGGCCCGGCCGCGACCACGATGGCCCGCGACAGCACCGGCTTCTCGTGGAACGTCCGGCCCGGCAGCCAGCGCGCCCGCACCTCGGGGGCCACGTCCTCCGGCCGCTCCTGGCCGTGCAGCTTCACGTAGCCGCCGAGCGGCAGCCAGGACAGCTTCCATACCGTGCCCAGCCGGTCGGTCCAGCTGGCGATCGACTGGCCGAGGCCAATCGAGAACGCCTCGACGTGCACCCCGCGCCAGCGCGCCGCCAGGTAATGGCCAAGCTCATGCACGAACACCAGGACGCCGAGCACGACGATGAAGGCGGCGACGCTGCGGAGGAAATCGGGGACGATCATGACGGAGTGTCCTCTAGGCCGCCTTTGCGGCCGCAATTCGTTGGGCGGCACGCCGGGCAGATGCGTCCAAATCCAGCACCGCATCCAAGCTGTCCGCGGCCTGGGACCCAAGCCGTTCCAGCACGGCCTCCACAAGGGCGGCGATGGCGGTGAAGCCCAGGCGGCGGCCCAGGAACGCCTCGACCGCCACCTCGTTGGCCGCAGACAGGATTGTGGGCGCGCCGCCACCCGCGCGCAAGGCGTCCCGCGCCAGCCGCAGCGCCGGGAAACGGACGGGATCGGGGGCAAGGAACTCCAGCGTGCCGAGCGCGGCCAGGTCCAGCCGCGGCGACTCCGTGGGCAGCCGCGCCGGCCATGCCAAGGCGTGCGCGATGGGGATGCGCATGTCGGGCGCTCCCATCTGCGCCAGCACGCTGCCGTCGCGGAAATGCACAAGGCCGTGGATCACCGATTGCGGATGCACAAGGATGCCGATATCGCGTTCATTCATCGCGAACAGCCGCGCCGCCTCGATGAGTTCCAGCCCCTTGTTCATCATCGTCGCCGAGTCGATGCTGATCTTGGCGCCCATCGACCACACGGGATGCCGCAGCGCAGCCTCAGGCGTGGCGCGCGCCATCTCCTCGGTCGAGGACAGGCGGAACGGCCCGCCGGACGCGGTGAGCACGATGCGCTCCACGGCGTCCCGGTTGCCCTCCGCCATCGCCTGGAAGATCGCGTTGTGCTCGGAGTCGACCGGCAACAAGGTCGCACCGGCATCCCGCACCGCGCGGAGCATGACATCCCCGGCGCAGACCAGCGCTTCCTTGTTGGCCAGCGCCACCGCACCGCCGCGCCTGATCGCGGCAAGCGTGCTGGGCAGGCCTGCAGCCCCCGTGATCGCCGCCATCGTCCAATCCGCCGGCAGCGCAGCCGCCTGCAGCACCGCCGTATCCCCGCTCGCTGTCTGGATGCCGCTGCCGGCTAGCGCCGCGTCGAGTGCGGCGTGGCCGTCCGGCTCGGCAATGACCGCCAGCTCGGCCCCTAACAGCCGGGCCTGCTCCGCAAGCAAGGCCCCGTTGCGTCCGCCGACCAAGGCGCGAACCCGGAAGCGTGCTGGGTTTGCGGCCAGCAACTGAACCGTGTTGCGCCCGACGCTGCCGGTGCTGCCCAGCACCGACACCGTCCGCCTGTCCGTCGCGGCGGCTTCGCCGCTCCCCACGCTCATTGCCATAACGCCACCCCCCGACCCAACATCAACGCCAGCGCGGCGGCAGTGGGCGCCGCGGTCAGCAACCCATCCAGCCGGTCCAGCAACCCGCCATGCCCGGGGAGCAGCCGTCCCGAGTCCTTCACGCCGAAATGCCGCTTGACCGCGCTCTCCAGCAAGTCGCCGGCCTGCGCCGACACCCCGCGGTGGCGGCGGCGGCCGAGGCCACGCGGAACTTCCACGATATGGTTGCTGCAG
>CAXUJE010000658.1:0-2054 GCA_964251035.1 uncultured Acetobacteraceae bacterium
CGCGGCTGGCCGGCGTGTACGCCCCGCAGGTCATCGCCAGTTTCGGCTCCGGTGACCCGCGGATCGACGTCCGCGCGGTGGCACCGGACGGGACGGCCGCGTACCGTAAGGCGCTGGCGGCGGACCTGGGCGCCCGCCGGTCGGCCGCGAGGTCGATCAGCGTGTGGTCGGTCTCGTGCCCCACGGCGGAGATCAGCGGGATGCGGCAGGCGGCGGCGGCGCGCACCACGGCCTCGTCGTTGAAGGCCATCAGGTCCTCCAGGCTGCCGCCGCCGCGGGCGACGATCAGCACGTCGGGCCGGGGCACGGCGCCGCCGGGGAGAAGGCGGTCGAAGCCGGCGATGGCGGCGGCGATGCGGGCGGCGGCGCCGTCTCCTTGCACCGGGACGGGCCAGACCAGGATCGGGCGCGGGAAGCGGCGCCCGATGGTGGTCTTGATGTCCTGCAGCACCGCGCCTTGCGCCGATGTCACCACGCCCACGACGGCGGGGAGCATCGGGATGCGCCGCTTGCGCTCGGCATCGAACAGCCCTTCCGTCACCAGGCGCGCGCGCAGCGCCTCGATCCGCGCCAGCAGCGCTCCGGCGCCGGCGTAGTCCATGCGGTCAACGATCAGTTGGTAGGAGCTGCGCTCCCCGTAGGACGACACGCGGCCGGTGGCGACCACCTCGACCCCGTTCTCCGGCACCAGGCTCAGGCGCGGCACCGTGCCCTTCCACACGACGCCGCTGATCTTGCCGCCCTCGTCCTTCAGCGAGAAGTACATGTGGCCGGACGGGTAGCGCTTGAACTCGGTGATCTCGCCGCGCACCCGGACCCGGCCGAACGCGCCTTCCAGCGTGCGCTTCACCGCGCCGGAGATCTCCGACACCGTGTATTCCGGGATGTTGCTGGGCGCGGCCTTCAGATCGTCCATGCGGCGAACCTATGCTACACGCGACCCACTGAGAAGCGGAGGGCGGGATGCGGGTTCTGGTGATCGGCTCGGGCGGCCGGGAGCATGCGCTGGCCTGGGCGCTGTCGGCGTCGCCGCTGCTGACCAAGCTGTGGGTGGCGCCGGGCAACCCAGGCACCGCGCTGATCGCGGAGAACGTCGGCATCGCGGCGCTGCACACCGGGCGCCTGGTGCAGTTCGCCCGCGACAACGGGATCGACCTGGTCGTGCCCGGCCCGGAAGGGCCGCTGGTCGCGGGCCTCGCGGACGCGATGGCGGAGGCCGGCATCCGCTGCATCGGCCCGACCGCCGCCGCCGCGCGGCTGGAAGGCAGCAAGGCGTTCGCCAAGCAGCTTTGCGACGCCGCCGCCATCCCGACCGCGCTGTGGGAGCAGTTCACCGACACCGAAGCGGCGCGCGAGTTCGTCCGCCGCCGCGGCGCGCCCGTCGTGGTGAAGGCGGACGGCCTGGCGTCCGGCAAGGGCGTCGTGGTGGCCGCGACGGTCGAGGAGGCGGAGGCCGCGCTCGACGCGATCATGCGCGACCGCGCGTTTGGCGACAGCGGCGCGGCCGTGGTGGTCGAGGAGTGCCTGGCGGGCGAGGAGGTCAGCCTGTTCGCGCTGTGCGACGGCACGGACGCCGTGTTCCTGGGCGCGGCGCAGGACCACAAGCGGCTCGGCGACGGCGACGCGGGGCCGAACACCGGCGGCATGGGCGCGATTTCCCCGGTGCCGGGCTTCGACCCGGCGGCGGCGATGGACGGGTTCATCCGGCCCGCCTTGGCCGAGATGGCCCGGCGCGGCACGCCGTTCCGCGGGGTCCTGTTCGCCGGGCTGATGCTGACGGCGGACGGCGCCAAGCTGATCGAGTACAACGTGCGCTTCGGCGACCCGGAGTGCCAGGCGCTGCTGCCCCGGCTGCGAAGCGACCTGCTGCCGGCGCTGCTGGCTGGCTGCGACGGGGAGCTGGGCCGGTTCGACCTGCGCTGGAACGACGCCGCAACCGTGGCGGTGGTGATGGCCGCGCCGGGCTACCCGGCGGCGGCGCAAGCGGGGTCGGAGATCGGCGACCTGTCCGCCGCTGCGGCGGTGCCGGGCGCGCTGGTGTTCCAGGCCGGGAC
>CAXUJE010000659.1:0-2035 GCA_964251035.1 uncultured Acetobacteraceae bacterium
GCCGATCATAGCGCCCGGCGTCGTCGGCATCGCGCTGTTCGGCTTCACCCTGTCCTATGACGAGTTCGCCCGCACCATGCTGACCGCCGGCAGCACCAACACCCTGCCGCTGGAGATCGTCGGCATGACGACGAACGTGACGTCGCCCGTGCTGTATGCGCTCGGCAGCGTCACGACGGCGGTGTCGCTGCTGGCCATCGCGGCGGCGATGCTGGCGATGCGCGCGCTGCGGCGCCCCGCGGCACGGTCGGCGGACGGCGTTCAGGCCGAGGCGAGCGTGACGTAGCGCTGCACCGCGCCGGGCCAGGTGAACTCCTGGAGCACCCGGGCGCGAAGGTTCCCCGCCAAACGCTGGGCAAGCCCGGCGTCGTCCAGCAGGCGCCGGAGGGCGGTCGCCAGCGACGGCGCGTCAGCCGCGGGAACCAGCAGGCCGTGCTCGCCGTCGCGGACAACCTCCGGCACGCCGCCCACCCGGGTTGCGACGACCGGCAGTCCGTGGATGCCGGCCTCGAGCAGGACGATGCCGAAGGGTTCCGCCAGGGAACTCAGGCAGAACACGGCGGCTTCCGCATATAGCGCGCCCACTTGGTCGTGCGGCACGTCCTGCAGCATGAGCACCCGGTCCGACAAGCCAAGCCCGGCGGCCGCGGCGCGCAGCGGCTCCAACTCGCCCGCCGTCTTGCCAGCCATCACCAGATGAAGCCCGGGATCGTGGGCGGCGATGCCGGCGAACGCATTCAGCAGGTGGATCTGGCCCTTTTTCACCTCGAACGTCGCGACGTTGAGGATGTAGCGCCCCAGCCGCGTCCCAGGCACGCCATGCCGCCGGAGCCGCACAGCATCGACGCCGTTGTGTATGACGCTGATGCGCCCCTCCAGCTCTGGCATCAACCGGACTGCGTCATCCCTGAACCCGGCAGATACCGCAACCACCGCGTGCCCGCAGGCCAGCATGCGGGCGTATCGGGTTCTCTCGTCCGCAGGCCGGTTTGCCAGTCCCATGACATCCAGGCCGTGCAGGGAGAAAATCGTTCGGACCGCGCCATGCTTGCCGATGCCCCGTCCAAGCACGAAAGGCTCCGCTGCGAATGTCGGGTAATGGAAGTTCACGACAGTGACGCCGTGCGCGCGCAGCAGCCGGCCCACGACCTGCCGCTCCCACCATCCGAGCGCAAGGTGCGACAGCCTGGCACGCCTCGAAGCCCCAGGACCCAGCCCGGCGCGCAGCCGCACGCGGACGTGCAAGATTTCGTTTCGCACCTCCACCCGTGGCCGCGTCGCCGACCAGTCCTGCACCAGGATGAGGGCCTTGTAGCCGCCATGCTTCTGCAAGCCCTCAGCCAGGTTCAGCACGACCTGGCTGACTCCGCCCACCGAGGACGTCGGCCAGGGGATCACCAACGCCCAAGCGGGACGGCCGTCCCGCTGCGGTTGCGCCCTGTCACCCATCAGGGCCGCGGCGCCGATTGCCTGCCCGGAGGAAAGCCGCGGCGCATGGGGCCATCAGCCCCCGGTCTTGCCCGGCATCCCGCCCGCGGGCGGGCGGAAGAACTTGCCGATCACATCCTTCAACTGGTCCGGCGTCTGCGGCACGAGCGACATCCAGGACCGCAGCATGGCGTCCGGCGAGAAGCGGTCGGCGGCCTCGGCCATCTGCGCCTCCATCTTCGCCATGAGGGCGGCCTGCATGGGCTTCAGGTCAGGCAAGCCCAGGAACTGGCGCGCCTCGTCCGGGGTGCAGTCGATCTCGACGGTGACTTTCATGGGGCCTCTCCTGTGCTGGGGCGTTTTGGCGCGGTTCTGGTTTGAGTTTAGCAGAGTATGCGGCGCGCATGTGTGGAGCGTTTTGCCGAGCAGCGAGCGGTGGCAACTGAGCTTTGACCCAACAACCCCGCGATGAGGCGTCGCCGGGCGGCACGGGCCTACACATAGGAATGGTGAGCACTGTCCGCTTTTCCGTCCGGCAATCAACGTGTCCGCTTTCCCATGTGGGTGCCAGCATTGGCGGACACGTCCGGGGTGGCCGGTCATTGTT
>CAXUJE010000660.1:0-2033 GCA_964251035.1 uncultured Acetobacteraceae bacterium
GGTAAAGGCAACGGAGGCGACGTGATGCTGGATGGACACCTGGTCGGCCATTGGCTGGCCGAGCGCATGGGGCGGGACGCGGCGCGGCCCTCCGCCGGGACAACGCAGTTCGATCCGCGGCAGGCCCCGGCCTGGATGCCGGCGGGGGCGCTCTGATGCCGCCGGTGCTGGGTCCCGTGGCGTTCGCGGGCTTCGAGGTGCCGGAGCGGATCACGCTCGGGGGCAGGCAGCGCCTTGCGGTGCACACCCTGCCGGGCGGCGCGCGGATCGTCGATGCCATGGGACCGGATGACGGGGAACTGGCGTGGTCCGGGACGTTCTCGGGCGCCGCTGCCGCCGAGCGGGTGCGGCAACTGGACCGGCTGCGCCGGGCAGGGCTGGCGTTGCCGCTCGCCTGGGACGGGTGGCGCTTCACCGTGATCATCTCCGAGTTCGAGGCGGACAGCGCCAACCCCTGGTGGGTGCCGTACCGCATCTCCTGCACGGTGCTGTCGGAGGGCGACCTGGCGGTGGCCGAGCTGCTGCCCGTGGCGGCGACGCTGGCGGAGGCGGCAGCCTTGGGCTGGGGTTCCGGGGGCGACGGCCAGATGACGGCGGCGGAGGCCGCGCTGGCGGCGGCGTCGCCCACAAACGTGGCGGGCGCTGCGGGCCTCCTGGCGCAACTGGCCGTGGGGCGGGCGTATGCAACGAGCCTGGAGGACAAGCCATGAAAACCGTGACGGTGGCGGGCGGCGACCTGTTCCGGCTGGCGCTCCTGCGCCTTGGGGACGCGACGCAATGGAACCGGATCGCCCGCGCGAACGGGCTGTCGGACCCGGTGCTGTCTGGCCTTGTCACCCTCAAGCTGCCGCCCGTGGACCCGGCGGCCGGAGGCGGCATTGAGCGCAGCTAGGCAGCCCCGCGCGCAGGTGCTGGCGGCGGGCGCTGCGCTGCCGGGCGTGCTGGCGATTGACGTGTTCGCCAACAACCACCTGGCGGCGGACCGCTTCCGGGTGCGGCTGGCGGCAAGCGCCGCGGATTGGGCTGGGCTGCACGCGCCGGGCCTGCGGCTCGACGTGCAGGCGGGATGGGACGGCGTTTGGACGAGCCTTCTCGTCGGCACGGCGGACACGCTGGCCTTCGACCCGGTGCGCGGCGTCCTGGACATCGAGGGGCGCGACCTTTCGGCCACGCTGGTCGAGACGCAGGCGAGCGAGACGTTCGCTAACCGCACGTCGAGCGAGATCGTCGAGCTGATCGCGGCCCGGCACGGCCTGCTCGCCGACGTGCAGCAAACGGGCACGGCGGTCGGGCGCTACTACCAGGCGGAGCATGACCGTCTGGCGCTCGGCCAGTTCGCGCGGGCGGTGACGGAGTGGGACCTGCTAGCCTTTCTCGCCGGGCAGGAAGGGTTCGACCTGTTCATGCAAGGGGCCACGCTGCGCTTCGGCCCGCCGGACGGGGACGCCGTGCCGCTGCGGGTGCAGGACTGCCTAAGCCTGCAATTGGAACACGCGCTGGGCTTGGCCCAGGCGGTCGAGGTGACGGTGCGGAGCTGGGGCACGCGGGCCGGGGCGGCGGTCGAGTACACGGCGCAGGGCGGCGGTGGCGGCGGTGCGGTGCGGCGTCATGCGCTGGTGCGCCCGAACCTGGACGCCGGGCAGGCGCAGCTTGTGGCGGAGCGGGCGCTGGCCGACTTGCAGCGCCACGAATGGACGGCGCAGGCAGCGATGCCGGGGGAGCTGGGCTTGTCGGCGCGGAGCCGGGTGACGCTGCTCGGCACCGGCACGGCGTGGGACCGGGACTACGCGGTGGCGGAGCTGAGCCGGCATTTGGACGCGCGACGGGGCTTCACCCAGCGCCTGTGCCTGAGGGGGGCGTGATGGACCGGCTGCTGAATGCCATCAAGGCGCATTCCGGCGCGCAGGACGCCGCGGCGGGCCAGCCGCGTTTCGGCACCGTGACCTCCGTGGACCCGGCGGCGGCGACCGCGCGGGTGCAGTTGCAGCCGGACGGGGTGCTGACGGGGTGGCTGCCGGTGCTCAGCCCTTGGG
>CAXUJE010000661.1:0-2032 GCA_964251035.1 uncultured Acetobacteraceae bacterium
CGACCAGGAAGGGGTCGGCGACCTGATCCGCATCGCGGTGGAGCGGGGCCGGCGCA
Organism: uncultured Acetobacteraceae bacterium; assembly: GCA_964251035.1. GTDB lineage: Bacteria > Pseudomonadota > Alphaproteobacteria > Acetobacterales > Acetobacteraceae > CAHJXG01. The sequence goes on from CAXUJE010000661.1 coordinate 57, forward strand.
CGCGCCCTAACGTCAAGCTCGGCATCTGCGGCGAGCACGGCGGCGACCCGTCCTCCATCGCCTTCTGCGAGCGGGTGGGCCTGGATTACGTGAGCTGTTCGCCCTACCGCGTGCCGATCGCCCGGCTGGCGGCGGCCCAGGCGGCGCTGGCTAAGGGCTGATCGGGTCGTGCGTCCTTCGACACGGCCGCTACGCGGCCTGCTCAGGATGATGGGGTGGACGGCCCCCGAACGGCATCGATGTGCCATGTTGGCCGTATGTGGACCCAACAGAGGAGACCGTCCGCCATGCAAGTTATCAGATTTGGGATCGACCTGGCCAAGAGCGTTTTCCAGGTTCACGGGGTGGATGCCTCGGGCCAGGTGGTGGTGCAGCGCCAGCTTCGGCGCGGGCAGGTGTTGAGGTTCTTCGCCAAGCAGCCGCCGGCGCTGATCGGCATGGAGGCGTGCGGCTCGGCGCACTATTGGGCGCGCGAGCTGAGCAAGCTCGGCCACGAGGTCAGGCTGATGCCGGCGAGCTATGTGAAGGCCTACGTGCGGCGCAACAAGAACGACGCGCGCGACGCCGAAGGCTGTTGCGAGGCGGTGAGCCGGCCGTCCATGCGCTTCGTGCCGATCAAGACGGTGGAGCAGCAATGCCAGCGCGCCCTGCATCGGGCCCGCGACCTCCTGGTTCGCCAGCGGACCCAGGCGAGCAACGCCATCCGCGCCATGCTCTACGAGATGGGGCTGATCGGCTCGAAAGGTCGCTCGGGCATCGGCGCGCTGCTCGCGCGGATCGAGGCTGACGGGTCGGACATTGCGCCGGGCCTGCTGGTCGCGCTGACGCCCCTGGCCCGGCAGTGGCGCGCGCTCGACGCCGAGATCAAGACGCTGGATGACGAGCTGATCGCCCAGGCTAAGGCTGATCCGGATGCGCGCCGGCTGATGAAGATCCCCAACGTCGGTCCGGTCACCGCCCATGCGGTGATCGCCGCGGTGGGCGACGGGCGCCAGTTCGCTTCGGCCAGGGACTTCGCCGCCTGGGTCGGCCTGACCCGCCGCAACCACGATACCGGCGGCAAGGCCAGGCTCACCGGCCGCATCAGCAAGGCCGGCGATCGGTCCTTGCGCCGATTGCTGGTCCTGGGCGCCAGCGCCGGCCTGCGCCACGTCAGGGCCAGGCCCGAGAAGGGCTCGGCCTGGATCAGGGGCCTGCTCGCCCGCCGGCCCGTCAAGGTCGCCGTCGTCGCCCAGGCCGCCAAGACGGCTCGCATCATCTGGGCGGTGCTGGCCAAGGGACAGGACTACAGGGCTCAACCACGCGGCGCATAAGACGCAGGGAACCCTTCAAGAGGTAAGGAGCGAAAGGCTGCACGGCGAAATGGTCAGGACCTGGGTCGGGACACTCCGCTGCGTCATCGCGCCTCGAGCGCGCCAGGATGATTGGAACCCGATCCGCGAAACCCTTGCGGGCCAGCGGCCATCTCAGGCCGCATTCAAAGGCCGGATACATGACCGCTCCAGACTACTCGCCAAAAAAGCCCAACGCCCTCTTGCCGGGAAGGGGCCGTCCATACATGACGCAGTTGGGAGCTTTGCTAATAGGAAGCTGAGGCTGATCGAAGACGTCAACCCGGTTGGCGCGCCCTTTAAGACTGCTAATGGTCGGACGGCTGAGCTGCACACGCGCGCACACGCGCGGGTTCCGCAGGCCGGTGGGAGCGTCCGCCGCCTAGGCCGCGTGCGCCAGCCCGGCGGGCTGGGGGTCTTCGAGCTGAAGGTCACGCGGCATCAGGCTGCGCATGAGCCGCGCCAGCTCGTCGCTTTCGATGCTGACGAGATCGCCGTCGATGCTCCAGCCGCAGGGCAGCCGCGCCAGCGTGGGCCGCAGAAACGGCGGCTCGGGCTGCGGAATGCGAAAGCAGGTCATCCTTGCTTCATAGGCCCGATTGGTTAGAGGCGGGTGTACGCGCGCCTTGGATCTCCCTCTGTTTT
>CAXUJE010000662.1:0-2031 GCA_964251035.1 uncultured Acetobacteraceae bacterium
TGACCTGCCCCCTAGAAGTGGCCCGGCGGCATGGGAGGTCGCTGCTGGGCACGGGGGATCAAGGGATGGGCCAGAAGCATCACGAGCCCAAGGAGATCGTCGCCAAGCTGCGGCAGGTCGAAGTGCTCATGGGCCAGGGCAAGCCTGTGGCGGAGGCGGTGCGGGCGATCGGGGTGACGGAGACGACGTATTACCGGTGGCGCGCGGAGTATGGCGGGCTGAAACTCGACCAGGTGCGTCGGCTGAAGGTGCTGGAGCAGGAGAACAGGCGCCTGCGCAGAGCCGTGGCGGAGCTGACGCTGGAGAAGCTGGCGCTGAAGGAAGCCGCGTCGGGAAACTTCTGAGCGCCGCCCGTCGTCGGGCCACGGTCGAGCATGTCAGGGGCAAGCTCGGCATCTCGAAGCGGTTTGCCTGCCGCGTGCTGGGCCAGCACCGCGCGACGCAGCGCAAAACACCGAGGACGGCCGACGAGGCGGCGCTGACAGCGGACATCGTCGCCCTGGCCAGGCAGTTCGGGCGCTATGGCTACCGCCAGATCACGGCGCTGCTGCGCGCTGAGGGCTGGCGGGTCAACCACGAAAGGGTCGAGCGGACCTGACGGCGCGAGGGGCCGCGTGTGCCTGCCCGCCAGCCCAAGCGCGGGCGACCCTGGCTTGATGACGGCTCGTGCGTGCGGCTGCGGCCGGAGCGGGCGAACCATGTCTGGGTCTGGGCCTGCGACTTCGTCGAGGACCGCATCCGCGACGGTCGCAAGCTCAGGCTGCTGAACGTCGTGGACGAGTTCACCCGCGAGCGCCTCTGCATCCGCGTTGCTCGCAAGCGGGGCTCGGCCGAGGTGATCGACGTGCTGGCCGACCTGTTCATCGCCCGCGGCGCACCGGTGCACGTCCGCTCGGACAACGGGCCGGAGTTCGTGGCCATCGCGAAGCGATCCGTCGGAGACAAGGACGGCGAAGCCGTCCCTGGCCGTGAAGGGCTGGATCAGCGGCGTGGATGCGTTGCGAGGTGTAATCCAGAGGTTGGCCCGTTCCCAACAGTCGTGACACCAGCCGCCATTTCGGGTCACGCGAGTGCGGCGATGCGGGTGCGCATGTCGAGTTCCTGGCGGCCGTAGGGGTTCACGTGTTCCCAGATCAGCGAGGTGAGCGCCTTGCGGTCACGGTCCGTCAGCCGGCCGGCCCAGTGCGGCCGCGCGAGCACCTGCTGGAGCATGAGCGTGTTCACGAACACCATGCAGTTCTGCAGCAGGTGCAGGCTGAGCATGCTGATTTCATGATCCTCGCGGCGGTTGCTCGACATCTCGCCGCGGCGGGCGAAGAATACGAAGTCGTTGGCGCTGTTCCAGTGCTCGACCACGTTCAGCCCGTCGTTGATTTCGCGCCGGACTGCCTCGTCCGACAGGTAGCGACGGAGAAAGGAGGTCTTGATGGCCTTTCCCAGCTCCAGCAGCGCCTTGTAGGTCGGGTGCTGGACGTTCTCGCGGGTGAAGCGCCGCAAGATGACCTCGGCCTCCGCCGTGCCCAGGCGCGGGGCGGTCGCGCACTTGACCATCTCGTCGTAGTGCCGGCGGATCAGCTCCCAGTCGATTGGCTGCGACAGCACGGGCTGCAGGCGGGGGTAGAGGTCGGGCTGGCCGGCATCGGGCCGGTAGAGGCGCTGCTTGCCGATGCGCTTGAACCGGGGCATGAGCTGGAAGCCAAGCAGCTTGGTGAACGCAAACGCCACGACCGACTGCCCGTGGCTGTCCACGTATTGCCGGTTCACCGCCATCTCGGTGCAGTGGCGCAGCACGCCCTCGATCATGCTGGCCACCTCGGACGAGGAGGGCGATTTCAGCTGCGAATGGATGCACAGCGAGTTGCGCTCGACGTGCCAGTGGATCATCACCCCGCGCCCGCCGTAGCGGACGTGCCATTGGGTCGTGAGGTTCTGGTCCCAGGCGCCGAAGTGCTTGCTGTCGGACGCGCAGGCCGTGGTGCCCTCGCCCCGGAGCAGCGGATTGCGGGCGCGCAGGGTGCCGTTGGTCACCAC
>CAXUJE010000663.1:0-2028 GCA_964251035.1 uncultured Acetobacteraceae bacterium
GCGCGCCTACCTGCGGCCCGCGCTCGGGCTGCCGAACCTCACCTTGCTGACCGGGACGCAGGTCGTCTCGCTTGCAATGGAGGGCACGCGGTGCGGCGGCGGCGCCTGCTGTCCGGCAGCTTGCCGCAGGTCGTCCGGGCGACCAAGGAGGTGATCATGGCCGCCGGCGGCGTCGGTAGCGCGAAGCTGCTCATGCTGTCCGGCATCGGACGGGCGGAGGAGCTGCGCCGGCTCGGCATCGCCAGCGTGGTCGATCTGCCGCGCATCGGCGAGAACTAACAGGACCACCCGCTCCTGGAAGGCGTGATCTTCCGCTACAAGGGCGCCATGCCGCCGCGCAGCGCCGGCAGCAACGCGGTGGAGGCGACGAGCTTCATCCGCAGCACGCCCGACCGAACCGGCCCCGACCTGCAGCCGGTGCTGATCCAGCTTCCCGTCCTGACCCCGGCCCTGGCGAAGACCTACGGCGCGATGCCGCCCGATGCGTTCACGATTGCTCCTGGCCTGGTTCGGCCCTCGTCACGGGGCACGGTCAAGCTTGCCAGCGCGGACTGGCGTGCAAACCCGTTGCTGGACTCCGGTTTCCTGTCCACCGACGCGGACTTGGCGGCCACGATTCGCTGCATCGAGCATTGCCGCGAGCTTGGCCGCCAGAAGGCCTTCGCTGAGATCAGCAGCGGCGAACTGGTTCCCGGGAGAACGCTGACGGCTGCCGAGCTTGCGGATTTCGCCCGCAACTCGGCGACGAGCTACTTCCATCCGGTCGGCACGTGCAAGATGGGCAACGACCCGCTTGCCGTTGTCGATCCAACCCTGCGCGTCCACGGGATCAAGGGCTTGCGCGTGTGCGACAGCTCGGTCATGCCGACCATCGTCACCGGCAACACAAACGCGGCTTCGCAGATGATCGGCGCCAAAGCCGTTCGCCTGATCCTTACGTCCGCCTGACTTGCGTTCAGGGGCACCAGCTTTGCCAAAGCGAATTGCCAGATGCTTCAGATGAAAGATGCATCGCGTCAGCTTGAGACGGCATCAGTGCCAAGCGGGGGGCAAGGCAGGCGCCTCGCTGCAAACCATCGCAGGCGGCGCTCAAGCTGGCGAGACCATAGACCAGGTCCGACGGCGGGCCTGGATCGGTTCGGCAGGGCCAGTCATGGCCCGGTAGCCGGCCCAGGGTTCCGCGCATAGGATCGACAGCCCGTCCCCATGTTCCGGTTGTCCCGTCCATGTCGTCCCTTGCCGCCGAACTCGCCTCATTGCTCGGCACGGTCCGCCGGCCTGGCGACTTCTTCGCCGCCGGCACGGCCGAGCTTCTGGCGCCGTCACTGGCCATCGAGGGCGTCGGCCCCGTCGCGTTGCCGCTGCTGCCCGAGCAGGCCGAGTGCATCGTCGCCGTGGCCGAAGCCGCCCCGTACGGACGCGGCGAGGAGACGGTCGTCGATCCGGCCGTACGGCGCTGCTGGCAGGTCGGCCCGGACCGGGTGCGCCTCGGCGGGCGGCATTGGGCGCGAACGCTGGACCGGATCGTGGCGCGGGCTGCTGAAGGGCTTGGGATTGCCGATCCGGTCACGGCCGAGTTCCACAAGCTGCTGGTCTACGGTCCCGGCAGCTTCTTCGTCGGCCACCGCGACACCGAAAAGGCGCCGGGCATGTTCGCGACCCTGGTGGTCGTGCTGCCCTCGTCCTTCGAAGGCGGCGACCTGCTCGTGCGCCATCGGGGCCGCGAGGCCCGCCTGGCCCTGTGCTGCGACGAGCCGGCCGAAGCTGCGTTCGCGGCGTTCTACACCGACTGCGTGCACGAGATCCTGCCCGTCACGGAGGGACACCGCCTGACCCTGGCCTACAACTTGGTGCGGGTCGGCAAGGGCCGCCTGCCCGAGCCGCCCGACTACGGGGAACAGCAAGGCCGCATCGCGGCGCTGCTGCGGGGCTGGCATGGTAGCCGGACGCACCCCGATGGCGAGGTGCCGAAAAAGCTGGTCTACCCGCTGGACCACGCCTACACGCCGGCTGAACTCGGGTTCGCCG
>CAXUJE010000664.1:0-2027 GCA_964251035.1 uncultured Acetobacteraceae bacterium
AGCAGCAACCAATGCCGCGCCTTGGTGCATGGCGGGAGAAGTTGGACGAACTGCTTGCGGCCAACGAGGCCAAGCCCATCCGCGAGCGGCTGACGCTGATCCGGCTGTTCGAGACGTTGGGCGGGCTGGGCTACAAAGGGGGCTATGACGCGGTGCGGCGGTATGCCCGGGCGTGGGGGCGCCAGCGGGCGGCCACGTCGGCGGATGCGTTCGTGCCGCTGAGCTTCGCGCCGGGCGAGGCCTACCAGTTCGACTGGAGCCATGAGGTCGTGCTGATCAACGGCACGACGGTCACGGTGAAAGTCGCGCACCTGCGGCTGTGCCACAGCCGGATGCTGTTTGCCCGTGCCTACCCGCGGGAGACGCAGGAGATGGTGTTCGACGCGCACGACAGGGGGTTCGCGTTCTTCAAGGGCGCCTGCACGCGCGGCATCTACGACAACATGAAAACTGCGGTCGACACGATCTTCGTCGGCCGTGAGCGGGCCTATAACCGTCGGTTCCTGCAGATGTGCAGCCACTATCTGGTTGACCCCGTGGCCTGCACTCCGGCGTCAGGCTGGGAGAAGGGCCAGGTCGAGAACCAGGTCGGCCTGGTGCGTGAGCGGTTTTTCACCCCGCGTGTCCGGGTCAAGAGCTATGACGAGCTGAACGCCTGGCTGCTGGACCAGTGCGTCGCCTACGCCCGGGCGCACCGGCACCCCGAGGTCCGCGACCGGACGGTATGGGCGATGTTCGAGGCCGAGCGCCCCAGCCTGGTGCCGTATGGCGGGCGGTTCGACGGCTTCCATGCCGTGCCCGCGTCGGTGTCGAAGACCTGCCTGGTCCGGTTCGACAACAACCGCTATTCGGTGTCGGCGCATGCGGTGGGGCGGCTGGTGGAGATCCGGGCCTATGCCGACCGGATCGAGTTGCGCCAGGGCGGCCAGCCGGTCGGCGAGCATGCCCGGTGTTTCGGCCGGGACCAGACGGTGTTCAACCCGTGGCACTACGTGCCGGTGCTGGCCCGCAAGCCGGGTGCGCTGCGCAATGGGGCGCCGTTCAAGGACTGGCTGCTGCCCACCGGGCTGGAGCGGGTCCGGCGCAAGCTGGCGGGCAGCGCCGACGGCGACCGGCAAATGGTGGCGATCCTGGCCGCGGTGCTGAGCGACGGCCTGCCCGCGGTCGAGGCCGCTTGCCTGGAGGCGTTGCGCGAGGGCGTGCACTCGGCCGACGTCGTGCTCAACATCCTGGCGCGCCTGCGCGAGCCCGCGGCGCCGCTGACCATCATGACGCCGGACGCGCTGCGCCTGACGCACGCGCCGACGGCGGATTGCGCCCGATACGACACCCTGAGGAGGCCTGTGTGATGGAGCGTTCCGAGATCCTGGCGACCATGACGGAGCTGAGGCTGTATGGCATGAAAGCGGCATTTGACGAGATCATCGGCACGGCGGTGAAGCGCCAGCATGAGCCGACCCGCATCGTCGGCGACCTGCTGACGGCGGAGATCAGCGAGAAGCAGGCGCGCTCCGTCCGCTACCAGATCGCGATCGCCAAGCTGCCCTTGGCCAAGGACGTCGACGACTTCGCTTTTGACGGCACGCCGATCAACGAGACGCTGGTGCGCGACCTGGCGGGTGGGAACTTCGTCGCCCACCAGCGCAATGTCGTGCTGGTCGGCGGCACCGGCACCGGCAAGACCCACCTGGCCATCGCGATCGCCCGGTCCTGCATCCGCGGCGGGGTGCGGGGGCGCTACTTCAACGTCGTCGACCTGGTGAACCGGCTCGAGGCGGAGGGGCGCACGGGCAAACAGGGCCGCATGGCGGACTATCTCTGCCGCATGGACTTCGTGGTGCTCGACGAGTTGGGCTACCTGCCGTTTGCGCAGTCCAGCGGCCAGCTCCTGTTCCACCTGATCAGCCGCCTCTATGAGCAGACCTCGGTGATCGTCACCACCAACCTGGCCTTTGGTGAGTGGCCGAGCGTGTTCGGCGAGCCGAAGATGTCATAATGCCTCCCATTTTGATTGACTGGTGTGTCGC
>CAXUJE010000665.1:0-2024 GCA_964251035.1 uncultured Acetobacteraceae bacterium
TACGCGCTCGACGGCGCCATGGCGGATTTCGCCGCCGCCGTCGGGTCCGACACGGTCATCCTGCCGGTGCTGAACGGGATGCGGCACATGGACGTGCTGGAGGCGCGGGGCGGCCCCGCCGCCGTGCTCGGCGGCCAGTGCCAGATCGCCGCCACGCTGGAGCCGGACGGCACGATCCGCCACCTGGGCGAGCTGCAGGCCGTGGCGGTCGGCGAGCGCGACGGCGGCGTCTCGCCCCGCGTCCAGGCATTGGGGGCGGCGCTGGCGCCGTGCGGCGGCCGGACCAGCGAGACGGTCATGCAGGACATGTGGGAGAAGTGGGTGTTCCTGGCCTCGCTCGCCTGCCTCAGCTCATTGATGCGCGCCACGGTGGGGGATGTCGTGGCGGCGGGCGGGGCGGAGATCGCCCAAGGGCTGTTCGACGAGGCCGCCGGCATCGCCGCCGGGCAGGGCCACGCGCCGCGCCCGGCCTTTGCCGAGCGGATGCGCGGCATGCTGGGGCAGGCGGGCCTTATGTCCACCGCGTCCATGCTGCGCGACATCGAGCGCGGCAACCGGATCGAGGCGGACCACGTCGTAGGCGACCTCATCGCCCGCGGCGCGGCCGCAGACGCGCGGCTGCTGCGCATCGCGTTCATGCATCTCAAGGCGTATGAGGCCCGCCGGACGCGGGAACAGGGCTGAGGCCGGCTGCGTCCGCGCACGGGGCGCCGGGTCGGGCCGTGCCGCAATGCCCATGCTGAGCGGTGCGCATGCGGCTGATGCAACACAACTCAGGAGAAGAAACAGCACAGTGTAGAGAACAATACGGTCAGCACGTCATTGTCATCGCCTTGAAGCGGCACGTCACTTGGGAAGTGCAACGTTTGCCTTGTTTTGCCAGGGGATGTCTGCTTGGCTATTTGCTAGGTTTTATCCGCGCTGACGGTGTTTTGCTCCCAACATGAATTATCCGCTCATCTCTTCTGGTCAGGTGCAGGCTGCCGCTGGTCTGGCAGAGGCGGTGGCGGACCGGTACGGGTGCGTGGGCGTCATCAGCCGGGCGTCTGTCGGCACCGCGGCGCTGCTGGACCAGACGGAGCGCGAGCTGTCCATCCGCCGCATCCGGTGCGTCCGGGTCCAGGGTCCCGCGTCGGGTGGCCTGGCCTCGCGCGACCTCATTGCGCAGATCGTCGCCCGGCCCGACCCCGGCGCCCTCACCGATGCCGAGCTGAAAGCCGGGTTCATGGCGCTGACCGAGCCGGGCGAGGGCTTTTCCCGCGTGGCCCTGCTCGTGGCCGAAGCGCACAGCCTGCTGCCCTCGGCCGTACGCTATATCCAGCTTGCGCGTCAGGCCACTCCGGCCAAGCTCTGCGTCGTGCTGGCCGGGAAGCCCGGCTTGGCGGCGGCCTTGGCGGGCGACGACTTCGCCCCGCTCCGCAGCGCCATGCACATGATGGAGCTTCCGGAGCCGGCGGGACCGGGCCTGTTCGATAGGGCCTTGGCCATGCCGGAGCCGCCGTCCGCGGCCCGCGGGGGCGGCTCCTCGCCGCTGGTCAGGCTGGGCCTCGCCGCCTTGATCGTCCCGGTCGTGGGACTGATCTGGTGGCGCCACCTGCCGGCCGTGCCCGCGGCGGCGGTGCCGTCCCTGGGCGCGCCAAGCGTCCTCCCTGGCAACGACGCGCCAGGCGTTCCGCCCGCCATGGGTTCGCCCGCTGCGCCGCCGCCCGCTGCGCCCGCGGAACCCGCCAGGGAGCCTGCGCCGCCTGAGCTTGTCCCAACGGTGCTGCCGCAGGCCAGGGCCGGCCTTCCCGCCGAGCCGGACCCGGCACCACCCGTCACGGCCGCCGTCCCTGAGCCGCCCGCTTCGGAAGCGTCAGCAAAGCCGGAAACGCCCGTGGAAGGCAGCGCCGACGCTGCTGCGGGGCCGCCCGCCGCCCCCGAGGCGCCCGCCACGGAGCTGCCCGCCGCGGAGCCTCCCGCTGCCGTTGCTGCGGAGCCGCCCGCCATCGCCGCAGATCCTCCTGCCGTCCCCGCCGCAGGGC
>CAXUJE010000666.1:0-2015 GCA_964251035.1 uncultured Acetobacteraceae bacterium
ACCACGTCGAACTTCGCCAGCCAAGCCGGCCCAAAGTTGGTCACGAGCGCCACATCCGTCGCATCCCGCCCTCGCGCCATCAGCAGGCGCCCGATCCGCGGCGTGTTGAAACGCGCGTCGAAGGTGTACCAACGCCCGCCCTCCGGCCCCTCCAGGAACACCTCGAACCACGCCGAGAAGTCCATCGGCGCATCGACCGGCGGGATGCGGATGTCGCCCAGGTAGCCTGTGCAGTAGCGGGCGGGGATATTCATGCAGCGGCACAGGGTCACGGCCAGGTGGGCGAAGTCGCGGCACACGCCCCGGCGCTCGTCATAGGCGTTGCGGGCGGTCTTGTCGGGCCGGGCGTGCTCGTAGCCGAAGGTGATGCGGTCGTTGGTAAAGTCGCAGATCGCCTGCACCCGCGCCCAGCCCGGCTCGGTCGAGCCGAACAGCGACCAGGCGGTCTCGTGCAGCAGGTCGGTGTCGCAGTAGCGGCTGCCCAGCAGGTAAACCAGGGCGCCGGACGGCAGGTCGTCGATGGGGAGCTGCTTCGCCTCCGGCACCGTCGCGTCGGGATTGCCGCTGTCCTGGACCTCGAACAGCGTCGAGATCGTCAGCGGACCGGCCGGCGCCACGATCCGGTGGCAGATGTTGCCGAAATCGTCGGTGTAGCGGCGGGCCTCGATCCCCGGCTCGAGCTTGATCACCTGCGGCGTCAGCAGGTCCGCCTCGCGGGACGGGTGCACGCTGAGCAGCAGCAGCATCGGCACCGGCTGCGGGCAGTTGTAGGAAATCGTGTAGCCGGCCTGGATACGGATCATGGAAGCCTCGCAAAAGTCGTCTGGATTGTCATGGCTGGCCGTCGTCGGACGTTACCCGGATGCTGACCTCCATGCCCAGGCAGTCCGCGGCCGCCCCGGTCCAACTGCCCGACAGTGGCACCGCATGACTGGGGTCGCGCACCACCGCGACGCGGATCAGGTCGCGGTTGCCGACGATGTTGTTGGTGGGGTCGAACTCGACCCAGCCGGCGCCGGGCAGGTAGACCTGCATCCAGGCATGTGTGTTGCCCCCGCCATGGTGGTGGTCGGGCATGCCGGGCTTGTCGCGGCTGGGCACGTAGATGTAGCCGCTGACGAAGCGTGCGGCGAGGCCCAGGCAGCGGACCGCCTCCATCATCAGCACCGCGAAGTCCCGGCAGGTGCCGGTGCCCAGGCGCAGCGTCACCGCGGGGGGCTGGATGCCGGCCTCCTGCCGGACCCGGTAGGTGAACTGCCGCCGGATGCGGTGGGTCATCGCGGTCAGCATCGCCAACGTGTCGGTGGGGCCATCGGTGCGCAGGAACGACCGCGCCCAATGGTCAAGCTGGTGCGACGGGTCCGGGTAATGCCGCTCCATGGAGCGCAGCAGGTCCGACATCTCGTCGGGGTCGTAGCTGAACGGATAAACGCGGGCGTAGTCCTCCAGGCACGACTCGATGTCCTGCGGCTCCTGGCAGGCGTGCTCCAGCCGCAGGGTGCTGACGAAGGTCAGCTCCTGCGCCCGGCCGCCGAAGCGGGCATAGGCGACGTTGTTGCCGAACACGTCGTGGACCCAGCGGAGCTGCACCGGCTCCGGCGTGATGTCGAGCCGCGCCTCAAGGTGCCGCTGGTCATGGCTGTCGCGCGGGCGGAGCATCATGCGATGCTCCCCGAACGCGACGGGCCGGCGGTAGCGGTAGGTGGTCCGGTGACGGACGGTCAGAATCGGCAAGGGACGCCAAGGCGTGGCCGCGGGGAGCGCTTCTGCATGCAATGAGATTACCATCCGCCGACCGTGCTGCAAATCTATGCGGTCGGTTACGCAAAGGGCATGCCATTGTTTGCCGCCCATGCCGGACTGTTGAACGCCCGCCCTGGCGACAGCGCCGGGGCGGCAGGCTCTCAGCGCTTCTGGTTGTAAACGTCGGCGCAGACGGCGCCCAGCAGCACGAGGCCCTTGATGACCTGCTGGTAGTCGATGCCGATGCCGAGGATCGACATGCCGTTGTTCAT
>CAXUJE010000667.1:0-2012 GCA_964251035.1 uncultured Acetobacteraceae bacterium
GCCGGTGCTGGTCGCCATCGGATTGGACCACGCTCGTCGTGCCGGGCCGGTTGAACTCGTCGCTGAACCCGACGCCGTCCGCGCTGGACAGGACGTCGGGCGCTTGCAGCGCGTCGCGCACGCCGTCGAAACGGGACAAGGCGTAACGTCGGGATCGCGCAGGCGGACAACAGGCCCGAGGCCGCGCAAGGCCCGGTAATGGCCGAAAAGCTCGCGAAGCGCCGCAGGCAAGAACAGGTCGGCCTTGTAAACCGGGATTTGCATGATCTGTGACATAACTGCGTTGTTCCTCGGCATTTCTATTGGCTTGGCCTTGCACAGGGCTGGCTGTTCCCAGCGGCTCAAACCTGGCGCGGGTGTTGCGTGGAGCAGCCGAGCGCGATGGCTTGGGTTGCCGCGACGGTTGCCTGCGCGCCGGTCCCGGCGTCCCGGCATAACCAGACCGCGCCACTATGCGCCGGGTCGGGCTGGATGCTGGTTTGAACGTGGCGGGCCGCCGCCCCGCCATCGGCTGGCGCTGCCCGCCCCACGCCGCGACGGCCGCACGGCCAGCCTGGCCGTGGCCTGTCTAGCGGGGCAGGCGTCCGATGGCCTGACAGGCCGCTGGCTCAACCGCCGTGGGCAAGGCCCTCACGGCGCCGCCCTGCGCGCCGGGTGAACGTGCCCGGCGCCATGTCAGACCGGCAGGCCGATGCTGGGCACCTGGCCGGGGACGAACTCGCCCGCGCGCACGGCCGGTTGCAGGCTCTCGAACGAACGGCCGGCGGCGTAGGCCTGGGACACCCGCTCCGGGTCGAAGAACGTGCCGATCGGGTTCGCCTTGAAGTCGGGCGACGTGCGCATGAACTCGCTCGACCGCGCCCAGTCGTCGAAGTTGTCGCGTTGCAGTCGGCTTCCAGTCCCGGCACGGACAGGAAAGCGATGCGGTGGTTGGCCCCGTCGTTGGTCATCCAGGCGTTGTTCGCGTCCTGGAAAATGATCTTGGCCCCGGCCACCGCCGCATACCACGCGACCATCTCGGACAGCTGGGAGATCTTGATGGCCACGTGGTGAAGTGCCGGCCGGATCATGCTCATCCCCCCTCCTCAGCTTGTCTCAACAGCAGCCAACGGCCAGCCTTCGGTTTGGCCCTTTTCATAGCGGGTGCGGCAGTGCGGACAAAGATGACGAGACTTGGTCAGCGATAAGCCCCAGGCATCCCTCCGGGGTCGTGCGCCGGCACCAATCCACCGCAGTCGCTGTGTGGAGCCAGGTAGCCCCGGAAATGGCCGCACTGGCCGGTCCGCGCCTTGCCGCCTTGGCTTCCCGTCCTATGCCCGGCAGTTATCGCTATGAACGATTTCACATTTTTGTCGGATGCACGCCATCGTGCAACGCCGGCATGCAGTGTGATCGGAAGCGTCCGGTGCCTGCCCGGGGAGCGTGGCGGGCGCACCTGGGCTTCGCAGGACTAGGCACCCGCGGCGGCGAAGACCGGTCCGGTTTCAGGGGAGAGGCGCAGAGTGAGTTCGGATAACCTGGACGGCTTGAACGTGAGCCACGCTCAAACCCGTTGTGACGCGGTTGGAAGCGCGTTGCCGACCCCGGCCCTGCATCTCTTGGCATCCTCGGCCTGCAGGCCGACATCTGTTTTGACGCCGTTCTGACCACGATGCTCCTGTCCGGCACAGGGCCAGGCGGGACGTGCCAAGTGCCGGGGCAGGACCGGTCCAAGTTCCGGCGGCACCTGACCAATCCACTGCCCGTCGCCTGGCGCTTCGGAAAACTCGTCCAAGCCGCGGCAAACATGCGGCAGGACCCAGGAGGAACGACGTGGCGAATGGCTCCATAGCAGCTCAAGCAACTCAGCCCGGCCCTGCCGCGCTGGCCGACCGGGAATGGACCGTCGTTGCGGCGTCCGCGTTCGGGTTGCTGTTCTCGATCGGCACCTTGCTGGTCTACACCTTCGGCGTGTCCGTCTAGCCGCTGTCCAAGGAGTTCGGCTGGAGCCGCACGCAGGTCGCCGCCTCACT
>CAXUJE010000668.1:0-2010 GCA_964251035.1 uncultured Acetobacteraceae bacterium
GAGGCTGTCGACCGCGCGATACAGGTAGGTCCAAGCGCCCTTGACCTTGATGTAGGTCTCGTCCACCCGCCAGGATCCGGTGCAGGGCCGCAGGTGACGGCGCACCCGCTGTTCCAGCTCAGCGGCATAGGCCTGCACCCAACGGAACAGGGTGGTGTGGTCCACGGTGACGCCGCGATCCGACAGCATGGCGGCGAGGTCGCGGTAGCTGATCGGGAAGGCCAGATACCAGCGCAGCGCCCACAGGATCACCTCGGACGTGAAGTGCCGCCCCTTGAACCCGCCGCCCTGCCCCGCCGCGGTCATACCGATCCCATCGCATCGCCTGGCGACGTTCTACCCCATCACGGCCTGTCCTGTGGCTTGCAACAGAACCACAAACGGCCTGGCCGGCACGCCCGCAATCCGGGCAGCAGCCATCGGGTCGGCTGCCGTGGGCGGCGATGGAAAGCAGGTTGGAGCCGTCCGGCGTAATCGCCTCGACGCAGCAGCCCGGCATGGGACAAAGCTCGTTCATGCCCTGTTCCATGGCCACGGTTGCCGCCGCTTCCCCACGTCAATGCAGAACCGCTACGATCCGCGCAAAACACGGGAGAGCCGCAGAACCATAGAGAAGATCAACCGCCCTTGGACATGGCCCGCAAACATCCGTGCAACGCCGCCGCCGGCGGGATCGATCAGGGCAAAGTCGCCAAGCCGGTGCTACGGTGGCCTGTACGCGCCCATGATCCCCACCCACACCGGAGTAGGAACCGCTCGTGCGCACCATACGGCCGTCTTTGAACGCACTCCGGGCTTTCGAAGCGGCTGCCCGGCTGCGCAGCATGTCGGCGGCCGCCGGGGAACTCGCCGTCACCCATGGCGCGATCAGCCGGCACGTGAAGAGCCTCGAAGACACGTTTGGGCTGCCTTTGCTGCAGCGGGACGCGCGCAGCGTCCAGGCCACGCCGGAGGGTGCGCGATTGGCGGCGGAGCTTTCCGGCGCTTTCGCCTTAATCGAGTCGGCCGTTGCGCAACTGCGCCCCGGCCCGCTGACGCTGTCCTGCTCGGCCACGATCATGATGTATTGGCTGATCCCGCGTCTCGGCAACTTCCACGACCGCCATCCGGACATCGAGCTGCGCTTCAACATGAACTACGACCGCATCGATTTCATCCGGGACGAGATCAGCGTGGCGATCCGCAACAGCATGATCCAACCTCCCAAGGATGTCGTCATCCAGGACGCCATCGCGGAGTGGATCGGGCCGGTCTGCTCGCCGGAGTACCTCGAAGACGCCGGAATGCGCTTGCCCTCCGACCTCGCCCGCTGCCGGCTGCTCGCGCCGAAAACCCGCCCTGGCGCTTGGGAGGAGTGGACCTGCGCCTGCCGCCAGGACTTCTCCCTTTCGCCCCAGCAAGCCTACGAGCACCACTACCTCTTGATACAGGCTGCGTGCTGTGGCCTGGGTGTGGCGATCGTGCCCAAGCTCCTCGTTCTCGACGACTTGCAGTCCGGCAAGCTCGTCGCGCCGTTCGGTTTCGTCCTCGGCCCTCACAAACTCGTCCTCTGGATCGCCCCGCATCTGAGGACGCGCCCTGACACGGGTGCGCTCACCGCTTGGCTCGTCGCCGAGTTGCAGCAGCGGGGCACGCAAGAGGCAGCCGCCGAGGTGCCAGGCCGCGCCCGGCCGAGTTCCCGCCCCGGACGGGTGAGATTTCCTCACACGTGACTGACAATTAATCGTTTGTAATCGCCCGAACTTCCGTTGAGCATACGTCTGGAGGTGACGCCTGTGCCCCGTCCGCGACGGCCGGCACGATCAAGACATCGAGCAAGTGCAGCTTGCAGTTTCTGGGAACAAGCCTGGCTGATCGGGACGCAGAACTGGGCGCTCGACGCGCCATGCCGATCAGCACCGAGTTTAAAACCGAGGCACGCGCCAACATGGCTGTGCCCGAAGGGAGGGAACCCAATGAGTCCAGGTCACAAAACGTTGCGCATTCTCGCTTTGGGCTGCACCGCGCTCG
>CAXUJE010000669.1:0-2003 GCA_964251035.1 uncultured Acetobacteraceae bacterium
CAGCCGAGCGCCAAAACCAGCAACGTGTCATACCAACACTGACACCGCCCTAGCCCGGAGAAGCCGCAGCCCTGGCCTGTTGCGCGCCGGGGGGCGGCGTCCATCCTCGGCGGCTGCGGGCCCTCCCCCTTGTTCCGCTTGTCCGTGCAGGCAACGCGACGAGTTTGATCGCCGGTGGAGAGGCCTCGCGTGCTGGTTGCTGCCGAAGCCGCGGGAACACCGTATCGGGCCGTCCCCGACCGGGGAAACCCACGCACGGCCCGCAAGCCAAAGACCCAGCCCTGACGCCGCCGCTCCGGCCCGGCGAGGCCGCAAGCCGAAGGCTGCCGCGCCGTCGCCCGAGCTGCCGTCGGCGGCCAGCGTCGGCGGTCCGGCCACGGACGATGGCGGACAGCGATCCCGCACAGCCGGACCTTGATCCCGGCAAACCAGCGGACGAGGCGGCGCAGCCCTCTCCCGAGGCGGGTGCCTTTGTTCTGGACAAGCCAACGGCGCATCGGGACCGCACGACGGACCGGGTGCGGCTCGACTGGCCCGCCATCAAACGGACAGCCGCGCAGGACGGCCCGAACCAGGGCATCGCGAAGCCGCTGGTGGCGGCCCGGGCAGAAGGCGCCCAGTCGCGCTGGCCCTTCTGAGGGCAAGTCGGTTCCAGGCCCGCTTGCGGGCGAGGCCAGGCGCTCGCAACGTCGTGCGGGCCCAAGGCCGAGGCCTTGCCATGGCGGGCATGCCCTGGCGATCTCTGCCGCCCTGCCCCATGGTGATGCTCGGGAACACCGGGCAGGAGCCCCATGAGCAGCGCAGCGCTTCCCTTCGGCATCACCGTCTGCGGCATCGGGGAGCTGGCCGGGCATTGCCGCACGGGCGCCAGCCACGTCCTCTCGGTCCTGGACCCCGACCATCCCGTGCCCGAGGCGTTCGGCGCCTTCGGCGAGCACCGGAAGCTGGAGGTGCGCTTCCACGACGTCATCGACGACACGCCCGGCCTCCTCCTGCCGCAGCCCGAGCACGTCGGGCGCGTCCTGGCGCTCGGCCGCGACCTGCTGGCCGAGCCCAAAGCCACGGCGCACCTGCTCGTCCATTGCCACGCCGGCATCTCCCGCTCGACGGCCTGCATGGCCTTGATCCTCGCCCAGGCTCTGCCGGGACAGCCGGCGGCGGCGGTCCTGGAACGGGTCCACGAACTGCGCGAGAAGGCCTGGCCGAACCTGCGGCTGATGGAGATCGGCGACGCGATGCTGGGACGCCGCGGCACGCTGGTCGAGGCGGCGCACGCCCTGCACCGCTTGCAGATCGAGCATCGCCCGCACTCGGCGTGCGGCGGCAGGCGCAGCGCCGCCAGGCAGGCGCGCAGCAGGTCGGCGAGGTCGCCGCCCGCGACAGGGGGGCACGTCCCCGGCGCCGCTCGCCGCTTCTACGGCGGCTGCCGGGTCGTCGGTCTCGCCGCCATCGAGCAGGTCAGCGGCGTCGGCGGGCGCCCAACCTCCCGGTGTCCGGACGTCCGCGCGCGAAGACGCTGCGCCCGAGCTGGTGCCGCCGCTCCAGCCAGTCCGCGGCAGCCGCCATCGCAGCACGACGGCGGAGCCGCTGGCGGCGCAGCGCCTCCGCCCCGGCCTGTGCCGTGCGCGCCTCGGGGGCGTCGGCCAGGCCGCCCCTTTGCGCAGCCGGGTGGAGCGTCGCTTGCCCGCACTCTCGTCGTTGCGGGGGCATAGTCCGGCCCAGGAGATCAGGCGCCCCGCGGTTGGAAACCGGCCCATGTCAGCGAAACCAGGTGGTTTGCGCGAGATGCCGATCTCGGAGACGATGACCTGCACCATGGACAAGCCGACCTCTCCGACGACGGCCCACACAGCTTGGCGTAGGTTTCCGTCCGCGGCGGGTCGATGTTCCGGTGACAATGGCGCCGTGGTCGGCGAGCACGCGGTTGGGAAGCTGGTTCTGCCGCAGGCTGCGGATTCCGACGAAGCCGCCCGGGTATTCCGAGCGTGATCCGCGCACCGTTC